>JAJYUU010000157.1 GCA_021792405.1 Actinomycetes bacterium
CGGGCCCGGTAACCGCGGTGAGCATGCCGCTGACGGCGATCGAGAAGGTCATCGACGCCAGCGGCATCGCCCCGGTCATCGAGCAGGCCCTGCCGGCCGGCGTGCGGGAACGGCAGCTCAGCGCCCGCACCCTGCTGGCCGGCATGATGGCCGCCCTCGACGACGGCCGGCCCGCGCACCTGACCCGCGTCCTGCAGGCACTGACCGCCCTGCCCGAGGCCGACCAGCACCGCCCGGGCGTCATCACCGACTGGAAAACCGGGCGCGGCGGCGGATCTCCGACCTCGGCATGCTCAAAGCCGGATGGGCGGAGAACCTGGAAGCCGTCACCTCAGCTCTCCGCCCGTTCCCCGAGCTAGCCGCCCAGTCCCAGCGCATCCTCGGCATGCCCGCCGCGACGGTCGAGGCGAACCTTGCCGGGCAGCGCGATGAGGTCCGCGAGCGCGCGCACCGCGTCATCAATGCCGCGATCGAAGGCCAGTTCACCGTTGACGGTGGCGAATAATTCGGGTCCGGCCACAAGGCCGGTATCGGCGACCAGCCGTTCTCTGCCCACTGATCAGGTGCTTATGTTGCCTGAATAGCTATAGCTGCTTCTCGGATGTCAGCAATTGGGTCGCTTGTCATAATGTCCACGACGGCTCTGCCTGCCGAACAAAGGCCGCTGTCAGCTGCAACGATTGCTAGCTGTGCCACCAGGCTCCGGCGGACAATCGGCGACGCGTCTCGGGCCAGCTCGGCACCGGTGCTGGCTGGTTCGCTCGTCGCGGTCGCTGAGCCGTAGACCTTTGCCCAGTAAACGGCCGATACTGCGCGAAGCGACGGCGAAGCGGATCTGGCAAGCAGCGCGGTCGAAAGCGAATCGGGTCCGCCATCGAGGGATCCGAGCGCCACGATTGCCCTCCCCACATCGTGAAGTACGGTTTCGCTTGGCTCGCTACGAATGATGGCCGCTGCCAGTTCTAGCACGACGATCCGCTGATTGTCTCCCCGTGCCGAGCGCGCAGCTAGGTGCAAGCCGTCGCCTGTGAGCGAGGCGTCGCCCATGTTTATGCGCAGCGAACTGAGCGGATGGGCAGAGTTGGTCAGTTCGTCCATCGCGCTTCCGTCGTGCTCTCCCCGCGCAAAGCCGCACGCGACGTCAAATACTTCTGAGAGCCGACGTGAGCCCAGCCCATCCCCCGTCTCGCCGGCCACGAGGATGCTCGCCGCGTCGAGCGCCTGCTTACGGGTGGCGGACAGGTGCAGGTGATCGATCGCGACCCGGAGCAGGCCGGTGAGCGCTTGGTCGATCTCAGCTGAGTCGAGGATAGTTACGAGCGCCGCATCCCGCGCGAAGTGGACGAACAGTGATGCCGACCCGGGCGTTCCGGCTGGCGCCGCGGCGAGCCTCTTGGCCGCGCGCTCCGCGTACGGAAGTGCGGCAAGCCATGCGGACTCGTCGGCAGGGTTCCTGGATGCCGTCCTGCCAGGGCTGCCGGTGAGGCTCCATCCCGCAAGCATTTCCGCGGCCTCATCGTTGCCCTGCTGGGCCAGTGACGTCAGGATGCGGCGGACATCCGCTGGGCGACGGCGGACTACAAGCCCGAGGCTTCGACCGCCGCTCCGCAGAGCAGGCGACTGTATCGCCAGGAGCCGCGAGAACCGTTCCATGGCCGCGACGGAAGTCCCGTCGTTATCACCGGCGGCGAGCGCGGCCAGCAGCTTCAGATGTGACTCGTCCGTCCACGCAATCGTCCCTTTCTCCGCGGTGAGCCGACCGTCGAGTGCTGACATCACCCGTTCGGCGACATCGGCGGGAAGCCGGGCGGCGATCGCGGCGGCGGCATCAGTAGCCGAGCGGAGCACGCCAGGGCCTGCAAATGGAGTTTCGGCGATCTTGCCTTCCCTTACTGCCTCGAGGTCTTCGGCGGCGTGCCTGCCGATGGGCTCCAGGACGGAGTCTGGTATCAGGTCACCCTGGGCGGCGAGCATGGAGTACGCGGCAGCCCGTTCGGCCGGCGCTCGTCGGCGCAGTTCACGAGTGACATCAACGAAGCCAGCGGTTTCTCGCGCCCCGACGATCAGAGACGGCGCCTCGCCAGCGCGCACGTGGTGAACAGCCGCCAGTGCAGGCTCGCCGCTGCGCTCGAAGATGTCTGCTAGCAGGCTGTGAGCTCGCAGTTCTTCTTCCCATAGGCCGGCGGCTGCAGACAGGACACGAAGACGCTGCGCGGCGAGCGCGGCAGATCGGAGTCCTTGGTCGCTGCGGCGCATCGCCTCCAAGCTTTCGAGCCAGGCATCACCTGCAGGGATTAGCCGGTCGGACGCCTGTTTGGCGAGTAGCTGGCTCATCTGGCGGAGGGCTTGAATCTCGTTCACGTCTATCGGGCCGTAGAGGTGACGTAGCCGCCACTGAGCGGAGAGCCACTCTGCGGCATCCAAGAAGAGCTTTGCGCGACCGCCGAACTCGACTGCCCGGCGCCACGCCAGGTCAGCTTCCCCTGGCGCCGCGCCTATCGCCTTCGCACGCGCATATCGCCCGAAGACAAGCGCTGCGTCCTCGTCACGGAGCTTCCAGCAGGCTGCCTCTTGATGCAGCCGTCGCCACCTGTCGCCGTGGTCGGCGTCCGGATCTTGCGCCTCAGCTGTCGCGAGACGCAACCGGATACTCAGCCGTGCAGATGAGGTGCTGGAGCTACCCCGGAGAGCATCAACTATCTGGTCAAATGTGGCCGATGCGGATACGAGGAACGGCGTCGGCACCTCTGTGGCGATGGCAACCTCGGCGGCCGTCGCCGCGATGGTCGCGATCACCGGCAGGAGCAGTGCGAAGTCGGTCGCGTCGACGGCTAGCTGATCGAGGACGGTTTGCAGATGACCGACGACCACATTGAATGCCGCGGACACATTCTCCGTTGCCAGGACCGGGTCGTCTATCAACGCGGTCAGGGCCTGCAAGGCAGCCCCGGCAGCAGCCAGACCTGTAGGTACGGTATCGCCGGAGCCGTCCATCAGCTGACTGAGTGCAAGGGCTTGAATCGAAGCGTCACCCCAACGTCCTGCAAGCAGTGCCTCGCTCGCAAGCTGCAGCTGCAGCCGGACAGCATCAGAACTGCGCCCAGCGGCCACATATGCCTGCATGGCACGACGGCGTATCGCGTCTCCGTGCGGAGCGAATCCATCAGCGTAGAGCTGCGAAGCAATCTCAACGAAGTTCGATGCGGCCGAAGCCGGGTCAACCTGCTCATTGGCCACTGCCTCGTCGAACGCGGCGGCAAGTCCGAGCGCCTCCATGGGGCCGCGCATGATGACATCAACCGTGATAGCACCACCGGGAGAATCCCCGCTGGGAGGAGTGCCGTCGGCGGCCGGGGTCACATTGACCGGCAGATCGTACTCTCCGGTCAGCGGCATCTCATTCACCAGCGGAAGGGCGAGGGCGGCGGCCACAGCGTAGACGTCCGGCTCGGTGTCTGCGGACGCGCCGACGAACCGGTCCTCTTCCGAAAGGCCCGACTCGAGACCCGGGGCCGTCCGCGTCAGTTGGTCAACCGGCAAGATCCGAAGCGCGGAGCGCCCTTTCCGCGGATGATGCTCGACTATCACTCCCAGGGCCAGGCCCTGGCAGAACACGAGTGCTCCTGACAGGCCACCCCAGGGTGAGTCCTGGAGGTCGTGATCGCGAGCAGAGGGAGGCGCGGTGACGTCGGCGAGATCAGTGTCTCGCATGACCAGGTACCCCGACTCCATGCCCTCGGTGGCGCGGATCGTCCCGTGCAGCTCGGCTACGTTGCGACTATGATCCTTAGGATCAATCTGCCAAGCCGGGAAGCCCACAGCTTGACAATCACGCAGCTCCATGGAGCGCTGGCGATCTACGCGCCCGAATTGGACCGGCTCCAGCACGACCGGTGACCAGGCGGAGTCGCGCACTTCCAGCACCGCAGCATCACGCGCGTACGCTACAACCACGACTCGACCATCTCTACCGTCGGACAGGCGCACGACACGCAGAGACGCCGCTGGCTGGCCGGTTGCCGCGTCCACAATGCAGTGATACGCGGTCAGAACCCGACGCCCGGCGACAAGGTAGCCGGACCCAATCTGAGTCCGCCCGTTCTGGAGATCAGCCAGCACCGCGACTACGCGGTCTGATGGGATGCCACGCCAGCTTGCAGCGGCAGCGGCGAGCCTCTCCGTCACGGTGGTCTAGTTCTCTCTAGGTGCTCGGCTCGCCTCGTGGCCCGATGCGAGGGGAGGTCTCGGCCTGATCAGCTATGGTGAATTTGTCCGACGCGGTCCCGTCGTCCTTTAGTTGCACAGGTTCCAGGCGTAGCTTCAGCGTTTGCGTCGAGCCTGATTCGAGTTTTCCGCCCAGCGCCAGGACGTGCCAGCCGATCTTACCCTCCGCTCCCTTTGTCACGGTGACCTGCAGCGACAGCTCGATCGGCGCGAGCCGGAACTGCACTGGCTCACCCTGACCTTCCGCGATCGCGGTCATCAGCTCCTCACGCAAAGCCTTGATAGCTTCGGCCAGGCCCACGACCGCGTCAGTCATCGCCCCTCCCACCCCTCAGCGCCAGATGCCAATCTGGGCGAGCATAGCCGCCTCTACGCCGACGGGGTCCCGTCAGTCGCGCACCGTGGCCGCTTCGGCTCAGCTGCCAGATTAGGCTGCGCTACCAAGATCACTGCAAATGAGCAAACATCGAGCAAACATCCGCCGGTGCGCCATGCCCGAAGATCTCAGGATCACGGAGAACGCCCAGGTCAGGGGCACAACGGACGGGTGCGCCGCCAGGGACTTGAACCCCGAACCCGCGGATTAAGAGTCCGATTTTTACTACTCTGCAAGGTATCAGCCTATACCGGAGGCTATCACGCGCTGCCGGTCCGTGCACGTCGGGGCCGAGACGGGCCGAGTCACGGTGCCGGACTGTGCCGGTTGCTGACGGGTGGTACCGGGGCAGCCGAGCAAACAACGAGCAAACAACCATGATCGTTCTGGCTGCTCGACGTGGCAGTATGTCCCAGCGAATGTCAGCGGTCAGAATGCGGCGGCGCCGCCGGCCGGCGCTGGGACTCTATGCCGTTCTCTGTACCAGGCGGCGAGCAGGCCAGCGCTTGCTGAGCAGCTTTTGCGCCGCGAGGTCTGCCCTGATCGACGATGCGCGAGCGCGGCAGGCCGGGATCGCCTGCTGGGCGGCCGCCGCCGCCAGGTGGCGTCTGATCACGGAGACGTCGGCCGGCCGCGGCCTTTGGGACCGCGCGGGCCGCCGTGGTGCGGGCGGGGCGGGGGCGGCGGCTTGCGCTGCGGGTAGTGCTCCTCGCCGGTTCCGGTTTCCTCGCCGAAGGCCTTGCGCTGGTACAGGATCCGCAGCGCCTCCTCCGCCAGCGCCGCTTCGTCCCCGGATACTGCGGCGCGGCGCACGTCGCGCTCGGCCAGCCGCTTGAGCATCCGGATCCCCTCGACGCCGGCGCCCGCGTCCAGCAGCCGGCGGATCAGCGCGGCGATGGCCAGGTCGCGCGGTGAGTAGCGCAGCTTGCCGTGCTCGCGGGTGGGGCTGATCAGCTGCTGCTCTTCCCAGTACCGCAGCACGCGCGGGGTGACCCCGATCCGCTCGGCGAGCCGGGGGATGGCCATCAGCTCGTCGTCCCGGTGGCGGCCCGGCCCACCGCCTTCGTCATAATCTGACATCATCATGTAACATCCTAAGCAGGTGGCACAGCGACCGTACCATCAGCGACCAGCGAATTCAGCCAGATGCGGGGAACCATGCGCACTGTTACGCCCGGAAGTCCTGATGTATCCGCCAGGATCACGTCACCTCGCGATCGGCTTCCTGCGGTGCTATGGACGGCTGGGGCCGTGCTCATGGCCGCAGCGGCCTGCCTCCGGCCGCGGGCGCTGCCCGCCGCCGCCTGGGCGACGGCCGGGCCGTTCGCGACCCTGGCCGCGATCATCGCCGGCTCGGCGGCGGCCGGCCGGCTCGGGCTCCTCCGGGCGCTGGCCCGCCTGCTGATCCGCGACCAGGCACCCCGCGCGCTGGCAGCGGCATCGGTCCTGGCGCTCGCCGCCCTGCTGGCCGGGCTGGTCAACCTCGACGTCGCCGTCGTCGTGGCCATGCCGGTCGCCCTGGAGGCCGCCCGCCGCCACGACATGCCCGCCGGGCGGCTCGCCGTGGCGGTCGCGATCACCGCCAACGCCGCCTCGTTCCTCCTGCCGACCTCGAACATCACCAGCCTGCTCCTGCTCGCCCGCGACCCCGTGTCGCCGCTGGCCTACCTGCGTGGCTCATGGCTCGCCTGGCTGCTGGTCGTGGCGGTCACCGTCGGGCTGCTGAGCCGATGGCTGGCATCTGCCGGAACCGGCCCCGCCCGCAGGGCCGGTACCCGGCCATCCGGCCGCGCCGCGCTGGACCTGATCCCCATGTTCGCCGCCGCCACCGCGATCCGCGCCATCCTCGCAACAGGGATCACGCTGCGCGGCGGGCTCGCCGCCCAGATGTTCGCCGGGACCGCGCTCGCCTGCGCGGTGAACAACCTGCCTGCCGCCGCCGCGCTCCGCCCGGCCGGGACACCAGGGCTGTGGGCGGCCATCCTGGCCACCGCCATCGGCCCCGGCCTGCTGATCACCGGCTCGGTCGCCACCGTGATCTGCCGCCGCATCGCCCGCGACTCCGGCGCCACGCTGCGCTCCTGGCAGTACACCGCCGCCGGGTCCGTGCTCGTGCCAGCCCAGCTCGCCGCCGCCGTCCTCGGCCTGCACCTCACCGGAGCGCTGCGCTGACCACGTCCAGCCTTGCAGGGCGTCACGCATCGCGGACGCTACATGATCAGCCAGCGCTCGCACCCGTCGCCTGGCGCCAGACGCGCTCGACGGTCAGGATGCGGCGCGACGTCAGGCGTCAGGACGGCGCAGCTCGCTCAGTCTGGAGTCGATATTGGCTGCCGTGAAATGCATGGACCTCGCTCCTGCTCGGGGAGTTGGTGTGACTCAGCGGATCTGCGATCCTTAGGTTCCGTGTCGGCTTGGCCAGCAAGCAGTGGCGACGGGTGGACAGAGTCCCGTCAGAAGCTGCATGCCCAGCTGGCTGAGCGGAGCGACCTGCTCGCCGAGTACTACGCGTCGGCCATTTATTTTTTGTCCGCGCCACAGGCTCCAGCGCGGATGTCTCATCTCGCTCACGCGGTCCGGGAGCTTTGCCTTCATCTCCCGGACGCGATGGGGGTGGTCAAGCTGGACCGCAGCCAGAGCGACGTGAGATCCGCGCAATTCATCAAGGCGTGGGAAGCCGCGAGCCTGCCTGACGATCCAGCCGACTTCACCCAGTGCGGCGAGGTCAGCAGCGACGTTCCGATGTTGCTGCTTCCCCGCCCGGTCGTGGCGGCGGCCGCCGAGATGGTCGCCGCGAGCCGAGTCCGAGGCAATAGCGCACGCCGCGCGGCCATGATGATCGCTGAGCCTCATGCGCCCGGCGGGCACACGCGTGCCGAGCGCGATCCCGCCGTGCGACGCTGGGTCAGGATCATTGATCAGACGTTCTTCCCTTTTGTCCATGCTTTTGACAAGAGACCAGCGCCAGTTACCGAGGGGGACCTGAACCAGGACTTCGCCTTCCTGGAAGAAGTCATGCGCGGGGTCTTGGCTCCGCTTGAGCACGTCGCTGACCTCGATGAGCTCCTGGCGGAGACGAAATGGCAGCCCGGGCCGCAAAAGGGTGAGGATGCGGCGACCAGTGGCAGCGGTGGCACGGACCCGGGGACCGCCGCTGGCGCGGAGAACTCGCAATTTGATCGTGAGGCGCGCGGTGACCGATGAACGCCTGGGCGTATGGCCGGAACCGACTGATGCCCAGATCCAAAGGCTCCAGAGCCTGACGGCCCACCCCGCCCGGCTGCAGTACTTCTTCAGCCGGCTGGAAAACCCGCGCTGGCTGGAACGGCTAGCTAATGACGGCTGGTTTGACCCAGAGCGCGTGCCGGAGCCGGTCGCCGAGGCCGACGGTACGGTGCGCGTCGACATCTGGCCATTGTCGGGGTACCTCCGCCGTGTCGCCGATCAGGGACCGGCTACAGCGGCCGCAGTGATGAAGAGCGTCGCAGGCACTACGAATCCGATGGTGCAACGGGACCTTGTAGCCGCGCTCCTGCGCCTCCCAGCAGACTCGGCAGCGGGCTTCACCGACGATGTGATCGCGTGGATTCATGGCCCGTACTCGCGGTCGCTGGACGAGAAGGATCTCAGCGAACTGGCGGCGAGGCTGCTGGGCGAGGGGAAGCAAGAAGCGGGCCAGCGGCTGGCGTCGGTGATCCTGACCTGGCTGGAGGAGAGTTACTGGCTCAGCGAAGCCGTCGCCATGCTCGCCGGCCCGCTTCAGCGCACCGGCCTTAACGGGGTACTCGTTCTCGCCGATGCCCTCGACCGCGCGATCGGCGATGAAGCCAGCGCAGAGATGACCAGCTTCGGCCGGGCGTCAATCGCCGATCACGACCAGAACCAGCACGTTGACGCCGCTGACGATCTGATCGACGGACTACGAGACAGCGCGCTCAGCTACGTGCGCCGCACTGGGGGTCTCGGTGTCTTGATCGCGCTGCTGCGCCGCAGAGCTGTCCTCCATACGCGAATCGCTTACTACGTGCTTGCCGTGGCGCTGTCGGAGACGGACGGCTCAGGTGCAGATCCCGCTGCTGCCTTGCGCTTCGAGGCGCTTCGCGATTACGCGCGGACGCTGGTGATGGACAACGCCCGCTTCGCCAACTCCAGGACAAGGCTGGAGTACGGAACCCTAGCCAGGGCGATGCTCTCCTACCTCGAGCCTGATGATGTCGCTCAGCTCGCTGGCTGGATCCGGCGAGGTCCGCCGATGGGCGACGCGGAGATCAGCCAGATGCTCGGCTCTCCGGCCGCGCCGGCAGGGGGGGAATATGTCGCGGGATTCAAGGACCACTGGCGCGCCGACAGGATCGCGGTACTCGGCCCGGACCTGCCCGAGCCGCTACGTGAGGTCGCCAGTGAGCTCGCGGCGCGAGGTGTCAGCGCGCCGGAGCATCCCGGCTTTAGCCACTGGATGTCGGTCGAGCCGGTGGTCGAGTCTCCGATGTCCGCGCAGGAACTCGCGTCGATGACGGTCACGGGTGTTACTGAGCTGGTCCGGGCTTACAGACCGCCGGCCCACATGGTCTTGCGGTTCCCTGAGTACGCGCTCGTCCAGCAGGTCACCGAGGACGTTGCCGCCCGGCCGGCCGAATACTCGCATCACGCCCTCGATTTCGCCGATCTCCAGCCCGGTTACGTAAACGCGTTCCTGAACGGACTGCGGCAAGCGATCGAAGCACGCGGCAGGAGCAGGTCAGCGGACGGTGCCGCGCCGCCCCTGGATCTTGCCTGGGACCCGGTACTGAGCCTGGCCGCCAGCATCGCCGAGCAGCCCGATCCTGAAGGACGGAACACCGAGCAGCGGGAAGATTCACCTCGCTGGCTCCATAGAAGTGTCGCGATGCTGCTCAAGGCCGCCCTGGCCACACCGAACTCCGGCCTGCCCGCGCAACACGCAGACACGATCCTGGCCATACTCGGCCGCCTGCTCAAGAGCCCCGACCCCGTACCGGACGACGAGGCGGGAGACGACGCCCTCGACCCCGCCGACCGGGCGCTCAATTCGGTCCGGGGCCAGGCAGTTGCCTGCCTCATCGCCGTAATCGACTGGTGGCTGAGGCTCGGCGGAACCGAGGATGACATACCGCCGGCGCTCCCGAGGATGCTGTCTGCCGAACTCGACCCCAGCCGGGAAGCCTCGACCGCGGTCAGAACGGTATACGGTCAGTTCTTCCCGCTCCTTCACGCCAGGCTTCCCGCCTGGACCAGCGAGCACCTTGAAGCGATGTTCGGCTCACCAGCTGCGGAATCCGAGGTCAGCCAGCATGGCCCGGCTGAACTGCCTGAGCAGACGCCCGCCGACCAGCTTGGCCAGGCCGCCTTCGACGCCTACCTACTGGCCGGCGGTCCCCGCGATCGTGGCTTCCTGGACCTGCTCAAGCCCTACTACGAACGGGAGATCATCCGCCTGCGGCGCCCGCCGCGGGCCTGGCGCAGCACCATGCACAACACCCGGCAGGCGGTACTCGATCACCTTCTGCTCTTCCTGCTTTGGGGCGCGCTGGACACACAGGACTCTCTCGTGAAGCTGGCTATCCGCCGAGCCGGCCCGGCAGAGGCTGGCGCGGCCTTCGGCCGTCTAGGCTGGCGCATCTTCCATGCAGGCGAGGCTGCGTCGGCCGTTGCCCGACGTGCACAGGACATATGGACCTGGTGGCGCGGACGCGCACAGGAACGCGCAGGTAACGGTGACCAAGATGCCGCCGTTGTGATGCTGGCGGGCTTCCCCTGGTGGTGGCGTGCCGGCTATCTGGACGCCGCCTGGCAGTTCGGGGAACTCCTGGAGGTACTGACGACGTCACCAGCCATCGAGACACCCGGCCTGGTCGCCCAGACCATCACCGACCGGGTCGAAGGCAACGAACCGGCCGCGCTGACGGCGCTTGAGACCATCCTGGACAACACCACCAATACCGTGCAGCTACAGGACACGGTGATGAAAGCGCAGCCGGCTCTGCGTTACCTGCTGCGCGTGCCGGACCCTGGGAGCCGGCACCGAGCTGGAGTCCTCGTGCAGAAGATCGCCGGATGGGGAATGGTCGAGCTCGCGACGCAAATCACGTCGGCGACACCATGAGCTGGTATTCCCCGCAGCGTGCGGAACCTGCGTTGAGCCGCCATCCTACGAGCTGCGCATAGTCTCCCTTGCGGGGTTCGACAGCGTCCTGATCGTCGTCCGCCCATGCCTCGGCCGGAGTTCCCGTGCGGCTCTACACATGTCGTTGAAGGCCAGACGCAGGGTGGCGATGGCCTTGTCAGACTTGGCGACAGGAGTAAGAGCCGTTCCTGCGCTGGCGGCGGGATGCACGTAGTCATTGCGCAAGCCATAGATCCGGAGCACGTCCTGCGAGAGACCGAAGCCCGAGTCGGGCGGGGGAAGCCCGCGGCCATCGTCCACCGGACGTAGGTGCCGCGATCCCAGGCGTTTGCTGCCTCTCGGGCGAGTCGGCGGCCGTGGAGTGCGGCTTTCGTGTATCAGCCGCGCGCAGGTTCTTGCGGCTCCGCTAGCGCCGATCGGGTGGTCTGTGTCAGCATCGCGTCGGCCCACGGCTGTCCGGAGTATTTGTCGAGCAGGTACAGGAATTCCCGGATGGCGAGCAAGGTACCGCGCAGGTCGCCGCGTGGCGTGGCGCCAAGGTGAACGACGCGGTTGCGCTCATCGACTGCCGTCGTGATCGCCGTGCGGAGATGACGGGGAGCGCGCCTGCCCGGCTCGACATCGGCTCGGATAGGCAGGGTCGGAAGCACTTTCCGCATCATAACCTCAAGCGGCGGTGACGGGATGTTCTCGACCAGCGAGGCGGCATCGGGAACCAATGAGGCGATGAGCTGCTTGAGTCCTACCTCGGCTGCAGCGACCCCGATTACCAGCGAGCTTCGGGGATTCGCGTGCCTGAGGTTCCAGGCTTCCCGCCACAGCTCGTGGGCTACGGGCTCGCGCTGGGAGGAGGCCACCAGGTCTGCGACTGCCGCCAGGCCACCCGGTTCGATCTGCGCCCGCTCGTCGCCCATCGCGGCCCGGGGGACAAGCTGCAGACCGAGAGGCCGGCCGTCTGCCAGCAGGGCCGTGACGGCGGTGTCCTTGAACACGGCGTCGTGTCCGTGCACGCCGAATCGCCAGCGAAGAACACTGGCGACGTGCCTCAGGACGTCCTCGATTCTGTGGCACGCGGCCGCAACTGCCGGCGCGTAATGCTGGTCATGTGGGTCGGGCAACATGATCAGAGCATTCGACAGGACGCCTATCGCGCCCCCGGCGTCGCTCAGCTGCGCGTCGTCAGCCATGTCTGACATGCCGGCGCACGTGATCGTGGCGAATGCGGCGTCCGGATTGATGGCCGCTGCGACTCTGACGGAAACTCCGTCGTGCTCGAACTGCACGGTCGACGGGGCCGCTACCTCGACGAAGTGTGCGCTCAAGGTATGAGTCACGGTCACTTCCACGACGTCACCCTCGCACGGCCAACGGTGGTGATGGAGTCCGATCGGGTAGCCGCGGGGTTTGCCCGCCGGAGTTAAAATCGGCTGCCGGATGGGACGCACTCGGCTTGCGGGCGCGGCTTGGGTGATCCGCGTGGTCGCCGTCACCTCGTTCTGGCGTGTCTGGCGTTCTCATCTCGTCCTCCGGCACGGCAAGTTTGTGCGTCTCCTTTCCCGCGATCTTGCGGTGCGAGCAGCAGCAGCTGGCGCTAACGCGGATTTCCACGCAGCGAATCGGGCCTCTGGTCAGGCGAACTGGAAGCGGATGCGGCGTCCTTGCCACCACGGGACGATGGTGTCGGCGCGCAGGTCGGACTGGCGCAGGACGGGTGAGT
>JAJYUU010000158.1 GCA_021792405.1 Actinomycetes bacterium
ACCCGGATGATGTTGAGCTGCCGCAGCGCGGCGTCGACGACCGCGTCGTCGCCCGCCACCGCACCGGTGTGGGCCAGCGCCGCCTGCTGACCGGCCTGGCTCGACCCGGCCTTCAGCGCGACGATCGGCTTGCCGGCCTGGTCGGCGCGCAGCGCGGCCGCGCTGAACGCAGCCGGGTCACCGATCTCCTCCAGGAACATGCAGATGACCTTGGTCTGCTCGTCCGCGACCAGGTAGTCGAGCATGTCCGCCGTCGTGATCATGGCCTCGTTGCCGAGGCTCGCCACCGTGCTCACGCCGATCGCGTGCGCCCTGGCGAACGCCAGCAGCACGCTAGCGAGCGCCCCGCTCTGCAGCGCGATCCCGACCGGCCCCGCGGTCAGCGGCAGCGGCACGGTCAGCGCATACGGGGCTGCCCTGGCGGCGGTGTTGAGGAAGCCGAGGCAGTTGGGGCCAAGCAGGATGATGTCGTGCCGTGCGGCAGCGGCGACGAGGCTCTCCTCGAGCGCGACGCCGCTGGCGCCAGCCTCGCGGTAGCCAGAGGCGAGGACGACGACGTTCCGCACGCCCGCGGCCGCCGCGTCGTCGATCACCGTGGCGACTGCCTGCGTCGGCGCCAGGATGAAGGCCAGGTCGGCGGGTTCAGCCAGGTCGCGCAGGGTAGGCACAGCCGGCCGGCCGAAGACCTTGGCGTGCTTCGGGTGGACCGGCAGCAGCGGGCCGGTGAAGCCGACCGCGCTGCTGGCTGCCACGATGAACCGGGCCCACCCGGATGTCTCGGAGGCGCCGACCAGCGCGACGCTGCGCGGCGCGAAGAAGCCGGCCAGGCGCTCCGGCGTGATCAGCTGGCGCACCGCGGCGGCCACATCGGTACTGGCAGCCGTCGTGGCCGGGGTGCCTGGCAGGGCCGTGCTGGCTGATAGGGCCGGGCTCGCTGGCACGACAGGGCCGGCCGTCACGCCTGCACCCGCGGCTCCTTGGGCAGGCCCAGCGCTCGTTCAGCGATGATGTTGCGCTGGATCTCGCTGGTGCCGGAGTAGATCGAGCCGGCTCGGCTGGCCAGGAATACGTTCTGCCAGTGCGTCGTCGGGTAACCGTGGTTCCCATCGCCTTCCGGGCGGATGAGCCCGTCGGTGCCTTCGATGTCCATCGCGATCTCACCGAGTTTCTTGTGGTACTCGCTCCAGAACAGCTTGTTGATGGACGCTTCCGGCCCCGGCCGGCGACCCTGAGCGAGAGCGGCTAGCGCCCGCAGGCCGGCGAAGCGCATGATCTCGACCTGGCTGTAGGCCCAGGCCAGCCGCTGCCGGATGAGCGGGTCGGCGTTGCTGCCGCGCTTGCGCGCGGTCTCGGCCAGTTCCCAGAACTCGCGCTGGTAGGCCAGGTGCAGGACCGAGGCGCTGCCGCCGCGCTCGTAGCCGAGCGTGGTCATCGCGACCCGCCACCCGTTGTTGAGCCCGCCGATCACGTTGAACATCGGCGCCCGGACGCCGTCGAGGAAGTCCTCGCAGAACTCGGCGGCGCCGGACATCTGCCGGACCGGCCGGTAGCTGACCTTCGGGTCGGTGAAATCGATGAGGACGAACGAGATGCCCGCATGCTTCTCGACCGTCGGGTCGGTGCGGCACAGGACGAACATCTTGTTCGCCCGTGCGGCGCCCGACGTCCACAGCTTCTGCCCGGTGATGACGATCTCGTCACCGTCGACCTCGCCCTTGGTCTGCAGGCCGGCCAGGTCCGACCCGGTGCCCGGCTCGGAGAAGCCCTGGCAGTAGACGTCCTCGCCGGTAATGATCCGGGGCAGGAAGTAGGCCTGCTGCTCCGGGGTGCCGTGCACGATGACGGACGGGCCGACCAGGCTCTCGCCCATGCCGCGGACGACCCGCGGCACCCGGGCCCGGTACAGCTCCTCGTTGAAGACCGCGACCCGGACCGCGTCCAGGCCCTTGCCACCGAATTCCTCCGGCCACTGCGGGCAGATGAGCCGAGCCTGCTGCAGCTCCGCTTCCCACTGCGCGTAGGCGGGGTGCCGGGTCGCTTCCGCCCGGCGGTCGCTGCCGTAGCCTCCGGTGGTAACTACGTTGTTCCAGTCGGTCAGCTCCGCCAGGCCAGCCGGAGCGTGGCCGAAGATCCACTCCCGCGTCTGTGCTCGAAACTCGGCAATGTCCGGGCCAAGGTCAAGTTCCACTGCGGCCTCCGGGCTGAGACCGCGCCGGCCAGGCTGGCGCGGGCGACTATACGGGCGGGTGACACTACGGGCGGACAGGCAAATCTTAGAATCACGTTCTAAGCGATGCAATCCTGGCCGCGCGGCTGCTGTCAAGAGCCTCGGTCCTCGCCTACCGGGGCCGGGCCGGGCCGCCGGCCATCAGGCGGCGCACGTACTCGATCACCGCGTCGATGATCTGGCCGGCCTGTGCCCTGGACCGCGCCGCCGCCACCTCGCGGGCGCCCTCCCCGATCACCGAGGTCAGAACGGCCGCGTAGAGCCGGTCCAGCGAGGTGTCCGGCAGCCGCAGCAGCGCGTCGTTCTGCCGGATCCACTCATGGCCGCGGTGCCGCCGCATCACCTCGAATCCCGGCGGGCCGTCCCCGGCGGAGAACAGCATCGCCAGGTCCCGGCGCTGCCAGCTGCCCTCCAGGTAGGCGCGGGCGCCCGCGGCAAAGAGCTCAGCCGGGTCGGCGACCCCGGACTGCCTGGCCGCGGCGACTGCCGTGCTCGCGGCATCTTCGTACGCCTGCTGATGCTCCTGCCAGAGCGCGAGGAAGAGCTCGCTCTTCCCGCCGAAGTGGTGATACAAGCTGCCGACGCTGGACCCGGCGCGCTCGACTACGTCGGCAATGCTTGCCTCGGCGAATCCCTGCCTGGTGAACACCTCACGCGCCGCGTCCAGCAGGGCGCGCTGGGTCTGCGCGGTGCGCCCCCACTGCCAGGAACTGGCGCCCGGCCTGCGCCCCTGCGGTTCGCTCTGGTGCTGTGGCTCAGCCATCGGGCGCTCCCCTCGCTGGAACGGGCCGGCTATCTCCAGCATCGTGCCATGACTGAGGCATTCCGGCCGAGCCGGGAACGAGCAGGCGCCCACCCGTCAGCGTTCGACGGGCTGGGCGCCTGCCCCGAGAATGCGCCTCCTACCGGTGTGACCGGTGCAGGCAGGTGTTCTGGTGCGCCGAGCTCTCGAACTCGGGATAGCCGAGCGTGCTCAGCAGGTTCTGGCCGTACTGCGCGTCCTTGCCGAAGTCAGTAAGGAACGGCCGGCTGCCGCTGACGTTGCCAAACTCCAGCGCGCAAGCGCCGAACGAGTGGACCAGTGTCCAGTAGGGGTAGAAGTTGCCCGGACCTTGCGGCGGTACCGTGCAACCGCTCGTACTGCCTGTCGTGCAGGTCGACTCGCTCAGCGCGATGTCGGTCTGGAAGAAGAACTGCGAGTACTGCCGATGGCCGTTCGTGGTCGGGAACCGTTCCACGAACGTCGACGGGTAGGTGTTCGGTCTGTTGCTGGTCGGCCACTCCGGGTAGTACGGGGTGCCGTCGAAGTCCAGGTCACCGTTCTGGAACAAGTTGTCCTGGCAGCCCGTAACCTCATTCGGCGGCGTGGATGTGCCTGGGCCGTTGTAGCCCGGGTGCGTATCGCCCGCGTAGTAGCAGATCGCATCCCCGGTCTCCGGCGTCGTGCTATCGGCTGAGGTCGCGTTCTCATAGGGGCCAGAGCACTTATTGTAAGAGCCGCCCGTGTCCGCTGGGTCGAACGGGTTGCTGGCGAATTCCTGGCTCAGCGAGGTGCACGGCTCGAAATGCCCGGTCTCGAACTCCGCGCTGATATCGGTCTGCAGCGCGGCCCACGGGACGATGTTGCCCTGCGCAGCGGTCGAGTACTCAGGCTGGAAGTTGAACGGCGTGCCAGCGCAGTTGGTGATCGAGGTGTTCTGGAAGCCGTTCGCGGCCGACGCCTGCATGAAGCCAGTGGTGTGCTGCGTGTAGTCGTGCACCACGACTTCGAAGGCATCACCACCTCCCGGCGCTGGGGCATCGAACATGTGAATGCCGATCCTGTCACCAGGGTTCATCAGCAGCGTCGAGTTATTCGGCGTAAACGTGCTGACTTCGGCCGTCTGCGGCGCAGGCGGCCCGGTCGGAACTCCGTCCTTCTGGATGAAGGCAAAGTTGACGGGTTCTACGCAGCCGGGGTTGCACGTCACGAAGCCAGTGGTGCACTCCAGGCTGTCGATGGTAAGGGCGGCACACCAGTGCGTGTTGTCGCAACTCTCGTTGTCCACGAACGGCGCGTTACCCGGCGGGTAAAGTTGCATCTCCATGAACGCAGAGCCGCCCCCCTGCCCGCCGGTGCAGTTCGGGCCGAAGCAGGTTGGTGCATTGGAGTCTGAGTTAGGCGTACAGGGCGCCTGCGGGTAGGAGCCAGGGTCGCACATGGCCATCGAGAACCACGGCGCGGGCGATAGCTCGAACCAGTGCGATACGTCATGTCCGGGCTTGGTAGCTGTCGGCGCGGCGGTCGGATCGCGGCCGAGGGTCACGTTCCAGTTCACGTTGCCGCCAGATCCCGGCGTGTGGGACAAAAAGGTGGCGTCCGGTTCGTCGTGGCCGATGTAGTGGCCGTTGTCGTAGAACCTGCCACCCCAGGTGTTGGAGTTGGTGACACCCAGGTCGCCGCGAATGTCGGTGCACTCACCCGCGTGCAGGGGCTTCTGGATAGTGCTGTAGCCGTTACAGTCCAGCTCACCCCGCGCCGCCAAGGTAGCAGTGGCGGATGTTGCCGCGCCGGCCGCCGCAGCTGTGCTCCCGGTCAGCATTGCCATCCCGAAGGCGCATACGATGCTTAAGGTAAAGATGCCCGCACCTAGCTTTCGTGCGGATTTGGTCGACTGTGACCGTTTCTTCATTACGCCTCCCTTCCGGATAATTCATATTCCGAGTGATGAGGCGCCGCAAGAGCATCTGTCATTACAAATCGGGTTTCTTGCGTCAGCCGCCGTTGGCGCGATAGTGCGCCCGGAACCCGCGGTCGCTGGACGGAGGCACGATTGACAACGTGATCGCAGCCGAGTTCGTCCGTGCGGTTACCCGGCTCGCGCCGGTACCGTTCCTGCCCGAGCTGAGCCTGTACCAGGCCGGCGACATCTACGCGCTGTGGGAGCAGACCGAGCGTGAAACCGGCGAGACCGGTCTGCCGCCGCCGTTCTGGAGTGTTGCCTGGCCTGGCGGCCAGGCGCTGGCCCGCTACCTGCTTGATCATCCAGCCGCAGTGGCTGGCCGCAGTGTTCTTGACTACGGCTCTGGCTCGGGACTGGTCGCGATCGCGGCGCGGCGCGCGGGTGCCGCCGCGACCATCGCCGCTGAGCCCGACCCGCTGGCCAGGGCAGCGATCGACCTGAATGCCGCGGCCAACGGGGTCGCCGCGCCGGTGTGTACCGAGGATGCGGCCGCCCTCAGCCCGGTGCCGGAGGTGGTCCTTGCTGGTGACGTCTGGTACGAGAAGGAGCTAGCCGACCGAGTGAGCGCGTACCTCGACCTGGCGGCGAGCGGCGGTGCCCGCGTCCTCACCGGCGACATCGGCCGTACCTATTTTCCGCGCGGCCGTTACCAGTGCGTCGCGACCTATCAGCTTCCGGCCAGCATTGCCCTGGAAGGCCGGCGGACGCTGCACGCTTCGGTGTGGGAGGCCAGCCCGCCCTGAGGACTCACCCGGTCAGCCGGCAGCACCCGGGCGTGCGCGGCCAGCCTCAGCTCTCGGGGGACGTCGAGGCGGTTCGCAACATCTCGCCGGCGTCGAGGGTCGCGACAGTAACGGGGCCGGCACTGAGTACCGCGACGCAGGCCCGGTAGCCGTCACCGACCGGTATGTCGGTGAGCTGGCAGGCCGGCGGCGCGTCGCTGCCTAGCCGCAGCAGGACCGGGACGGCCGACGGGGCAGAGACGTGGAGGTCGGTCATGGGCCTGGCCAGGCCCTCGCCGGTCGCCTTCAGCACTGCCTCCTTCCTGGTCCAGACGGTGTAGAAGTCGGTCAGCCCGCGCACCTCAGCTCGCTCGGAGGGCGTGCAGATGCGGTCAGCGACCGCGACGAAGTCGATCGGGCGGACAGCCTCGACGTCGACGCCGACGGGTCCGGCAGCGGTGAGCGCGACCGCTACCAGGTCGCCAGAATGGGACACCGAGGCGTGCAGGCCGCTGCCCGGCAGCCGCGGGCGGCCGTGCTGATCGCCGCACCGGTCACAGGTCCGGTCGACGGCGACCTCGCCCGGCTCGACGCCCACGGCACGAGCCGCAGCGAGGCGCAGCAAGACCGCGCCGAGCATGACGCGGTCCCGGTCAGCGGCCAGCTGGTAGCGCCGGGCCCGGTCCAGTTCAGCGTCGGGTAGCAACCGCAGGTGGTGCGGGCGCAGGTGCTGACTGCGGCCGACATGCACCGCGCACTGCGTCGGCGGTTCGATCGCCGCAGACTGATCCATGACGGCTGCGCCGGCCCCTTTCATCTCGCGGGAGACAGGTGAGGTGGTTCTCAGTGATAATTCCAGAAAGGAGTTCTAATATCGGGCCATCTGCGTGTCACGAAGGATCGGGTGAGCTGTATGGGCAGCCTGGACGGGCGGGTCGCGATCGTCACCGGGGCAGGACGGGGCATCGGCAGGTCCACTGCCGTGCTGCTCGCCCGCGAGGGCGCGAGCGTCGTGGTCAACGACCTGGGTGCGGCGGTAGACGGTTCCGGTAACGATACCGGGCCGGCGCATGACGTGGTCAGGGAGATCACTGCGGTCGGCGGCAAGGCGATCGCCAGCGGGGCTGACGTCTCTGATCATGGTGCCGCCGAGGAACTGATCAAGACCGCTATCGCCGAGTTCGGCCGGCTCGACGTGCTGGTGAACGTGGCGGGCATTCTCCGCGACCGGATGATCTTCAACATGTCCGAGCAGGAATGGGACGACGTCATCCGGGTGCACCTGAAGGGCACGTTCAATACCTCCAAGTTCGCTGCCGCGCACTGGCGCTCGCTGCGCGAGGAAACGGCACAGAACCGCATCATCAACTTCACCTCGGTCTCCGGCCTGCACGGCGCGCCAGGCCAGCCGAACTACGCCGCGGCAAAAATGGGCATCGTCGGCCTGACCTGGTCCTGCGCTAACTCGCTTGGCAAGTACGGTGTCACCTGCAACGCGGTCTCCCCTGCGGCCGCGACCCGGATGACCGACTCGATTCCCGCCGAGCGGCGGCGCGGCGACCGGCCGTCCGATGAGGACCAGCGGCGGTCGCCCGACAACGTCGCCACCGTAGTCGCCTACCTGGCCAGCGAGCGCTCGGGCTGGCTCACCGGCCGGATCGTGCACTCCGCCGGCTACGAGGTTTCGCTCTACAACAACATGGCGCCGGTAGTGCGCCTGATCGGCCAGGAACCCTGGCAGATCGACGACCTGGCCGATCAGGTCGAGCGGTCGTTCCGGCCGGCCGCGGGCAGGCCGGCTTGAGCGCGCCCGGCACGCCAGCGCGCGGTAAGCCGGCACCAGCAGCACAAGCCAAGCCGGTCCCCGAGCCGACCCCGGACACGCAGCCGTTCTGGGACGGCTGCGCCCGCGGCGAGCTCAGGCTGCAGCGCTGCCGGGATTGCGGCAAGCCGTACTTTTACCCGCGGCCGATCTGCCCGGAGTGCGGCTCAGCCGATGTCGAGTGGTTCCCCGCGAGCGGACGGGCCACGCTCTATTCCTACGTGATCAATCACCGGCCCGCGCGCGGCTTCGAGGGCGACGGGCCGTACGCGATCGCGGTCGTGCAGCTAGCCGAGGGACCGCGGATGATGACCAATGTCGTCGGTATCCCCAATACGCCCGAGGACCTGATTCTCGACATGGAGCTGCAGGTGACGTTCGAGCAGCGCGGCGATATCAGCGTTCCGCTCTTCGGCCCGGCCGGAGCGGCCCGGTGAGCCGGGAGAACGGCGTGATCATCGCCGGAGCCGCCGAGACGAACCAGGTCGGCAAGCTGCCCGGCTACTCGACGCTGCAGTTGCACGTCGAAGCCGCGGTCAACGCGGTCGCCGACGCCGGGCTGCGGATGCGCGATATCGACGGCGTCGCCACCGTTAACGCGCCCGGTCCAGTGCAGGTTGCCCACGAGCTGGGCATCACACCGCGCTACCTGGACGGTACCGGGGTGGGCGGCACGTCGTTCCTGCTGCATGTCCGTCACGCGGCGGCAGCGATCAGGGCAGGCTACGCCAGTACGGTTCTCATCACCCACGGCGAATCGGGCCGATCCCGAGTTGGAGCTACCCCGTTCCCGCGCGGAGCGTCGTCCATCCCCGGTCAGTTCGAAGCACCCTACGGGACGGCGGGACCCACCTCGTCGTTCACGATCCCGGTGCTGCGCTATATGAAGGAGTACGGGCTGACCCACGAGCAGCTGGCCTACGTGGCGGTGGCGCAGCGGAAGTGGGCGGCACGCAACCCGCGGGCGATGTTCCGCGACCCGATCACCGTCGACGACGTGCTCGCCTCCAGGCTGGTTGCCTGGCCGTTCCACTTGCTGGAGTGCTGCCTGGTCACCGACGGCGGCGGCGCGCTGGTCGTCACCTCGGCCGACCGCGCGGCTGACTTCGCCAAGCCCGCCGTGCACATCCTCGGCACCGGCGAGTCGATGGACGCGCCGATGATCTCGCAGATGGCCGACTTCACCGAGTCGAAGGCCTTCAGGCTGGCTGGCCAGGCGGCGTTCGCCGAGGCGGGCATCACCACTGCGGACGTCAACCACCTGATGATCTACGACGCGTTCGCCCACGTGCCGATCTACGGGCTGGAGGCGCTCGGCTTCACCGCGAAGGGCGAGGCCGGGGCGTTCATCGCCGACGGCAACACCGAGCCGGGCGGCGTGCTGCCGCTGAACACCAACGGCGGCGGCTTGTCGTACACGCACACCGGCATGTACGGCATGTTCGCCATCCAGGAGGGCGTCCGTCAGGTGCGGGCTGAGGCCGCCGCCCAGGTTCCCGGCGTCGACATCAGCGTTGTCGTCGGAAACGGGGGTATGTTCGCAACCTCAGGCGTCCTGGTACTCGGTCGTCAGCCGGGCTGAATCTTCATTTCGCGAGCCAGCAGCTCGTCCGGGTGCTCCCTGCGGACACCCAGCCTGGCCAGGCCGCCCGAGCAGTAAATCACCGGCGGGCGCAGCGCGCCGTTGTAGTTGTTCACCATCGTGAAGCAGTACGCGCCCGTCACCGGCACCACGACCAGGTCGCCGACCTGCGGGTTGCGCAGCTCGACGTCGGGCGTGACGATGTCGCCGGACTCGCAGTGCCTGCCGACGAGGTCGGCCAGCACCTCGGGCTCGTCGAAGCGGCCCACCACCATGGGCTGGAATCGCTGGCCGTACAGCGGGTACTCCAGATTGTCGCCCATCCCGCCGTCGGTCGCGACGTGCAGCTTCCCGGCTTGCTTGAGCGTGAGCACCCGGTAGAGCGTGAGGCCGGCCGGCGCGACCAGGGACCGGCCCGGCTCGATGATCAGCTCCGGGCTGTCGCCCAGGTGCTCGCGCGCCGCCGCGGTCAGCCTCTCCAGGTAGTGGTCGATGTCCGGGGCCACGTCGGCGGTCTCGTACCGGACGCCCAGCCCTCCGCCGAGGTCGTAGACGTCGAACGTGCCGAGCGATGCCAGCGCCTCGACCTCAGCCTCGAACTGCTCAAGGCTGAGGATCTGCGAGCCGATGTGCGCGTGCAGGCCCCGCATCTCGATCATCGGCGCTGCGTGCATCCGGGCCAGTGCCTCCGGCACCTGCTCGACCGGAACGCCGAATTTGGCCGACTTCCCGCCCGTGGCCAGCGCCAGGTGCGTTTTGGACTCGATGCCGGGGCTGACGCGCAGCAGCACCGGAGTGGGCCGCGTGGCGAGCCGCTCGATGCGGTCGATGTCGTCGAAGCCGTCGACCACGATGTAGCCGATCCCGGCGTCGAGTGCGGCCGCGATGTCCCGGTCGGACTTGGCGTTGCCGTGCATGACGATCGTCGCCGGGTCGGCGCCACCCGCGAGCGCGATGCGCAACTCCCCTTCGCCGACCACGTCGAAGCCCAGTCCCTCGCTGGCCAGGATGGCGATCATCGAGGCGGACGGGAATGACTTCGTCGCGAAGCAGACCCGGCTGCGGGGGTGCCTGCTGGCCAGGCCGTCCGCGAACGCGCGCGCCCGGTCGCGGAGTGCCTGCTCGTCGAAGACGAACGCGGGCGTGCCGAACTCGGCCGCGATCTGCGTCAGCGAGCAGCCGCCGATCCGCAGGTCGCTGCCGTCGATGGCGGCCGAGGGCGGCAGCAGGGAGAGATCAGGCATACCCCGATCGTAGCGAGGAGGGACTTCCGGGCTCGCCGGCCTGCCCGTGCTCGCCGGCCTGCCCGTGCTGGCCGGCCCGCATCCGCTGCCGCACCGCCTCGTAGGTGATGATCGCCGCCGATGCCGCCACGTTCAGCGAGTCGGCCTTGCCGAACATCGGGATCGTGACCGTTACCGCGGCGCTGTCGAGCCATTCGCCGGGCAGGCCTGCCTGCTCCGCGCCCACCGCGATGGCCATCGGCCCGGTCAAGTCGGCGTCGGTCAGCAGCGTCTGAGCGTTTGGCGTTGCGGCCACGATCCGCAGTCCGTGCTTCGCGGTCCAGGCCAGTACCTCGGTCGTGGTCGCGGACGCGACCGGCACCGAGAACACGGTGCCCTTGCTAGCGCGCACGATGTTCGGGTTGCCCCAGTCGGTCACCGGATCCGCGGCGATCACGGCGGCCACCCCGGCTGCGTCGGCGGTGCGCAGGATCGCGCCGAGATTGCCGGGTTTCTCCAGGCCAGCGCAGATCAGCACCAGCGGCTTCGGGGGAAGCTGCAGGCTGCCGAGGTCAGTCTCGACGGCTGGCACGACGGCCAGCCAGCCGTCCGGACCCTCCCGGTAGGAGACCTTCTCGAAGACCGGGCGGCTGAGGCGGACGACATCTGTGCCCAGAGCCGCCGCCCGGGCGGCGAGCGACAGCGATTCGGGGGCGGCTAGCTGGCGGCAGTGATACAGCGTCTGCGGCCGGACGCCCGCGGCGAGCGCGAGTTCGATCTCGGCCAGTCCCTCGACGAGCGTCACTCCGACCTGGTCGCGACTGCGCCTGCGCCGCAGCGCGATGAGCTGCTTGATCCGCGGATTCGCCGGGCTGGTGATCTCCGCCTCCGCGGTCCGTCCCCGGTCAGCCGGACCCCGGGCGGATGGACCCCGGTCGGCCCGTTCTCGGTCGGCCCGTTCTGGGTCGGCCCGGCGCCGGTCGGCAGACATGGCAGCAATGGTAGCCGGGGCGGTCCCGGCTCATTGCCAGCCCATATTCGGACGTTGTCTTCTTTCTGCACTGTGGTCCACAATCGGTCTTTAGGCTTACTTTCTCAGTCATGGAAGATAAAACCGGAGGAACGGTGCAAGACTCACGCGTGCATCAGAGATCTTGGCGGTCGCCGAGCCGCCGTTGCGCTCATCACCGTCGGAATGGCTGCGAGCGCGGTGTTGCTCACCGCCGGGCCGGCCAGCGCGGCCAGCACGGGGTACGTTGCCTCGCTGATCCAGACGCCCGCGGCCGGGCCGCTACTCGCGGTGGACTCGGCCACCGACACCATTTACCTTGCGACGGCTACCGGAGTCGTCGTCGTCAACGGTGCGACCGACTCGGTGACGACCACGATCGCGGCTGCCGCGCCCGTCTATGCCATCGCGGACGACTCCGCTACCAACACCGTCTATCTCTCGGCATGGCCCAGTACCGGACCAGAGATCGAGGTCATCAACGGGGCAACCAACACTGTCACGACCAGTATCAGCCTGTCGGCCTATAGCGCCGGCCTGGCCGTCAATGCTGCCGCCAACACGGTGTACGCGGCCGAGCCGACCGCGGCTCAGGTCGCCGTTATCGACGGCGCCACCAACACGATCACCACGAACATATCCACACCCGCCGGGACGCACCCCTCGCGCCTGGCGTTCGACGCCACGTCAGACACTGTCTGGGCGACGGATGAGACCGGCGGCTTGATCAGCATCGATGGCGCCACCAACGAGGTCGTCAGCGATATCCCGCTGGCCGGCACCGAACCCTACTCGGTAGCAGTCAACGACAGTACCGACACAGTCTACGTGACGGACTTCAGGAACGGCCGGGTCATCGTCCTGAACGGCAGCACCGACGCAATTATCACGAAGATCGCCGTTGGCGCGGACGCCGCCGGCGTGGACGTCAACCAGAGCAGTGGCCTCGTCTATGCGAGTAGCCCACTTATCACCACCGGCACCACGTGGGTCATTAACCCCAGCACGAACAAGATCGAAGACAGCAGCGGCCGCGGCAGCACCAATATTGTCGTCGATCAGTCGACCGG
>JAJYUU010000008.1 GCA_021792405.1 Actinomycetes bacterium
GCACGCGGTGGCCACGATGCCCGCCTGTCACGTGATTGTGACGCCGCCATCGACCACGATCGTCTGCCCGGTGACATAACCGGCGGCAGGACTGACTAGCCAGACCAGCGTCGCAGCGCACTCGGCGGGCCGGCCCATCCGGGGTATCAGCAACCGCGAGCGCACGGATTCCAGGTAGCCGGGCTCGTACTGGTCGGTCATCTCAGAAGGAAAGAAGCCGGGCGCGATCGCGTTCACGCGGATGCCCTTGCGACCGGTCCACTGGCTGGCCAGGTCGCGGGTGAGGCCGATCAGGCCGGCCTTGCTGGCGGCGTAGGCGGCCTGGGGCAGCCCGGCAGTAGTGATCCCGAGGATGCTGGAGATATTCACGATGCTGCTGCCGGGCTGCATATGCACCCCGCACGCCTGCGCCATCCAGTAGCTGCCATTGAGGTTGACATCGATCACCGACCGGAACTGCTCAGGGGTCTCCCGGCTGGCCGGATACGCGGTTCCGACGCCGGCGTTGTTGACCAGGATGTCGATCCGGCCATGCTCAGCGACTGCAGCCGCCGCGAGCGCCCGGCACGACTCCGGGCTGCTGACGTCAACGGGAACCTCGGTGGCGCGGCCGCCTGCGGCCCGGATCTCGGCTGCCACTGACCTCAGGCGCTCGGCTCGGCGCGCGCCGAGCACGACGGACGCGCCGGCTTCGGACAACGCCCGGGCGAAGGCGACACCCAGTCCCGAGGACGCGCCGGTAACGATCGCAACCCGGTCGGTGAGCAGGAACTCATCCATGATCGACATCTGATCTCCTTGATCGCTGCCTGGCTGCCCGGCCCTGGACCTCCGCGCAATCGACGGCGCCTTCGGCACGCGCGAACTCGACGCCCCGTTGCACGGGCTTACCGGCGGGCCTGCGCGAGGGACGGGCCTGCGCGAGGAGCGGGCGCGGACTGCGTTACAGCTTCTGAGCGACCCCGCACCAGGCTGTCACTAGCGGTGGGCTCAGCGCGCCCGGCTCGGGCCGCCACTGCTGCGGCTGGACCACGCCGGGTTCGAGGAGTTCCAGGCCATCGAAGAAGCGAGTGATCGCGAAGCGATCGCGCATGGTGGCCTTAGGCCCGCTCATCCGGTCGTTGACCCGTTTGGTCATCTCTGCCATCTGTGCCGCGCGGATGTCGCTGGCCGGGTGCGCGAGCACAAGGTAACTGCCCGACGGCAGGGCACGCATGAGTGTGGCCACGATGCCGTAGGGGTCGTCGCTGTCCGGGATCAGGTGCAAGATGATCAGCAGCATCAGCGCGACCGGCTGGCCGAAGTCCAGCGTCTGCGCCGCCGCCCGCAGGATGGCAGCGGGGTCGCGCAGGTCAGCGTCCAGGTAAGCGGTCGCCCCCTGCGGGGTGCTGGTCAGCAGAGCCCGGGCGTGGGCCAGCACGATCGGGTCACTGTCGGCGTAGACGATCCGGGCATCCGGGGCCGCCGCCTGGGCTACCTCATGAGTGTTGCTGGCCGTGGGCAGCCCGGTGCCGATGTCCAGGAACTGGCGGACGCCGCGCTCGGCGGCCAGGAACCGCACCGCACGGGCCAGGAACGCCCGGTTGGCGCGCACGTCAGTGACGATCCCCGGGTTGGCGGCAATCGCCTGCTCGCCTGCTTCCCGGTCGGCGGCGAAATTGTCCTTGCCGCCCAGCCAGTAGTTATAAACCCGGGCGGAATGCGCACGCTGGGTGTCAAATCCCGGCGCCAGCGCCTCAGCGGGAATGCCCGGCGCCGATGTCCCGGTCTGCTCCGACATAGCGCTGATACTAGCCCCATTGGCTCACGTCGGCCCTCACTTGCGCCGTTGCTGACAGGCCTGCGTCAAACGGCGTTCCGCCGGGCATGCCGCCCCGGCACTCTCGCGCTGCTGAGTTCGACCGCGTCCGCGATCTCGAAGATGATGCGGTCCCACTCGGCCATGTCCCCGGCGATAGCGCCGTCGGGGATCGGTTCGGTAAGGCGCTCCCACACGCGGTCCAGGTCGCCCTTGTAACTATGCGCTACCTCATCAGTACGTAACGTCATGTGTCAGATTCTGCGCCGCCGGCGGCGCCGTTCGCAGCCGATGTTGAACAACGTCCCGGTAGCGCTGGTAATCGCCCCGACTGCGCCCTGCCACACTGGATGGGACGGCTCATCCCCGCCCGCCGATCATCCTGCCCGGCTGGTTTATCGCCAGCCGAGCGCAGGCGCGACGTGGGTGAGGATGCTGCCGATGACGTGAGCGTTGTAATCGACGCCGAGTTGGCTGGGCACGGTGAGCAGCAGCGTGTCAGCGGCCGCGATCGCCTCGTCATCCTTGAGCTGCTGGATCAGCACATCCGGCTCCGCGGCGTAGGTGCGGCCGAAGATCGCCTGCGTCGTTGCGTCGATGAACCCGATCTCGTCGGCGCCGGAGTTACGACCGCCGAAGTACGCCCGGTCCCGGTCGTCTACCAGGGCGAAGATGCTCCGGCTCACCGACACTCGCGGCACGCGCTGGTGACCGGCCTTCTGCCACGCGTCGCGGAATGCCCGGATCTGCTCGGCCTGCTGCACGTGGAAGGGCTTGTCCGACTCGTTGTTGACCAAAGTGGAGCTTTGCAGGTTCATGCCCAGCTCGGCCGCCCACGCCGCGGTCTGCTGGGACCCGGCACCCCACCAGATGCGGTCGCGCAGCCCTTCTGAGTGCGGCTCGAGGCGCAGCAGGCCCGGCGGGTTGGCAAACATCGGGCGCGGATTGGGCTGCGCAAAGCCCTTCCCGCGCAGTACCTCGAGCAGCACCTCGGCATGCCTGCGGGCCATCTCGGCGTCGGTCTCGCCCTCCTGCGGCTGGTAGCCGAAGTACCGCCAGCCATCGATAACCTGCTCCGGTGAGCCCCGGCTGATCCCGAGCTGCAGGCGGCCGCCGGAGATCAGGTCGGCCGCGCCGGCATCTTCGGCCATGTACAGCGGGTTCTCGTAGCGCATATCGATGACCGCCGTACCGATCTCGATCCGGCTGGTGCGCGCACCGACAGCAGCCAGCAGCGGGAACGGGGATCCTAGCTGCCGGGCAAAATGGTGCACGCGAAAGTATGCGCCGTCGGCGCCGAGCTCTTCGGCGGCTACCGCCAGGTCGATCGACTGGAGCAGCGCGTCGGACGCCGACCTGGTCTGCGAGCCCGGCGCCGACGACCAGTGCCCGAACGACAGGAAGCCAATCTTCTTCACCAGCGCGCCAACGTCGGGCCGCCGGGCGGCATTCCTCGCCGGCTTCAGGCCACGGTGACCTTAGCTGGCCACGGCCATGGCGGACACCAGCTCGAACGCCGCGTGCGCGGCCGCGATGCCGGTGATCTCCGCATGGTCGTAGGCCGGCGCGACCTCGACGATGTCAGCTCCGACCAGGGTGACGGCCGACAGCGAGCGCAGCGCTGCCAGCAGTTCACGTGCGCTCAGCCCGCCCGCCTCGGGCGTGCCGGTGCCGGGAGCGTGCGCCGGGTCCAGCACGTCGATGTCTAGCGACACGTAGACCGGCCTGCCGCCCAGGCGGGCGTGCATGCGCTCGAGGAGGCCGGCCAGTCCGGCCGACTCGATCTCGGGGCAGCTGATGACCTGGAAACCGAGCACCGAGTCATCGGCTAGGTCGGACTCCGCGTACAGCGGTCCGCGGATGCCGACGTGCACCGAGTGCTCCCGGTCGATCAGCCCTTCGTCCGATGCCCGGCGGAACGGCGTTCCGTGCGTGTACGAGGCGCCGAAGTAGGTGTCCCACGTGTCCAGGTGCGCGTCGAAGTGCAGCACCGCGACAGGCCCGTGGCGCTGCGCGGCAACCCGCAGCAGCGGCAGCGCGATCGTGTGGTCGCCGCCTATGGTGAGCAGGCGCGCGCCGCCGACGGTGAGGGTCCGGGCGCCGGCCTCGATCTGGCCGATGGCATCGGTGATGTCGAACGGGTTGACGGCGATGTCCCCGGCGTCGGCAACCTGAAGCTGAGCGAATGGCGAGACTCCCGCGGCCGGGTTGTACGGGCGGAGCAGCTTCGATGACGCGCGGACGTGGGCTGGCCCGAACCGCGCTCCGGGCCGGTAGCTCACTCCGGAGTCGAACGGCACGCCCGCGATGACGATGTCCGCGCAGGAAACCTCGTCCAGCCGCGGCAGCCGGGCGAACGTGGCCGGGCCGGCGAATCTCGGCACGAGAGTGGCATCGACCTGGCCGACATGGTCGCCGGCGACCACGCGCGGTAGGCCGGCTCCAGGCTGGTCAGTCATCGCGATCCTCCTTCGTCACGTCCTGCTCGCGCCCTGGTCGGGCCCTGCTCACTCACTGCTCACGCCGCCGTACAGTGCCGGGCGCCGGTCAGCCAGCACGTCGTTCCGGTCGGAGATGCGCTTGTCCGCCGCCGATGCAAGGTCACAGTCGGCGGCGATGGTGACCTCGTGATCGCCGGGCTGCGGCCCGGCGACCGGCCAGCCGTCCGGGTCGATGATCACCGAGCCGCCGACCCAGTCCACGCCGCGCTCGGCACCCATCCTGTCGCAGACCGCCACGAACATCCGGTTGACCGACGCCGCCGCTTGGGCGCGGACTACCTCCATCGGCCGCTCCCCCGCCGGGCGCGGCGCTGCTGGCCAGTTCGCCGGAACGCACAGCAGGCGAGCGCCGGCCAGCGCTGGCAACCGGGCCCACTCGGGGAACTCCAGGTCGTAGCAGACCATCACCGCGAGCGATGTGCCAGCGGTCTCGATGACCGGGGGCGGATCTGCGCCGGGTGTGAACACCAGCTTCTCGGCGTCCCACAGGTGCGCCTTGCGGTAGACGGCGCGCACGCCGCCGGCGTCTACCACCAGCGCGGTGTTGTACAGCAGGCCGTCGGCGCCGAGCTCGCAGATGCCGCCGACGATCGTGATGGCCAGCCGCCGGGCGAGAGCTGCCCAGCCCGCCGCGGTCGGGCCGTCGGCCGGCTCGGCCAGGTCCCTCGCCTCGGCCATGTCGCGGAACACGTAACCGCTCGCGCTCAGCTCGGGAAGGACCACGATCGCGGCGCCACGGGCGGCCGCAGCCTGCGCGGCGGCCACGCCAGCGGCACGGTTCGCGTCGGGCTCGCCGATCCGCGGGCCGATCTGGCAGCAGGCGACCCTGGTCAGCTCAGCGGGTGCTGTCGGCGTCAAGGACGAGCTCCGGCCCCTCGGTGGCAGCGCGGTCAAGCGCCGGGCGCCGCCGGACGTAAGCGATGGCCGTAGCGACCACCGCGATCGCCACGATAGCGAGGATCCAGGCCCAGTACACGTTGGCGGGCGGTGGCTGGCTCGGCTGCACGAACTCCCAGACGCCGTACACCAGCACGGCGGTGCCGATGAGCGGCACGATCACGTGCCGGGCCGGCCGGAATGCCGCGCGGTTCGTCGCCAGCACATGCAGCGGCAGCGCGATGTTGGCCAGCAGGTAGACGATCAGGATCGGCGCCGTCCCGATGCCGGCCGCGCTGCAGGTGTCGATGCTGGCGCACGAGCGGGAGATACTACGCAGGCCGGGCGCCGAGACCCTGGCCGAGATGCTGCAGGGCACGCTGGACCGGGCCTCCGTCGCCCGGCGGCTCGCCGCGAGCGGGTTCCGTCCCGGACAGGGCCTTGCGCCTTGCCGTGGTCGGTCCTCCGGAGGGACGCGACGCGGCTGGTGACGACAGCCTGGCGGACGCCCTTGCCGGTTCCGGCGCTCCGCACCTGATGCTCCGGCAGGGCGGCGAGCTGTTCGTGCTGATTCACGACGATACGGCCCTGGCGGGCCTGACCGGGGTGCCGGACGCGACGACTGGCATCAGCCGCCCGTTCCCGGCCGGCGCATCGCTCATTGTGAGCGCGCCGCGCGGGCTCTGCACGTCCACCCGAACACGCTGCGCTACCGTGTGCAGCGCTTCGAGCGATCAGCGGCCGTAGCCTGGCCTCGACCGCGTCCCTTGCCGAGGTGTGGATCGCGCTGCGGGCGACGCTCGCGGCCGGACTCAGGGGAGCGAACTTTGCCGGCCCGGGAAGATGTCCGCAGCAGTGATAACGAGAGTTTCGGGATCGGCATGCTCGGCTTGCTCGCGGCCGCACACGACGTATCGCAGGGACTCCGGCGCAGCGACAAGGTCAGCGGCTTTAGCGGTGAGTCCGGCCTTGATGCGCGCCACATTGATGCGCTTTGACCATTTGGCCTCGCCGACTAGAAAGGGCTGCCGGGACCGCCCGGCCAGGGCAACCGCGTCGATCTGGCTACCGCCGTCCCGCCACCATGACCCGACGGCGACGACATCGTCGCGGCCCAGTCCTCCGCCGGCGGCCCGCAGCCGCAGATGATCACGGAAGGCTTCTTCCCAGGCGCCGCCCATATGCTCGTCGATCCCTGCGATGACGGCATTGATGATGCTCGTTCCAAGACCGCGGTCGATCTCGCCGCGGAACGGCGACAGCACGCCAAGGAAGAAGGCCAGGAAGTTGTCGGCAATACGGTAGGTCCGCCGTCGTGTCCGTGCCGACTCGGTTACCGGCATGACGCGTTCGACCAGCCGCAGCGCCGTCAGGTCGCGCAGCGTCCGCGTTGGTTCGAGTCCCACGCCGTCTGCAATCTCATTGTGCTTCGTTCGCCCCAGCGCGATGGCTTGCATGACCGCTGCCATGTGCTCTCCGTGGCCAGCCTCGGTGGCCAGCACCAGGTCGCCTTCGACTAGCATCCGGCCGTCAGGCGTGCAGGCCAGGCGCATCAGGTTGTCGCGAATCGGCGCGTCCTGATCCCACCACGATAGGTACAGCGGCATGCCTCCGAGGACGCCGTACACGACCGCACGATCGGCGGGCCGCAGACGCGGCAGCATCTCTGCCGCCTCGTGCGGGCGGAATGGATGCAAGTGCATCGTCAGGTCGAACCGCCCGTAGAGGGGCGCACGGTACTCCTGAATCGCCTGCATCGTGCGTACCGCCGAACCGCAGAGCAGAATGCGCAGTCCCGTCCGGCCATGGGAGCGGTCGAGGAAGGCACGCAGGATGCCCGCGATGTCCGGGACTGCGCCCGCGACCTCTGGAAACTCGTCGATTACGAGGAGAAGCGGCTCATCTGCCGCATACCGGGCAAGGCTGTCGAGCGCCTCGTCCCAGGTCTGATAAGGGCGCGCCGAAAGATCACGCAAGGCGTCCGGCGCGGCCAGGGACACCTGCCGGGAGAGTTCCGCGAGTTCTCCTGACCCGGTGCGGTTTCCCCCGGTATAGAAAACGCTCCGCCGGCCCGCCGAGAAGCGCTGCAGCAAGGCAGTCTTGCCTACCCGGCGCCGCCCCCAGATCAGCGCCGGCCGCGCGGCAGGCTGCTTCCACCATGCCTCCAGCCTCGCGAGTTCCCCGTCCCGCCCGACAAAAGGCCTATCCATGCCGCCTCATGATATACCGACATAGCGTCGCCGACAAAGGTGTCGACGACATTCTCGTCGGCGACGTCTGCGCCGGCGACGAGATCAGCCGGCTTCCGGCGTCCTGCGCTCGCGCTGTAGGTAACCGGCCGTCATTCCGCCGTCAACCAGGAGCGTCGTCCCGGTGATGAAGTCAGCCTCCTGGCTGGCGAAGAACACCGCTGCCGCCGCGACGTCGCGGGCCTCACCCAGGCGGCCGATCGGAGGCAGCGGCCAGTCGCCTTCCTCGGGCCTGCCCTCCTCACCCGGCGGCGCCATGTGCCGCATGCCCGGCCAGATGTCGCCGGGGCACAGCACGTTCGAGCGCACGCCGTCCGACCCTCCGTCCAGCGCGAGCATCTTCCCCAGCATGATCACGGCGGCCTTGGTGACCGAGTAAAGGCCGGTTGCCTGCTCGCCCCAGATCCCCGCATCCGAGGCGACGTGGATCATGCAGCCGCGGCGGCGCGCAAGGTAGGGGTAGGCATGCTGGGCATAAAGCAGGTAACCACGGACATTCACCGCCATCACCGCGTCATAGTCCGCCAGCGGCGTGTCAATTAGCCGGGCGCTCACTCCGACGCCAGCGTTGTTCACCAGCACGTCCAGGCCGCCCAGATAGCTGGCCGCCGTGCTCACCGACGATGCGATCGCGTCGGGGTCGGCGGCATCCGCGGCCAGGAACCGCACCCGGTGTCCCAGTGTCTGCTCGGCGCGGCTGCCCAGGTCGCGATCGCGGCCGGTGATCACGATCCGAGCTCCCTCGCGCAGGAAACGCTCGGCAATCGCCAGGCCGAGGCCCGTAGTCCCGCCAGTGATCAGCGCGCACTTCCCCGCCAGCAAGGGCATGGCGGCAATTCTAGAAGCACCCGCGGTCTCCGCGGCCGGCCGGACCGTCCCGGCGCTAACTGCCCCGACTTCCGGCGCCGGGACGCCCGTCCCTTGCGCTGGGGTTCCGCGGTGGCACGTCCGGCTGCTCCGGCGCGGCCGGCAGCCGGCTCCGCTGGCTGGCGGCCGCCGTGCGCGGCATCGTATTCGCGAACGACGTTCTCCGGGAGCCGACCATGGTCCGCCACGGCGAAACCCTGCTGCTCGGCCCAGGCACGTATGTGGCGGCTCCGCTCCCGGCTCGCCGCCGTCCTGACCCTGGCGCGGGAGAGCTGGCGCTGCGCCTGGCGTGCATGGTCCACGAATGGGGCGAGCAGCCGACGGAACTCGGTCGCATGCCGCATGCTCAGGTCGACCTCATAGTCTGTGCCGTCAACGCCGAACCTGACGGTCTCGTCCGCGGGGCCGCCGGTGAGATCGTCCTCCAGAAGTACTTCGACCCGTTGCATTACTTTCCCCCCAGCTGCGGATTACGTTGAGCCGGCAGGCCCAGTCGTGAGCTAGCAGTCCAGGGTCATTCCCATCCCGGAACAGATGTATCGCGGACTGGCAACACTGGGTTAGTCCAGGTGGCGCTAGTCCAGATGGCGGAGGCCCGGACCGACGTAGATCTGCCGGGGCCTGGAGATCTTCTGCTCAGGGTCAGCCGCGCCCTCCTGCCACTGGGCCAGCCAGCCTGGCATGCGCCCGATGGCGAACAACACCGGGAACATGGCCACCGGGAAGCCCAGGGCCTGGTAGATGATGCCCGAGTAGAAGTCCACGTTCGGGTACAGCTTGTGGCCGATGAAGTAGTCGTCGGCGAGCGCGATCCGCTCAAGCTCCAGCGCTATGTCCAGTAGCGGATTGCGGCCCGTTACCTCGAAGACCTGGTCAGCGACCTCCTTGATGATCTTGGCCCGCGGGTCGAAGTTCCGGTACACCCGGTGCCCGAAGCCCATCAGCCGCAGCTCGCCGCGCTTCACCCGCTCGATGTAGGCGGGGATGTTGCCGACCGAGCCGATCTCCCGCAGCATCCGCAGGACCTGCTCGTTGGCCCCGCCATGCAGCGGGCCGAACAGCGCGGCCGCAGCTGCTGCAGCGGCCGAGTAGGGGTCGACCTGAGAGCTCCCGACCACCCGCATGGTGCTGGTGGAGCAGTTCTGCTCGTGATCGGCATGCAAGACGAAAAGCACGTCCAGGGCGTGCTCCAGCACCGGATCCGGGCTGTACCTGGGCTCGCTCATCTTCCGCATCATGTTGAGGAAATTCCCCGCGTACGACAGCCCGTTGTCGGGGTATGCGTACGGCAAGCCCATCGCGTGCCGGTAAGCGAAGGCAGCAAGGGTCGGCATCTTCGCGATCAAGCGGACTATCTGCTCCTGCTGCCGCACCTGGTCAGATACCGCCCTCGCCTCGGGATAGAACGTCGAGAGCGCGGCGATGGTGCTGACCAGGATGCCCATCGGATGGGCATCGTGATGAAAGCCGTCGATGAACTTCTTGACGTTCTCGTGGACGAACGTGTGGTGGGTGATCTCATCCGCCCACGCCGCCGACTTGTCCTTACCGGGAAGCTCGCCGTTCAGCAGCAGGTAGGCGACATCCAGGAACGACGTGTGCCCTGCCAGTTCCTCAATCGGGTACCCCCGGTAGCGCAAGATTCCCCGGTCACCGTCGATGTAGGTGATGGCGCTGCGGCAGCTCGCGGTATTCAGATACGCCGGATCGTAGGACATCAGCCCGAAATCGTCCTCGGAGGTCTTGATCTGGCGGAGGTCAATCGCCCGTATCGCGCCGTCCACGACCGGAATCTCATAGCTCAGGCCGGTCTGAGAATCGGTGACCTGCAAAACTCTGCTAGCTGCCATCGCCTACGCGCTCCCTACAGCTCCGGCTTCCAGCAGCAGTCGCCGCAGGGCCCGCGAGCCCGTTTCGTCTCACCTTATCCTTATGCCCAGCCGCTGCCGCCGACTGCTCGCCCCGCTTGCAGTGGTTATCCCGAAGCTTTTTTAGCCCGAAACGGTGCAACATCCTTCGCCTTAACCACTCCCGCCTGCCTAGCCGGGAAGCCGCGACAGCGGGAACGGCGCGGGTATCCGCAGCTCGGTATTGCGGTCGGTCCAGGTGCCAGGCCGGGCGGAGTCCGCCCCGAGCAGCGGCACGTTCGCGGCCAGTTCCCGGTGCAGCGAGGCCAGGTCATCGCCGGTCGCCAGCACCTGCGCCGCGGCCGGGGTGTCGTGGTCGACCATCGTGCACACGATGGACAGGTAACTGCCGCAGTCCAGGATCTCGACAAGCCTGGCCTGGCAGGGCCAGTCCACGATGGCGGAGGTCGTCACCTCCCAGAACCCGCGCCGGGGATCGTCCGGGTGGCGGCGCGCGCGCACGGCGTTGGTGTGGGTATGGCCGTTCAGCCAGAGCACGACGTTGCCGAACCGATGCAGCAGCGCAAGCAGTTCGGCGGCGCGCAGAACCGGCTCGGCCGCGGCACTCGAGCCGCCGGCCCGGCTGCTGTTGAGCGTGTCGACTCCGTGGTGGGAGAACAGGACTACGAGCCGGTCGTCGTTACCGGTCCGCACTTCGCGCCCGTTCCCGTCGTGGAACTGCGAGTGGACCTCAGCGAGCCGGGCTTGCAGCCACCGCGCCTGGTCGGCGTCCAGGCACCCGGCCGCGCCGCCGGCCGCGCAGCTAGTGTCCAGCGCGATGAAGCGCACCGCCGGGGTGTCGTAGACGTAGTAAGCGGTGGCGTCGAGCCGGTTCTGCTGGGTGAACCCGTGCCCGAACGGGCGCGCCTGCGGCCGGAAGTGCGCTTCGACGAAGTCCCGCTTGGTAATGGGCCATCGGTGCGCGTCGGCGGCCACCGCCCGGGCCGGGCCGGCCATGAACACCTCGGGCTGCTCGGTGAAGAACTCAAGCGCGCGATCGTGGTCGAATCCGGGCGGCAGCTGCAGTGGCTTCCGGTCGCCGACGAGCGCGCTGGCGAGTGCCGGGGTGATCGTTCCGACGCCCTGGTTCAGCGCCTCGTGGTTGCCGAAGCACGACAGCCACGGCATGCGCAGCCCGCCAGCGGCGAAGTCGTGCAGCGCGCGCTGCAGCAACCCAGGGTGGTGCGGGAAGCCGAACTCCCGCCGGAATAGGTCGGGGCCGTCCCCGCTCGGGCCGTCCGGCTTCCAGAACACGTCGTCAGGCCAGTCAAGCGCCTGGACTCCGGCGTAGCCGGGACCGCCGGAGTTTGCCCGCACCAGCCCGCCGTCGAACAGCGCGAGGAATATCTGCATCTCGTTCCACTGCGCGTTGTCGATGGCGTCACCGGTAGTGATCGCAAGCTCCGGCGCCGTCCCGCTGGCCGGGCAGGTCACCTCGTTGACCGTGCGCAGCATCGCGTCCACGGCGTGCGCCGTCAGCGCCTCCTGAGGTCGCTGCACCGGCACGATCTCGGCGTAACGCGGATCGGCGAAGTAGCGGTTGAGGAACTCGAAGCGCGTCGGGGACTGGACGTCGGCAAGCTGGAGGTCGGTGAGATGGACGAGGCTGAGCAATGGCCGCCCGGTGCCAGGCCAGGGGTCCGGCCGGGCAGCCGCATCCGGCACGGGGGCTGCCTGCGGCCCGGCTCCGGGAGCGGGCGCGGCGAAGTCGTCCCGGACCAGGTGCCGCTCGCCGCTGGCGAACGCCACCGCCCGGTAGGGCGCGCTGGCCCCGCGCCGCAGCACCGGACCCCAGGTAAGGGACCGGTCCGTGGTCAGCGGCGGGCGCCTGCCCGGCTCGTGCTGGCCGGCGCCGGTCACGCTCCTTCTCCGGCGCTGGCCGCGCCGTCCACCGCAACCAGAACCGGGTCAGGCCGGATCGTCAGCGTGACCCGGCTGCCAGCCGGGTGCGCCGTGGCATCTGCGGTTGCCAGTTGCGCGAGAATGGTCGTGTCGCCGAGGTCGACCGTGACCCGGCTGGTCGCGCCGAGGAAGGTCAAGGCGATCACCGTCCCGGTCAGCGGCCCTGCGTCGGCCGGATAGCCGGAGGCGAGCGTGACTGCCTCGGGACGCACCAGCGCCATCGCAGGCCCGTCGGGGGTGGAGCGGTCCATGAGCGGCAGGTCACATCCCCGCACCGTCACCACGCCCCCGCTCACGGTGCCCGCTAGCCGGTTACTCAGGCCGACGAACTCGGCGACGAATGCCGTCGCCGGGCGTGAGTAGACGTCGGTCGGCGAGGCTAGCTGCTCCAGGCGGCCGTCGCGCATGACGCCGACCCGGTCGGCGATCGCCAGCGCCTCTTCCTGGTCGTGGGTGACGAACAGGGTGGTGATCCCCACCTCGAGCTGGATCCTGCGGATCTCGTCCCGAAGCTGAGCCCGGACCTTCGCGTCGAGCGCCGACAGCGGCTCGTCCAGCAACAGCACCTGCGGCTCGATGGCCAGCGCGCGGGCCAGCGCCACCCGCTGCTGCTGCCCGCCGGAAAGCTGGTGCGGATAGCGGTCAGCCTGCTCGGACAGGCCGACGAGCTCGAGCATCTCTACCGCCCGCCGGTCCCGCACAGCTGCCGCTACCCGGCGCAGGCGCAGCCCGAATGCCACGTTCTGGCGCACGGTCATGTGCGGGAACAGCGAGTAGGCCTGGAACACCATGCCCATGTCGCGCCTGCTGGCGGGAACGTGCGTGATGTCGCGGCCGGCCACGGTGATCTGGCCGGCGTCGGCGTCCTCCAGCCCGGCGAGCAGGCGCAGCGTGGTGGTCTTGCCGCAGCCCGACGGACCGAGCAGCGCCACCAGCTCACCGGGCTGCAGCGTGAGGTCGAGCCTGTCGAGCGCGACCACCTGCCCGTAGCGGCGGCTCAGGCCGGTCATCTGGACCTCGACCGCATTCCTGGTCGCGGCCTCCTGCGCGCTCGTTGCCTGCGGACTCACTGACGGCACCTCATCCCCGGCTGCGCCGACGGCGGCGGCCGACGTAGGAAAGGATCAGCAGCAGCGCGAACGCGAACGCCAGCGCCGCGGTAGAAGTAGCGAACAACACGCCCGCATTGGGCGTATTCCGGCTGATGGAGTACAGCTCGACCTGCAGGTTGTTGTACAGCAGCAGGTAGGCGATGGTGAACTCACCGAGTACCAGCGCCGAGGTGAGCAGCAGCGCGTTGATAATGGCCTGCCACATGTTCGGCACGATGACCCGGACTATCACGGTGAGCCACCTCGCGCCGAGGCTGCGGGCCGCCTCTGCCAGGGTCGTGACGTCAAGCCCGCCAAGCCCCGCAGCCAGCGCGCGGTAGGCATACGGCAGTGCCAGGATCACGTACACCCAGAACAGCATCAGCGCCGACAGGCTGACCCGCTGGATCCGGTTGTAGATCGGCCCGAGGCCGACCACCAGCACGATCGCCGGGATGGTGAGCGGGAGCAGGCACAGGAACTCGAACGTGCGGCTGAGCCAGCGGACCCGCAGCCGGATCCAGATCATCGTCGGGACCAGCAGCAGCACGATGACCGCGCAGGTGATCACGGCCAGTTCCAGCGTGATCTCGATCGAGCTGATCAGCGGCGGGATGCCGACGGCCTGGGTGCCCTGGTAGGAGGCGATCTGCGACCACGCGGTCACCGACCAGGTGCCGAGCTTCGCCCCTTCCAGCGAGAAACGGGCCATTGCCAGCAGCGGCAGCGCGAAGAACAGCCCGAACACGGTGAAGACCAGGTAACGGAACGCGTTGAGCCGCCGGCGGCGACGGGCCGATACGCCCGCCGCCCGCCTGGCCGATGGCTCCCGCACTACCTCGCCGACCGGCGCTAGCGCAGCCATCGAGCCGCCCTTCGCTGCAGGAGCACGTACAACGTCATGACGATCGCGACCATCACGATCATGCCCAGGGCCAGCAGGTCAGCGACGTTGACGTTGCTGAGCCCGACCTCGCTCGACAGCGCCGTGCTGATCTGCTGCGGCACGACATAGGCGATCTGGTTCTCCCAGGCCGCGATCGTCGCGAACGCGGAGAGCGCGTTGGCGAACAGCAGCAGCGTCGCGCCGAGAAAAGCCGGGGCGAGCAGCGGTCCGCCCACGTACCGCCAGTACTGCCAGGCCGACGCGCCGAGGTTCTCCGACGCCTCGCGCCACTGGATCTTGAGCCCGTCGATAGCGGGCAGGAAGACCAGCACCATCAGCGGAATCTGGAAGTAGGTGTAGATCAGGCCGATGCCCCACGGGAAGTCGTAGTACCAGCTCGCGTGGAACAGCAGGCCGACCGGCCCGATCAGGACCAGGAACGCGAATGCCAGCGTCACCCCGCCGAACTGGGCCAGCACGCCCGAGGCGGACAGGTAAAGCCGCCGCACGATGCCATCGGGATTGCCGGACGCCACCGCATAGGCCAAGATCGCGCCGAGCACCGCGCCGGCCACCGAGGACAGCAGGCACAGCTTGAATGAGCCGATGAAGTAACCGCGTACCAGCGGATTGGCCAGCTCGGTGATGTTCGATAGCTGCCATGCGCCGGACGGGTTCTTGAGGGAGTCGACTACCACGATCCCGGTCGGCCACAGCAGGAACACGCCGACGTAGGCAAGGAACGGAACCGTTCCGGTCCACGCCGGAACAGCCAGCCGGCGCCCGGCCCGTGATGGCCGGGCGCCGGTCTTCGTCGTCGCAGCTACCGCCACATTCCCTCGCTAGCTGACGGCTTTGGCCCAGTTGGCGGCCAGGTAGTTAGCGGCGGCCGTAGCCTGGCCCTCGGTCAGGAACACCGGTGTGCCGATCACCGGCGGCAGCTTCGCCGCGGCCGCCTTGTTGATCGTGCCGTTGGCGGTCATCGCCGCTTCCTCGACCGGCCGTGCGCCGCCGTCCAGCCAGAGGTTCTGCCCGCCGGCCGGGGCCTGCGAGTACAGGAACTCCTCCCACAGCCTGGCAGCAGCCGGGTGCGGCGCGTCCTTGTTGATGGCCTGGGCGTAGTAGCCGCCGAGTACCGCGTTCGGCGGGATGAACACCTTCCAGTTCGTCACGCCGACATAGCTCGGCAGGTTGAGGTAGTCCCAGTTGAACACGACCGGAGTCGTGCCGGCCTTGACGGTTGCGCCAGTCGCCTGCACCGGGGAGAAGTTGCCCTTCACCTTGAGCTGATGGAAGAAGTTCACGCCCTGGGCGATGCTGCTGGCAGACCCGCCCTCAGCCAGGCTCGCCATCATGACCCCGTTCAGCGCGGCGTTCGCCGCGGTCGGGTTGCCGTTCAGCGCGACCGCGTTCTTGAACTTCGGGCCCAGCAGCTGGCTCAGCGAGGTGATGGTGCCGAACTTGCTCGAGTACCCGACCGCCATGTAGCCGCCGTAGTCCTGAACCCACTGGCCGCTCGGGTCCTTCTGCGCGGTCGGTATGTCGGCCCAGGTGGCGACCTTGTAGGGGGCGAACAGGTTGGTGTTCGCCAGCGCCACCGCCATGCCGACGTCGAGGACGTCGGGTGCCTTGGCAGTGCCGTTCTCAGTCTTCACGGCGTCGACCTCTTGCTGGCTCGAGCCGTCCGGCAGGGCGGAAACGACCTTGATCCCGTACAGCTTCTCGAAGTCGGAAATGATGGTGCCGTAGTTCGCCCAGGTTGGCGGCAGGGCGATGACGTTCAGCGTGCCCTCTTTCTTAGCGGCGGCGATGAGCTTGCTCATGCCGCCGCCGGCCGCCGCCGAGGTGACGTTCGACCAGTTCGTTCCTCCGCTGGAGCCCGATGGGCTCGACCCGCAGCCGGCTGCCAGCAGCGCCAGGGCAGCGAGCCCGGCGAGCGCATACCGAAATGGCGATCTCAAGAATGCCTCCTGTTGCTTCCCTGTGCCGGTAAGGCCGCCGCGGTCTCCCCGACCCCAAGCCGCAGCATTATCAGGAAGTGAGCGTCCTGTCAGGCAAAAGGTAACGAAACCAGCTGCCTAAAACGTTTAGCATCGGTATGCTCGCGTAGCCCGTCCGGAGTGTCAAGAGACGTTACCGACTAGACGCCGCACGTCACCCGATGTTCACCTGGGGCGCAGGGGGCGCCTGTACCGAAGCGCGCTCCACCAGCGTGACCTCGGCGATGTAATCGCCCGGCGGCTCGAGTTCGAGCAGCCGCGTCATCAAGGCGGTGCCCATGGAACGGTGATCGATCCGGATGGTCGCCAGCGGCGGATCGAGCAACTCCGATGTCGGCAAGTCGTCATGTCCCACCACCGAAACGCCCGCGCCGATGAGCACGCCGAGCTCACGCGCGGCCTTGTAGATACCGTAGGCGGTGTAGTCGGAGTTCGTGACGATCGCGGTGGGCGGATCCGGCCTGGCGAGCTCGGCCAGCGCAGCGCGCTGCACGTCGGTGATCGTGAGCGGCGAGTACAGCACATCCGGGCGCATCCCGAGTTCGCGCGCCAGCAGGCGGAAGTGACGCAGCCGGTCCGGGTCAGCCATGAGCTGCCGTGGAGCGGACAGGAAGGCGACCCGAGAGTGGCCGAGTTCGGCCAGCCGCCGCATCGGCAGTTCTACGGCCGCGGCATCGTCCGGCCGCACCCGGCTCAGCCCTGGCACCCCGGCCGCCGAGCCGTTCAGCGCTACCACCGGAGCGCCGGGGCGCAGCCGGTGCCACAGCCGTATCGACTCGCCAGTTCCGACCGGCGCGATGGCCAGGCCAGCCACCCGCTGCGCGGCAAGCTCGCACACATGCCGCCGCTCGCGATCGAGCGAGTACTGCGAATCCAGCACCAGCAGCGTCGCCCCGGAGTCGGCGGCAACCTGCTGTGCTCCGCTGAGCACCTCGAGGAAGAACGGGTTGGCGAAATTCCGCACGACGAAGCCATACGTGCTGGTCCGACCCCGCCGCAGCGCCCGCGCCTGCGGGTTGGCCCGGTAGCCAAGGGCCTTGGCCGTGGCCAGGATGCGCTGCCGGGTCTCCTCGGCGACACCCGGCTGGCCGTTGATTGCCAGGCTCGCCGTTGCTACCGAGACGCCGGCCAGCCTGGCCACATCACGAATGCCGGTTACCTGGCCAGGGGCATCACTGCCTGTCGTCATGGCTACCTGCCGGCGCCTTCCCCTCGTCAGCTGCGGCCGGGCGTCAGCGGGACGTGGCCGGTGTCACGCTCGATCATCAGGCGTCAGGCTATCGCCCGGACTGCGCAATCTCAGGACTAATGGCCCGCCGTGGCTAAGCCATCGGCCTCTGCTGCCATTCCGGGCGCTTTGCCATCGTCAGGAGACGAACGGGTTAGCCAACGGGCGCGCCCGGGAGGAGAGGGTGACATGCCAGAGATCGTGGTGGGCATCGACGGGTCGCACAACGCCAGCCGGGCGCTTGAATGGGCCATGACCGAAGCCGGTCTGCGGGGCGCGGAGCTGACCGTCATCACCGTGAACTCGGTGATCGCCGGCTACTGGTCCGGGCGGCCGGTCACGATGCCCGGCGATGACGAGCGGCTGGCCGCCGCGCGCAAGCTGGCCGAGGACGCGGTCGCGAAGATCGCGGCGGAGCTAGCTGACCGCCAGCCCGCCAGCGTCCGGGTGGTGGCGGTGAACGGCTTCCCGGCCACGACACTGATCGACGCGTCGGAAGGTTGCGACCTGCTGGTGGTCGGCAGCCGCGGTGGCGGCGGATTCGGCGCGCTGGCCGTCGGCTCGGTCGCCGATCAGGTTGTCCACCACGCCAAGTGCCCCGTCGCCGTGGTGCCATCAGGTCGCTAGCCAGCACCTGCAGGCTAAGCGGCCGGGCAGCAGCCGGGCCGGCCGGGCGACCCGGTAATGCCCGTTTCCCGCCATCAGCAAGACGGTTTCGGACCGCGACGACACCCTCGATGTGCCGGATTCGCGCCGTGAGCTCCAGCGCGGTCTTCTCGTCAGGCACGGACCCGGCCAGGGTGACGACCCCGGCGGTGACCGTCACCTCGACGTCGGCGGGATCCAGGCCGAACTCGGCGGGGATGAGCTCGGTTATCTCGCCGAGAATCTCCGGGTCCGGCCGCTCGTAGATGCTCAGCACGTCGACCCGGCTGATGATGCCGACCAGGTGATTCTCGTCGTCCACGACGGGCAGCCGCTTCAATCGGCGATCTTGCATGACCCTGGCGGCGACCGAGACCGGCGTGTCCGGCGTGACGGTCTCGGCCGGTGAAGTCATGAGCTGATCCGCGGTGACGGCCGTAGCCTTGGACTCCTCGCCGAGCTTCCAGCGCAGCCGGGTCAGGCCGACAGGAAGATCCGGCTCGGCCGGCTTGAACAGCAGATCTGCCTCGGAAACCACGCCCACGACGGCGCCGCTGTCGCTGACGACTGGGCAGGCACTGACCCGGAACTTGGCGAGCATGTGCGCGATCTGCTTGAAGTCCGCATCTTGAGGGACCGCGATAACCCGGGTGGTCATCACGTCCCGCACGGTCGCGTTCACTGGCCAGATCCTCCCCGGCGCGCCCAGTTCCAGCAGAACCGGCTGCCTAGGACAATGCCAGCCGGTCGTGCCGTCCGTTCCCTGGCTAGCCTTACCCCCTCAGCATCGCTCGCATCCGCGCCGGCGCCTGCGCGCCCGGCCGGGAACCTTAGGCCCCGGATCTTGACGCGGTCATGACCCCCTGATGACGACCACCGGGCAGCGAGCATGGTGCACACAGTGCTGACTGACCGAGCCGAGCAGCGCCTCCGTGAAGCCGCCGTAGCCGCGGCTGCCCACAACCAGCAGATCAGCTCCGGCCGCGGCATCCAGCAGCACCTGAGCCGCGTTCCCCTGCCGGACGACTGGCCTGACGCTCACCGGGCTGTCCGCCTTGACGACCGAGCGAATGCTGTTATTCAGCGTGCTGGTCGCGAACTTGCCGAAATCCGACTCCCCCAGGACAGCGACCGGACCGTACGGCATTCCGCCGATGACCACCGGGTTGTGCCATGCGATCACCGCGTCGACTGCGGCACCGGTCCGTTCAGCCTGCCGCACGGCCCAGGCCAGCGCCTCCTGCGACGGCTGCGAACCGTCGACCCCGACGACGATGCGGCGGCCGTTGCCCTGGCCGTTGCCCTGGCCGTTGCCCTGGCCGTTGCCCTGGCCGTTGCCTGAAGCCGTGCTCATATCCCGCCCCCCGCTGTGCCTCACCGCCCGCCGGTAAGCCTTCCCCTAAACCGTCCGCCCTACTGCCGGGCCGACGCTACCTCGGCGGCCGACGGTGACTTCCGGCGCCTGCCGAGGAGAAAGAGGTGCCGGGCCGCCGCGCCGGCGAACAACAGGCGCTCGCGGTGCTGTTCCTCGTCGATGTCGCGGCGGCGAGCGTGCAGCAACTGGGCGAGGCTGATCTCACCGATCAGCTGCCGGGAGTTGCCACGATCGACGACCGGTGCGCGAGTGACCTCGTGCCGGGCGAACGCGTTGGCCACCTCGCGCAGCGTGCTGTCACCGTAGACGATCAGCCGGGCCGGCCGGACCAGGTCGCCGACGGTAGCTCCGGGCTGGCCGGCGCCGCCGCTGAGCGCGCTGCGCGGCAGCACGCCAGCGAACGCGCCGTTCGGCTCGGCCACGAGGTAGAGCGCGGCCGAGCCGGGCGCGACGGCCGCAGCCCGCTCGGTGGTGAGCAGCGTCGCGGGCATGCTCGTCATGACCTCATGTGCGAAGAAGACCTCCAGTGGGTCCGTGCTGTACTCGCGAGTCAGGTGCAGGCCGCGGCGAGCCACCTTCTCGGTCAGCACCGAGCGCTTGAGAAGCAGCACCGACACCAGGTAAGCGCTGGTTGCCGCGACCAGCACGGGCAGCAGGCAGCTCCAGGCGTGAGTCAGTTCGAGAGTGAAGAGCACGCCCGTCAGCGGCGACCGCATCACGCCGCCCAGCACGGCAGCAAGGCCCGCCATCGCCCAGAAGCCGGCGAACACGTGCGGCAGGGCGAGGCCCTCGAGCGCGCCGAGCGCGCCGCCGATCATGAAGGTCGGAGCGAGCACGCCACCAGACGTGCCTGAGCCCAGCGCGAGGGACCAGATCAGCGTCTTGACGATCAGGATGCCGAGGATGAGCGAAACAGCCGCGCGCCCGGTCAGCAGCTGGTCGATGACGTCGTAGCCGACGCCGAGGGCGCGCGGCTCGGCGAGGCCGCCAGCGCCGATGATCAGTCCGCCGATGGCCGGCCACCACATCCAGTGGATCGGCAGCCGGGCGAAACTGTCCTCGGCCAGGTAGACCAAGCCCGTCGCCATGATCGCCAGCAGGCCACCGGTAATCCCCGGCAGGAGGGCCAGCATCGTGGCGGCAGCACCTGGCCGGGCAGTGGCCGTGACCGCGAAGACCGGGCCGGTGCCGAGCAGGGCGCCGCGGCAGAGTGTGGCGACGGTCACCGACGCCGCCACCGGAATCAGGCTTCGCGGCCGCCACTCGAACAACAGCAGTTCTACCGCCAGCAGCACCGACGCCATCGGCGCGTTGAAGGTCGCTGCCATCCCGCCGGCCGCGCCGGCTACCAGGAGGGTCTTGCGCTCGTCGGCCGACAGCCGGAGCAACTGGGCCAGTATCGACCCGACGGCGCCGCCGGTCATGATGATCGGGCCCTCCGCACCGAATGGCCCGCCAGTTCCGATGCTGATCGCCGCTGAGATTGGTTTCAGTACGGCTACCCTGGGCGCGACCTGGCTGCCGCCGGTCAGGATCGCCTCGATTGCCTCGGGCATGCCATGGCCGCGGATCCGCTCCGAGCCGTACCGGGCCATCAGGCCCACCACCAGGCCGCCAGCGACGGGAGCGAGCAGGATGAGCCAGGGGCTGTGCTGATGAGCGCCGGGCGCGGCCAGGCTGGTCGACGCGCGCTGGTAGAAAACCGCGTTCGTGATCAGGCCGATCAGGCGCAGCAGCGCGAATGCGGCCACCGCGCTCGCGCCGCCGACCGCCAGCGCCATCGCAGTGATCACCAGCACCCGCGGCCGCAGCGTGAAGTCACCCAGATGACGGGCACGCTCCACCACTGGCCTGCTCACAGCGGCAGCGGCCCGGCTCCGGCGGCCAGCGCCTCCCCCGCGCTGGCCGCGAGCTCAGCGAGCCGCCTGGCGACACGGCCGGCCTCGGCGCGCTCAGCGGGCGTCATCCCCGCCAGGAGTTCCGCCAGCAGTGCCTGCCGCCGTGCTACCACGCGGGCCACGAGTTCCCGCCCGGAGGGCGAGACTTCCACGGTCACTATCGACCTGTTGCCGGGGTCATGACCACGGATCAGCAGGCCCGCGGCCTCGAGCCGGTCGGCGAGCCGGGTCACCGATGACGCCAGCATCCCCAGCTTGGCTGCCAGCCGCGACGACGGAACCTGGCCGATGTCGGCCAGGACCAGCAGAAGCCGGAACTGCGGAATGGTCACCGCGCCTGCAAGCACCTCGATGCTGCGCATCGTCAGCCCGACCAGGGCGCGGGTCATCAGCTCCAGCGCCAGGACATCACTATCAGAGTGTGAAGTATTCACACGCACAAGTATTGTCGTTGACAAGAGCCGTGGCAAATACGGGCTGACCACGGTCCGCGTTTCATCGGACCCGTGCGACGGTTCATGTAAGCGGCCGGGGGCGCCCGCTAGGGCGCGCCCGCCAGGCGCACCAGCCAGGCGATCAGACGGTGTCTTTGCCCGCGATGCCGCCCTTCCACTGTGCCGAGCCAGCGTCCCATTCGGTATAGGTGTAAGGGTTGTCCAGCACCGTGGTCGCCGGGATTTCCGGGTGCATTCCCTCGGTCCAGGCGTCCGGCCCGAGCTGTCCCTGCAGGTAGTCCACCGTCACGCTGACAACCTCGCGAGCCTTGGCCAGGTTGACTCCGGTGAGCTTGTGGGCGTGCTTCACCACGCGGCCGTTGATCACCACCGTGTGCACGTCGCCGCGCTGCGCCTGGAACGCGACATGACCGTACGGGTTCAGCAGCGGGAACATGACCGGCGACGCGTCGTTCTTGATGAGCACGACATCGGCCTTCTTGCCTGGCTCGAGTGAGCCGACAACGGAGTCCAGGCCAAGCGCCTTCGCGCCGCCGCGGGTGGCCCAGTCGACCACGTCCTCCGCGCGCAGATGACAGTTGGTAACGGTCTCCTGCCTGGCGTGCGCCTCCAGGTGCTCCCGCGAGCGGTCCGCGCCCAAGGTCGTCCGCATGGCGGAAAACAAGTCCCCGCTCCACCAGACGCTGGTGTCCATCGATAGCGAGACCGGGATACCGTGCTCGCGCAGCCGCCAGGTGGGCGGGTAGCCCTGGCCCGCGCTTTGCTCGCTCTCGGTGGAAACCGAGGCCGACCCGCCGGTTGCCGCGATGCGGTGGTAAGAGTCCCTGGTCAGGGTGGCCGCGTGCACGTAGATCGTCGACGGAGTCATAAACCCGTGCTCGTGCATCAGCCGGATCCCGTCGTCGTTGGTTGCGCCCCAGACCCCGGCGTGCGTAGTCACAGGAACGCCGAGGTCACGTGCCACTTCGAAAGCCGCCCGCTCCGGGAACGCCGGATCTCCGGTGACATCGAATGCCATCTGGAATCCGAGCATGTCGCTAGCGGCGCCGAACCGCCTGGTCACGAAGTCCCGGAACGCGGGCTTGCCTGACCAGTCCCACGGACCTGCCTGGATGTTGCCGTAGGCCAGCACGAACCGGCCCGGCACCTCCGTCAGCGCGTCCACCGCGGCTTCGGCGTGGTCTATCGTCTGCAAGCCGTGCGACCAGTCGACGGTCGTGGTCACGCCGGCGTCAACGGCCTCGATCGCGGCCAGCAGGTTACCCGCGTAGATGTCCTCGGGCCGGAAGACCTTGCCCCAGTTCAGGTAGTACCAGACGAAATACTGAGTGAGCGTCCAGTCGGCACCGTAGCCGCGCATCGCCGTCTGCCACATGTGCCGGTGCGTGTCGATCATGCCGGGCATCAGCACGCCGCCGGTGCCGTCTACCTCGGCCGCTCCGTCAGGTGCCGTCAGGTTCTTGCCCACCGCGGCGATCCGCTCGCCGTCGATCAGGAGATCGGCATCGCGAACGATGGTGTGCGCGTCGTCCATGGTCAGGATCGTCGCGTTGCGGAAGACCAGGGGGCGGCCTGACGTCAGGTCGGGCTCGGCTGCCGGAGCAGCTCCTGCACTCATCGCAGATCTCCATTCTCGCCGGGGATTCGTTCTCCCGGACAGGCGTCCGGATAACGACTGCCTGGAGCCTGACCGGAAGCGTTCCCGGTTTGGCGACCGGTGTCAAGGCCCCGGATGCGGCCGTTAGCATCGCCTGGCCAGATGCTGTCCGCAGAGCGGACAGCGGGCCGGCGCCGCGCTACAGTCATTGCGGGCGTGCTCACCAAGGGAGATGGCATGGCACGGCAGGACACCAGCCCCGACTTCATCGAGGCGCTAGCCCGCGGCCTCGACGTGATCCGGGCCTTCCAGCCCGGTCAGCCGGTGATGAGCCTGGCCGCGGTAGCCGCCGCCACCGGGCTGGCCCGGCCGACCGCCCGGCGCATGCTGGTGACGTTGCAGGATCTTGGCTACGTCCGCGTGGCCGACGGCGGCTTCGAGCTCACCCCGCGGGTACTCGACCTCGGCATGAGCTACGTCCTGTCCAAGAGCCTGTGGCAGCTAGCCCGGCCGCACCTGGAGGCACTGGTCGGGCGGACCCGCGAGTCGAGCTCGATCGCCCAGCTGGACGGCTCGGACATCGTGTACGTGGCCAGGGTGGCGGTCCCCAAGATCATCACTCTGGCGGTGACCATCGGCACCCGGTTCCCGGCCATGCAGACGTCGCTGGGAAAGGTCCTGCTTGCCGCCCTGACGCCGGAAGAGGCCGAGCAGGCGCTCGCCGAGCCGAGCCGGTCCGGCATCGCGGCCCGCTGGCAGCCGACTGCCGCGGAGCGCGCCGCCGAACTTCGTGACGTGCGCGCCCGGGGCTGGTCCCTGACCGACGAGCAGCTTGCGCTCGGCATCCGGTCTGTCGCCGCGCCGCTTCGCGACGGCAACGGCCGGGTCATCGCCGCGCTGAACGTGACAGTGCACGCCGCCGAGACGCCCCTGCAGGTGCTCACCGGGGAGTACTTGCCACTGCTGCTTCAGGTTGCCGGTGCCATCAGCGCTGACTGGGCCGCCCATCAGGCCGCCCCGCAGATCGCGGTTCCGCTGCGGAAGGCCGCGTCCTGACCGCACGGCTCCCCTTGACAGCACGGGACCGACGGCGCGAAACTTGCTCGCCTGCGGACTAATGTCCGCCAAGCGGACAGAGGAATTGTCACTGCGGAATTGTCACTGCAGAGAGGAATTGTCACTGCAGATGAGCCATGCCGAATCCACGGCACATCCCCCGCCGCTGACGGGCGTGCTGGTCGCCGACTTCTCCAGGGTGCTGGCTGGCCCGTATTGCACGATGCTGCTCGCCGACCTCGGCGCGGACGTGATCAAGGTCGAGAGCCCGCAGGGCGACGACACCCGCCGCTGGGTGCCGCCGGTCAGCGCGGACGGTGTGGCGACCTACTTCCTGGCGATCAACCGCAACAAGCGCTCGATCGCGCTCGACCTCACCGATGCCGGCGATCTAGCTGCCGCTCGCGAGCTAGCCAGGCGCGCCGATGTCCTGGTGGAGAACTTCAAGCCCGGCGGCTTGGCGAAGTTCGGCCTCGACTTCGAGTCGGTCGCCGGGGCAAACCACGGCATCGTGTACGCATCCATCACCGGGTTCGGCTCCGGGGGCGGGAAGAACCTGCCCGGCTACGACCTCATGGTGCAGGCCATCTCCGGGCTGATGAGCCTCACCGGGGACCCGGCAGGACCGCCGTTCCGGTCTGGCATCTCGGTTTTCGACGTGATCACCGGCCTGCACGCGGCGATCGGCATACTTGCCGCGCTCGGTCAGCGCGCCGCCACTGGCGTCGGCCAGCACGTCGAGGCAAGCTTGATGACCTCAGCGCTGTCAGCGATGGTCAACCAGGCCAGCGCCTACGCGGCCGGCGGGGTGACCCCGTTCCGGATGGGCAACTCGCACCCCAGCCTGTTCCCGTACGAGCCGCTGCCCACGGCCAGCGGAGACCTGATCATTACCGCCGGCAACGATGTCCAGTTCCGCAAGCTGTGCCGGGTACTCGGCGGCGAGCACCTGGCCGATGACGCCCGGTTCGCGCACACCGACGGTCGCACGGCCCACCGGGATCAGCTCCGGCCGCTGCTGATGAGCCTGCTGGCGAAGCGGACGGCCGGGGAATGGTTCGGCGAGCTGATCCAGGCGGGGGTGCCGTGCGGGCCGGTCAATACCGTCGCCGAGGGAGTCGCCTTCGCCGAGCGGCTCGGCCTGTCCCCGATTGTGCGGGCAGGCCAGGGGGACGCCGCGGTCGCGACCATCCGTCACCCGCTGACGTTCTCCGCTGCCGAGCCGCGATATGACCTGCCGCCGCCGCGGCTTGACGAGCACGGCCAGGAGATCCGCGCCTGGCTGAGCCAGCCTGCCGGTGACCACGCAGCAGGATCGGCATGGACGCCGGCCTGACGGTGGAGCAGCATGCCGAGTATGTGATTGCCTGCCTGGATAATACTGATCGGATCAGGACGAAGGAGCGCCATGGCCACAGTCGCCGCGGTCATCGCCTCGACGCATCACCCGTTCTATTACAAGGCGAGCACCTCGGCCGGGTCCGACCGGCCGCCGTTCGTTGACGAGTGGGTTGCGAAGATAGCGGCCTTCCGCGAAACGCTCACCGCCGCCCGCCCTGACGTGCTCGTGATGGTCGGCAGCGATCACTTCCACCAGCTCTGGCTGGACAACATGCCGCAGTTCCTGATCGGCAAGGCGCCCTTCTACGACGGCAACTGGTACAACGAGGAGCGCGAGTTCGGGCTGCCGAGAATGTTCCTGCGCGGCGACGAGGACTTGTCGGCGTACCTGCTGCGCCAGGGCATGGACGCCGGATTCGATCTGGCCTTCAGCAACGAACTGCGGATCGACCACAGCATTACCTGCCCGCTGATCACCCTGCGGCCGGAAGCTGACCTTCCGATCGTGCCCGTCTACACCAACATCTTCGCGCCCCCGCTGCCGCAACCCAGCCGGTTCGCTGAGCTCGGCCGGACCATCAGGCGGCTGGTCGAGTCCTGGCCCAGCGACAAGCGCGTGGCCATCATCGGGACCGGCCACCTGTCGCTCGAACTCGGCGGCCCGCGCCAGTTCGGCCCGCACGGACCGGACCCGGAGTTCGACCGCAAGGCGGTGAGCTGGATCGCCTCCGGCGACCTGGGGTCCGCGCTCGCCGAGGTCAGCCTGGACAGCTTGTGGCTGCCGGGCAACGCCACGCACGGCTTCATGGACTTCCTGCTCATGATGGGCGTGGCGGGCGACGGCGCGAAGGCTGACTACACCGACTCGCTCGACCTGTTCCACACCATGGAGGCCTACTTCACCTGGTACCCGGAGGGGACCCAATGAGGCGGACACAGTGAGCAAGTACCTGGTGGACAAGTTCCTGTACACCATCGACCGGGACCCGGCGCTGGTAGAGCGCTACCGGGCGGACCCGAGCGGCACCGTGGCATGGTGGGAGGCCGAGCAGGCCGCGGTGATCCTCAACTGCCACGGGCAGGAGCGCAGTACCTGGCATGCCTTCACCGACACCGAGCGTGCCGCGCTGGCCAGCCACGACTATGTCACCCTGTTCGAGCTCGGCGCGCACAACTTCCTGCTGCTCACGCTGTTCATCGCGCTGTTCGAACGTGACTACGCCGAGCCGCTGGCCTTCCAGCGCGAGTTCGCAGCCAGGCTCGGCCACTGGAGCCCGCCGTATCCCGACATCGCGACCTGACGGCTCACCCGCGCACGCTACGGGTCGCGTCCTCGTACTGCTCGACGACGCTCGCCGGAATGCGCCCGCGGTCACTGATCGCGATGCCCTCGGCCTTCGCCCAGGCGCGGATGTCGCTGCTGCGCTCGCGAGCCGACGCCGGACGGGCCGGACGGGCCGGGCGGGCCGGACGGTGCCGGGGCCCGCGGCCGGGCTTGCGCGCATGCTCGACGAATGGCTCCAGGCTGGCGCGGAGGGCCCTGACATTTCTCGCGCTGAGGTCGATCTCGTACTCGCTTCCGCCGACTCCGAACCGGACCGTCTCGTCCGCCCGTCCGCCGTCAAGATCGTCTTCCAGCATGACTGCAATCTTCGTCGCCATCTCAGACCTCCACGACTGCGATGAGTCCCCCACTCACCGTACCGACTGCGACAGCCCGGCGATCGTAACAGCGCCGCCGCGGCGGCTCAGCGAGCCGCCGGGGCCGCTGGAGCAGCCGGGCGACGGCCGGGACCGAGCGATACCCGGTTCACGGTTCCGGACGACCGGACGTAAACCCGCTCACCGATAGGCTCGGCCGCCGCGGCGAGGAGCTCGAGCGTCTCGGCGTCCCCGTCATTTGTGCGGGCGATGAAGCGGCAGCCGTCGGCATCGAGGCGGCCGACGATGATGCCGGTCCGAATTCCGTCACGGCCGTGCCGGATCGTGTAAGTCTCGATGACGGCCCATCCATCGGCCGCGTGAACCTGGGCCGGCGGCGCCCAGCTATCCACCTCGGCCTGCAGCTCGCTGCTCCGGTCCGGTATCCAGGCGACCGGGGCGGTGCCATACACGCCTGCCGAGTACTTGCTCATGATGCCGCCATTAGCGCCGACGAGTCCGCACGAGCCGGGAGCCTGCCGGGCGCGCTGAACCGTCTCGGCGATCGCGTGCATGGAATAGTTGTTGCCCGCGCCGCCGAAGAACGGCAGGCCGCCGGTCAGCGTCAGCCCGCGCGGGTCGCCCGCCGTCAGGCCAAGGCCGTCGCAGATGTTGAACACCGGCACCGGGAAACAGCTGTACAGGTCGAGAGTGGCCAGCCCGCCGGCGCTCACGCCGGCTAGCTCCAGGGCGTGCGTCACGGCCATCACCGCGGCGGGACTCACCGACAGCTCGGCGCGGTCCAGCAGGCTCCGCTCCCGCAGGTCCGCATGACCGTGCAGGAACACCCATCGGTCGGCGGGCACGCCCAGACGGCGGGCGGCGCCGGCGGACATCAGCAGCGCGGCAGCGCCCTGGTTGACCTTCTCCCTGGCGACGATGTACCGGGTGTACGGGTCGGCAATCAGGCGGTTGGCGCTGGTCGGCGTGACTAGCTCGGTCGCGCTCCGCTCAACCGGCGCGGCAGCGTGCGGATTGGCCGCCGCTACCCTGCTGAACGGGGCGAAGAGCTCGCCCATCGCGGCGGCGTACTCGTCGCGGGTCAGCCCGAGCCGGGCCCGGCGGGCGTTCTCGATCAGTGCGTACTGGCTGGGCGCACCGGTGAGGCCGTGCTCGGCGAAATGGCGGGAGAACATGCCGTGCAAGCCGTAGCCACGATCCTCCAGATCTCCGTCGGCATGCTCGGTGAAGTCCGGCCGGCCGGGATCCTGCGCGTAACGCTCGACCGTCGAGATGGCCTCCGAGCCGATCAGCAGCACGACTTCGCTGCCGCCCGCGGCGATGACGCCGGCGAACTCGTTGACCAGGTGCTGCGGAGCCTGGCCGCCGACAACTTCCAGGATCGCCCGCGCCGGGCTGGCGCCGATGCGGCTCGCCACCGACCGCGGGTAGTTGTCCGACCGGCCGAGCGGTGCCGTCGCGCCGGGTGCTGAGGTCTCGAACTGACGGATCCCCGCGACCGTGTCGATCGCCTCAGCCACCGCGCGCTCCGCCGCACCGGTATCCGCCAGGGCCGCTCGCGCGGCATCGGCGGCCAGCTCGACCGGCGAGCGGCGGCGGTAACCCGGATCGTCAAGCCGCTCGGACACCTGCCCTACCCCGACCACGACCGGAGTGCGAGGATCGACGTCGCCATGCGTGCCGTTCCCGCTCATATTGATCATGGTAACGGGCATTGACCGGCCGGCCACCAGCCCGGCGGAGCCGGAGAGCGTCGCAGCCCGTCGCCCGGCGGGCGACGGGCTGCGACCTCGGGGGGCGGAGAAGGAGTTACGAATGCGCCTTGCCGCGGCCGTTGGCCAGCGCGTGGCCGGTGCCCAGCACATGGCCGGTGGCCAGCGCGTGAGCGGTGGCCATGCCGTGCAGCGCCGACTCGTAACCGGCACCGAAGCCGGTCGGCTTGCCGTTGTAGCTGGTGATCAGCCCGGGGCCAGTGGCGCAGTTGAAGTCGGTATTCCACGTCCAGGCCAGGTAGCTGGCGGACTTGGAGTTCAGCCAGTTCATCAGCGGGCGGACATAGGTATCGGCGCAGTCGTTCTCGCCGATCTCCCCGGCGATGAGCGGAACCTTGGCCGCCACCGGCGCGATCTGGCTGTTCCAGCACGACTGCGTGTTGCAGGCGTTGAAGTTGTAGGAGTGCCAGGACGCGGCGAGGTTGTGAGCGGGGTCGACCGGCTCGTGGGACAGCCAGCCGTTCAGGTAGTTCGACCACTCCAGGCCGCCGAGCATCAGCACGTTGTTCGCCCCGGTGGAGCGGACCGCGTTCACCATGCTCTGCATGCCGGCCACCGGGTAAGGGATGCCAGCGCAGTTGCCGCCGTGCAGCCAGCAGTGCCAGCCCTCGGCGTAGTTCATCTGGTCGGCCTGCTCCGGGTATGGCTCGTTGAACAGGTCGAAGATGACGGCGTCGTTGCCCTTGAACGTCCTTGCCACGGAGGTCCAGAACGGGATTGCCTGCGCCGCGTCGGGCATCGGCTTCTGGCACGTCGCCTGCGCCGACGAGCAGGCCGACGCCGGGCCGGTGTATGCGCCGTTAGTCCAGTGCAGGTCGAGGATGACGTTCATGCCGTCGGCGTTGAGCCGCTTCACGTAGCCCTCGACCGCAGCCCGGTAATTGGCGCCCGAGTAAGCGGGGTTGACGTAGGAGTCCCCGTTCCAGCAGGCCTCGTTGAGCGGTACCCGGACCGAGTTGATCCCGTAGGACTTCATGACATTGATCGACGCCGTGCTGGTGGGGCCGTCGAAGATGCCCTTGTTCTGCACGCACGCGTATTCGGTGCCGGAGCGGTCCACGCCGTGCAGGATCACCTGCTGGCCGGTAGCGCTCACCAGCTTGTTACCGGACACGTGCAGCTGCGGAGCCGCACCGGGATTGGTCGCCGCGGTCAGCCCGAACGCCGGCGGACTCGCCGCTGAGCCGGCCGATGAGAACACCGCGACGCCTGTCGCGACACTGGCCGCCAGGACGGCGACGCCCGTCACGCGGCGGCGCATTGGCGATCCCAGCGTGGTGCCAGCGGCTTGGCCAGCGGCTTGTGTCACGCGGCGGCCGATGGGTGACCTCAGCAACCCGGCACTGGGGCTGCGTCCTGCCGCGTGAGCCGGCTCACCGGCTCGGCAGCGACGGATGCGGGCCATTGTTGTCGGGAACTTCACTTCGGCGCCTCCAGGGCATGTCTAGGTGCTCGGTACTGCCTGGAGAGCCTAGGAAGCGGGCACCGCAGAAAGCGTCGTACCGGTGGCCGAGTTCCGGGCACGCCAGCTGGCCGGCGGACGCCTACTTCCATCGCGGTAGACAGCGAGCCCAGCCGCAGGTCAGCGGCGTGCGCGAGAGCCACGGACGGCCGGGCACCCGGCGCTGTGTGAGCGAAGTAACGTGACCGCAGCGGCCGCTATCGGCAGGTCATGCCGTTAACTGTGCGGGTGGATCTTCCGTCGCGCGATCGCCAGGTGCTGACGTCGTGGGCCTGCTCAACATCGGTACGGCCAGGGCTCGCGCAGCGTGCCCGGATCGTGCTGCTGGCCGCCGACGGCGCGCGGACCAGCGAGATCGTCGCCCGGACCGGGGCGTCCAAACCGACGGTGATTGCGTGGAAGAAACGGTATGCGGTCGAGGGCCTGCGCGGCCTGCAGGACCGGCGCAAGCCCGGCCGCCCGCGGCACACCGATGACGCGGCGATCGTGCTGGCGACGCTAGCCCCGCCGCCACCGCGGCCCGGAGTAACGCGCTGGTCATCCAGGCTGCTGGCCGACGAACTCGGCGTGTCCTACGTCAAGGTCGCGGATGCCTGGCGAGAGCTGGGACTGCAGCCGTGGCGGCGCGAGCCCTTCCGGTTCGCGACGCAGCCCCGGCTGGACATCAGGGCACGGGACGTGACCGGGCTCTACCTCAGCCCGCCCGATTACGCGGTCGTGCTCGACGGGACCAAAAGCCCGGCACGGCCGGGCGAGCCCGCGGATGAGGCTGACCAGTCCGCTGGTGCCGTGGCCCTGCTGGCCGCGCTGACCTCAGCTGCCGCACAGGCTGTCGCAGGCACCTACTACCCGCGCCGGCGGCACCGCAAGTTCCTGCACTTCCTGCAGCAGGCCGCGGCCGCACGGCCAGACGCCGTGCTGCACGTCGTCGCGGTCGACAGCTATGCCACCCGCCGGCACCCCGATGTGCGGGCCTGGCTGGCCAGACATCCCCGCGTCACGCCGCACTTCACCGCGACCCACAGGTCCTGGCTGACCATGACGGAGGTCTTCGTCTCCCTCAGCTCGCCGTCTGCCGGTGACAGCCCGCTAGCGCTCCCCCGCACCTTCGGCGTATCGGCGGCGATCGGCGCCGTCCTGACCAGCTGGGCTGACGGCTCACAGCCATTTGCCTGGACCAAGCCCGCCGGTGCGGACGAGCCTGGCGGCCTGCGGGATCAGTCTCGCAGGCCTAGCTGGACCGCCTTAGCGACTGCGTCGAGTTGCGAGCGCGCGCCGAGCTTGGCCAGGATCGAGCGAACGTGCGTCCGTACCGTCGCGTAGCTGATCTGCAGGCGCTCGGCGACCGCGCGGTTATCTGCACCGTGGATCATGAGGCCGAGTACTTCCTTCTCCCGCGGTGTCAGGCTTGCCAGCAACTGCGCCTGGCTGGCGTGCTCGCGATCGATCTCGCGGCGCCGTGCGAGCGCGCCGGCGATGGTGGCGGCCGGGATGAGAGTCTCGCCCGCCGCCGCCGCGCGGATCGACTCGACGATCTCCTCACCAGTCGCGGACTTGAGCAGGTAGCTGCTGGCCCCGGCTTCGATCGCGGCCAGCAGCGGCTCATCGGTGTCGTCGGCGCTGAGGAAGACGATTGCGGTGGACCCTGAGCGAGCATGGATCAGGTCGGCCGCGTCGGCGCCGGTGCCGTCGGGAAGATGGAAATCGATCACGGCCACGTCGGGCGATGACCCCGCCAGCGCCGGGGTCACCTCGGCGACGGACATGGCGCTAGCGACGACCTCCAAATCCGGGTAGTCCGCCAGCAGCGACGACAGGCCCTCGGCAACGACCGGATGGTCCTCGACGAGCAGCACCCTGATCGGGTTGCTGCGCTCAGGCCGCCCGGCCACGGCCAGCCTCAGGTGATCCGCCCAGCGGAATCCAGAACTCCACGGTGGTCCCGTCGCCCGGTGCGCTTTCGATCCGGCACCAGCCGCCTGCCACCTGTGCGCGTTCCCGCATCAGGGTCAGACCGAGGTGACCAGGGCGGTTCTCGACCTCCGCGGGGTTGTAGCCGACGCCATCGTCGACGATGCGGACCAGGCAGCCGCCGTCGACGTCAGTGAATTGAACCCGCACGGTGGTCGCGCTGGCATGGTCGCGGACATTCGCCAGTGCCTCCTGGATGATCCGGTACATCAGCACGGTGGCAGTACCCGGGGTCCGGGCAGTGGCAGTGTCATCGAGCCGGTAGGCGATCCCGTTCTCGGTGCGCATCTGCTCAAGCAGCGCGTGCAAGGCCGCGTCGAGACTTCCCCGCTGCAGGCTGGGCGGCCTGAGGTCGAAGATGAGCTGTCGCAAGCGGCTCAGCGACAGCGTGAGCGTCTCCTGGAGTTTGCCGAGAATTCGCAGCTCATCGGGATCGGAGAGGCGATGCCTGAGCTGCTGCAGCCGCAGGTTGGCCGCGGCGAGCAACTGAATGGTGTCGTCGTGAATGTCGGCCGCGATGCGGCCGCGCTCCTCCTCCTGCGCGCGGATGAGATGACCGAGCAGCGCCTGCTGGTCCCGGTCCGCCGACTCGAGTGTGTCCAGGCCGAGTTCGAGAACGAACTGAGCGCGCTGTGCCTCGGTGAGATCCTTGACGCACATAACTGTCACCGTGCCCTCCCTACTCACAATAGGGACGACGTAGACCTCGGCCGGGAACTGGCTGAAGTCGCGGCGGCTGGCAACCAGATCCAGCCGCTGCCCGGTTCCGCCCTCGCCGGTGACATCCCCGCCGAGCGCTACCGGCTGACCGGGAAAGAGCCGCTCGACGGCCTGGCCGCGCAGTTCCCCCCGCCGGTAGCCGAACAACGACTCGGCCCCTGCGTTGGCCTCACGGACCTGACCAGCCCGGTTCACTATCACCATCGGGTCCGGAGACGATTCGAAGAGCTGACGGAACCGGCTCTTCACGGCGCGCGTGCCTCCCTGCGGTCCGGGGCTGAGGGCTGAGCAGGCACCACGTGCTCGACGCCAGCCTGCTCGGTCGCGCCCCTGGCCAGCGGCGGCATGACGGCGGCGAGCGGCGCCGTCAGCACGTCGTAGTTCCTGCCGATCTGCTCGCCCGCGGCGATCGCCGCGGCGGCGTCCCAGACGGCCGTCCAGAAGGCCCAGTCCGGCCGGTGCCTGCTGTAAGCGATGGTCATCGCCTCCGCCCGGGCGCTCGACGCCGCGGCTCTGATGCGGTACCGCTGGTCCTCCGAGGAGGTTCGGTACAGTTCCGCCCAGGCCCGGACCCGCTCGGTGTTGCTTGCCTGTTTCCAGGTGTCTGCCACCCGGCTGATCTGGTCAGCCGACAGGTTCTGCAGGTCGGTAAGGAAGCTCGCTATTCGCCCCGTGTGCGGACCGAAGATCGACTTCATGCTGATCATCCCCATCTGGATCAGGTCACGGGGACCGGCAGAGCCTGGCTGCGGTCAGGGATGCGAGGAGGCCGGCGCCGCCGACGAGTGGCTTGGTGCCGGGCTTGGCTTGCCGCCCAGGCTGGGTGGCAGCACGTACGGCGGCTGCGGCGGGACGCTCGGCGCAGCGCCCTTCGGCGCGGTCACCGAGATCTTCGCGGTAGCCGTGCCGCCACTCTGCTGGCCGACCAGGCGGAACGTGAGCTGCGGTCCGACTCCGCTGGGCACGACGTACGAGCCTGCGGCGGCTGCGGAGCCCTGCGCGTTGACCCGGAACGCGGTCACTAGCTGACCGGCGTTGCCCTGGCCGCCGATATAGACCAGGACCACTTCATTGGCAGCGAAGCCGTTGGCGTAGAAGCTCACGGTGGTGCCAGGCAGGGCGCCGTACGTGCTTGCCTGAGCGCTCGGATCGTAGGGCAGGACGGTGAACGCCGACGTGACGCCGGCCCTGCTCTGGTCGCCGATGGCGGTCAGGTGCTGGACGCCCTTGAGCCCGAACGGCACCACGAAGCTGACCGAGAAGTCGCCATAGCTGTTGGCCGTCGGGGTCAGCGCAGGCTGGGAGCGGTTCGAGTTGAGGTAAATGAGCACCTGCTCGCTGGGCGCGAACCCGCTGCCGGTGAAGGTCATCGCATGGCCTGCCCGCATGGCCCACGGATGTGCCGTCGTGCTCGGGTACAGGCCCAGCATCAGGTACGGCGCCGTCGCCGTCACCTTCGTCCGCTGCCCGACCAGCACCAGGGAGGTTGGCCCGACCGGGGCTATGCCGACCCGCAAGGTGGCCCGGATGTCGCCCGAGCTGTCGGCGGTCAGCGTTGCCGCCGGGGTGCCGGCGGTCCGGCCCCAGTAAGCGTTCACCAGCTCGCCAGGTCCGAACCCGCTGGCGGCAACGGTCACCATCGAACCCGGCTTACCTGCCGCCTTGCCGATGATGCTCGCGGTGCCGACCCCGCCGGATGACGAGAGCGACGCCGTGGCGGTCTTGCCGCCGCCCGCCTGCTGGGCCACGACCTCGGCGTTCGACGTGTTCACCGCTGTCGGCATGTGGAAGCCCACGGTGAGGTTGCCCCACTTATCGGTCTTACCGTGCGCGACCAACGTCGAGGTGCTCGACTTGCCGCCCGACCGCAGCCAGACCGAGACCGCCGAGGCCGGGGTGAAGCCACTGCCCTCGACGTTCACATATCCGCCCGGAGCCACCAGGCCCGGGTTGAGGATGATCACCGGCCCGGCGCCGGCCGCTACCGCGTGGCCGCCCAGTGTCACGGTTGGCATCGGCGTCGGCTTCACTGACGGCGCGACCGGGCCCGATGTCGCGTTCTGGCCGGCGCTGGCGGGCTTCTTCGTGTTCTGCGTCAGCACGTTGAAAAGCTGCCAGACGATCACGATGGCGACCGCGGCGCCAACCATGGCCTTCCAGTTGACCTTCTTCCGCCCAGGCGGACCCGAGCCGCCAGCACTTCTCGGCCGCTGCGGACCCGAACCGCCTGCACTCTGCCGCACTGGCGGACCCGAGCCGCCAGCGCTTCTCGGCCGTGGCGGACCTGCGCTACCAGGGCGACTTTCGCGTTCTGCGGCAGAGCTTCCGTTAAGCTTGGCGTCCATCATTATGGCCTTCCTATGACTATGGCTGAACCTTCCAGATTGAGACGCTCACTTGCCCGCTCGCCGACCCTTTAGATGCGTGCCAGACTTCTACGGAGTTGCTCAGGGCGGTGAGCATCCAATTCTCCTGGCCGTTCGTGTTATTGAGAATCATCGCGTGCTTCATGCCATTGGACAGCACGATGTAATTGACGTCCTGCCAGTTACCGTTGCCGTACATCTTCTTGACCTGCGGGTCTGACGCGGCATTCCAGTGCGACTCGTCGTAGCGGTAATAGGGGGCCACGTCATGCAGCGCAACCCAGATGTCGTCGTCAGAAATGATCTTCGCGTTCGGCGGGATGTGCTGCCGGATCCAGGCGATCTGCTCGGCCTGCAGGTAGGTCAGCGGCACGTGATAAGGGTCGGCCGCCTGCAACGGTCCCGGTTGGCCGTTGACCCCCTGGCCGTGCTTGATCAGGTAGCCGCCGGGCGGCACCAGCAGGAATAGTGCCGCGCACCCGCAGATCGCCGGCACGAAGAAACGTGACGCGGGGGCCGGAATGCTTCTCAGCGCACGGTCCGCCACGAACGCGATGCACAAGGCGTACATCGGGATGAGCGGAATCACGTAGAAGTCGAGTATGACGCTTCCCCTGGCCAGGTAGAACGCAATCTCGAAGGCAAGGGTTCCGGCCACCAGCAGGGCGGGGTCCTTCTTCCGCACGTGCCAGCCGATCCAGATGCAGATGACCATCGCTGCGGTGCCGCCGATGAGCAGGAACGGGTCCTTCGGCAGCCAGGCAGTATAGAGGTACGGGTCCTGGCTCCTGGGGTTGAACAACGTCCCCTGATCGCGGTGAATCTGATACCACATCTCATACAGCAGGGACACATGGCCCTTCTGCCCGGCGTTCAGGTTGAACGAGAGGTCGGTCGGCAGCAGCTCATTGTTAAGCGTGGCGTACAAGAAATAGGCAACGATTGGCGCAGCGGCGGAAAATAGCCAGAAGAATATCGTGAAGTGCCGGCTCTCGTCCTGCTTGGCCCGGCGCGTCAGCAGGTAGAAAATGGTCGGCGCGAAGAATATCGCATTCTCCTTGGTGACCACGGATATCCCGAATGCCAGGCCGGACCACAGGCCGGTGAACAGCAGCACGTCCTCGCGCAGCAGCAGGTAAATGCTCAGCAGCACCCAGAAGACCATGATGTTGTCGAGCAGTACCATCCGCTGGTAGTAGACGGCGAGCCAGGAGAAATTGAAGAAGAAGCACGCTATCGTCGGCGCTAGCAGGCCGCGGGACAGCTTGCGCGCGATCTCGAACAGGAAGTACGTGCTGGCCGCGTGCAGTATCACCATCAGCACGCGGCCGGCGTTCACCGGGTTGCCGAACGTCTCGAATTGGCCGGGAAGCAGCATGACCCAGGCCGCGATCATCAGCCAGCCGGCCGGCGCATGGTCAAAGACATAGGTCTGCGGGCTCAGCCGGCCCTCGCGGATCACCGCCCAGGCCCGCTCCATGTAGATGCCCTCGTCGGTCTCCCACAGCGGATAGTCGAACAGGTGGTAGCTGTGCGTCACCAGGCCGCTGAGAATCGCGAAGGCCAGCGCGATGGTGCCGAGCTTGCCGCGGGCGGCGTACCAATCGTGTGCGGAGGAGGCGACGCTCGCACGCCGGGTTACCGGGGCGCTGCCACGAGGAGCAAGCCCGGTGACCCTTGCGCCAGGTGCCGTCCTATGCGACATTTTCGCGCGCCTCGTCGAGCCCCAGTGCCCGGTCGCCAGACTCGCTGCGATGGGCTCCGACGTGCTGGGTCTTCTCCCAGTTGATGATGCCGCGGGACTGGCGCCTGACCGCCCGCAAGGCCGCGTAGGACAGCACAAGCTGATAGGGAATCCAGGCAACGGCCAGCAGCAGGACCGTCCGCAACGGCGGCTTCAGCCCGTGCGCCCCGGCAAACTCGTGCAGGCCGATAACCGAAACAAGCAAGTGCGCCAGCAGCAAGAGCACGGGCAGGAACGAGATCAGCGCCACGAGTACCGGCGTCTTGAATGTCAGCATCGTCGTGAGCGAGAAAATGAAGTAGATGCCGAGCAAAGCCTGGGCCTGCGGGAAAGCGAGGGTGTAGAAGGCGAGCCGGCGCTGCTTGGCGGTTGGCAGTTCGCGCCATACTCCTTTGCGCAGGGTCTGCAAGAATCCCTGGCTCCACCGGGTGCGCTGCCGGATGAACTGCGCCAGCGTCGGCGGGGTTTCCTCCTTGGTCACGTAGCGGTCGTCGTAGACGACGCGGATCCGCTCGCCGGCCGCCGACACGCGCAGGCCAATGTCGGCGTCCTCGGTCAGGTTCTGCTCGTCCCAGCCGCCAAGCCGGGCGACCAGGGCGCGCTCGAAGAAGACGGTGTTCCCGCCCAGCGGGATCGCTCCGAGCTTGGCGTGGTAGTGCAGGCGGCTCTTGAACCAGAAGAAGTACTCCAGGACATTCAGGGCCGAGTACCAGCTGGAGTCGAAGTTCATGAGCTGGACGCCAGCCTGGACGACCTTGACTTTCTCTTCTTCCATTACCGTGTTCACGACGTTAAAAATGTCCGGATGCATGTCGTCTTCGGCATCGAAGATGGTGATGACGTCGTGACGCGAGTGCGGCAACGCGGCATTGAGGCCGTGCGGCTTGTTGACCGGACCGTCGCTGAACACAACTATCTGGACATTCGCCCGGCCTCGCCGCCGGAGGCGCTTGATCTCCTCCTCGGCCTTGCCGATGGTGTCCTGATCATCGGCGGAGCAGATCACCAGGACCTGGATGAGATGGGCCGGATAGTTCACGCGCGCGAGGCGCGCGATGGTCGCGCGGATGACCTGTTCCTCGTGGCGGGCCGGGAGCATGACCGTGAACGACAAGCGCGGCGCCAGGAAATGATCGGGCGCGCGGGCCTCATCGGGCGGCCGGTCCCAGGTATACAGCGTCAGGTACAGCGTGTGGGAGGCCTGGGCCGTGACAAGTAGCGAAACCAGCAGCAGGCCGGCGAAGATGACATCCGCCATCACGCTGCCCGGCCCCATGCCGAGACGACGCTCACGACCTCATTGGTAAAACCGGCAATCCCGAATTGTGCGACCCGGCCGACTTTGGCCCACGGCAGCCTGGTTATCGTTGCGTTCGTCAACTGGGTCTCCGAATCTTCTGGTTACGCAAGCTCTGCCCGCGCCTGCGTGCTTATGACTCGGCCTTGTTAGCTGACCGCCTTGATCTCCGGGGGCTTCTGAAGAACCTCATCCGCTACCCAAATTTCTACCGGGCGGGAAACGCGGTGCCATCCCGGCGATCAACCATCTTTCGCGACGGGCGGCTGTCGCGTGCTGATGCTCCCGTGAGCGGGCTATGCAGCGAGCCGGAGGCGGCTGCGGCCTAACGGCGTGGTACGGGTGATGTACGCGGCAGCATCGGCCCGGTTCCGGACGCCGACCTTGCGGTAGGCGTTTTGCAGATGCCGCTCCACGGTGTGGACGCTCACGACGAGCTTGACCGCTATCTCGTTGTTCGTGTCGCCGGCGGCCAGCAGCTCGAGAACCTGGGCCTCGCGAGCCGTCAGGCCGTCTGGCCGGCGACCAGGCCGGCCGGCGCTGGCACCGCCCGGCCGTGGCCCGGGAATCAGCAGTTGCTGACTGGCCATGCGGCCGGTGTTCGTCATGACCTCGGCAAGAATGCCCGGCTCCGGGCAGGTGGCGATGATCTCCCTGGCTTCGCCGAGATACGCCTGCGCGTCTTCGGATTCCCCGGCCCTGGCCTTAAGCCTCGCCAGGCAGAGCAGCGCCTGGGCGGTTTCCAGCCGCGCCTGCCCGCGCCGGCCGATCTGCAGTGCTTCCCGCGCAGCGACTTCGGCCTCACCCCACTCGCTGCGCCGCTCGTGCAGGTCCGCCGCTGCCAGCGCCACCATCGGCGTGGCCCAGTACTGGCCGAGGCCGTGATGAGCGGCGAGCTTCGAAGCCTTGTCCAGGAAGCGCTCGCACGACTCCGCATCCCCTGACCTGATGGCGATCGCAGCCAGGCAGCCGAGCGCCCAGAGCGTGGCCAGGTTGCTGACGGCTGCCCGGGTCGGAGCCACCGCCTGCTCGAGCGTGGTGCGTGCCTCGGCGTCCTGCCCGCGCCAGGTCAGCACGGCACCCAGCGTTGCCAGCGTGATCGCTTGCCATCGAGCGGTCCCGGCCGCTTCGAGCTCGACCGCCCGCCGGCTGGCCCGCTCGCTCCGGGCGAGATCACCGGTCATGATCAGCTGCCCGGCTCGGACGATGACCGCAGCCGACTCGACCGACGTTGGACCCTGGCCGAACGCGCCCTGCGGCACAGCCGCGGCGGCGGCGTCAAGCCACGGGTCCACCTCATCAAGCCGGCCCAGGTGGCGGGCGAGAAACGCCCTGATGACGCACATCCGGGCGTCCTCCACCAGCATCTCCGGCGGCAACCTGTCCAGCCATGACTGCACTGTCGCGATCAGCCCCTGATGGACCACCGGGTTCCAGTTCGAGACGATCAGCTCTCTGGCGTCGGTCAGATCGGTTGCGGCGATGGCATGCCCGATCGCATCGGCGATCGACCCGTGCTCGCGATGCCACATCGACGCGCGCCGGTGCAGTTGCGGGGCCAGGCCGGGCTCGGACATCTCCAGTTCGTGACGCAAGAGTTCGGCGAACAGGGTGTGATAGCGGTACCAGTGGCGAGCGGAGTCCAGCGGGACCAGGAAGAGCTGGGACCGCTCGATCTCCTCGAGCAGGCGCTGCGAGCCGGTCGAGCCGGTCACCGCGTCACACAGCGGGCCGGACAAGCGTTCCAGGACCGATGTGCGCAGCAGCAGCGAGCGAACATCGGGCGGCAGCCCGTCAAGGACTTCGGCGGCAAGATAGTCGACGATCTGGCGGTCATCGCCATGGAAGGCGTGCACCTGCTGGTGGGCGTCGTCGCGTCCGCGCAGCGATAGGCCGGCCAGGTAGAGCCCGGCGGCCCAGCCTTCAGTGCGGTGATGCAGCGCCTGCACGGCGTCCGGCGGGAGCGTCACGCCCGCCGTGCCGTTGAGCAACTGCGTCGTCTCGGCCTCCGAGAAGCGGAGCTCATCAACCCGGATCTCGGCCATCTGGCCCCTGGCCCGCAGCCGGGCCAGCGGAAGCTCAGGATCGGACCGGCTAGCCAGCACCAGGCGCAGAGCCGGCGGCAAATGCTCCACCAGGAATGTCATCGATTCCTGGATGGCCTGGTTGGAGATCAGGTGATAGTCGTCGAGCACCAGCGTCACTGGTACCCGAATGCCTGCGAAGTCATTAATTACCTGCGATAGCACGGTATCCGTGCTCTTCACCCCGGTCGCGGTGAGCGCCTCCAGGGCACCGGCGCCCACGCCAGGGCGCACGGTGCTGACTGCCGCGACGACATGAGCCCAGAAGCTGACCGGGTCGTTGTCACCCCGGTCAACCGAGAGCCATGCGACGCGATCGGATTCACCAGCCGAGTACCAGTCGCACAGCAGCGACGTCTTGCCCCATCCGGCAGGCGCGACCAGCAGGACGAACCTGGCGGCAAGAGCCTCGTCGAGGCGATCGAGCAGGGCCTGGCGAATGACCGTCCCCGACTGTGCCATCGGGGGATGAAGCTTGCTCGCGAAGATCAGCGTCCTGCCGGGCACGCCAGGAACACTCCTCGCGCCACCCATCAGCCGGGCAGCCGAGGTGCGCTTACGGGTATAGAGACCCTGGTTGTTCACCCGGATATCGCCAAGATCTCGTTACGCCTGTGGTAGGCGAAGCCCATAGTGGCAGGATAACCCAGCTGTGATCGAGCCGGAACCGGCAGCGCGCTGTCATTCACGCCGAGTGAACGATGCAGGGCCCTACTTGCCGTTCTACCTGCGGGCCCGGCCGATGCCATCCCGGCAATCGACCATCTGGAGCCGCCGCGAGAGCATCCGGCTCGCGCGCCAGCGCCACCTGGACCCGGCAGCGCGAAACATGGTCGATCTCCGCGATGAAGCCCGCCCGGGTTCCCCGGTAGAAACTTCGGGACGCCGCAGTTCCGTCCAGGGCAACTGTTGCCCGCCGTCCGCTAGCGATCACCGCCGTGAGCGCCGCCGGCCGCCGAGGGGGCTTCGCGTGATCCGATCAGGTACCCGCCGTGGCCCCGGAGTGCGGCCGAAGACAACTTCCCGGCCACGGTATCTGAGGGTGGCTTTCCGGCTGATGGTGGTCATTGCCTCGGCAGGGCTCGCGGTCAGCGTCGCGGGCTGCGGCAGTGGCGGCCCGCAGCAGGCGGCGGCCAGGTTCCTGCAGACCTACGCCCGCCCTGATGGCCGTGTGGTGCGGATCGACCAGGGTCACGACACAGTGAGCGAGGGCCAGGCGTACGGCATGCTGCTGGCCGAGGCTGCCGGCGATAGCACCCAGTTCCGGCAGATATGGATGTGGACGAAACGGCACCTGCAACTCCGCAGTCATCTCTTCGCCTTCCACGCAAACGCCGCGGGCCGGGTCATCGGCCCCGGCGCTGCCAGTGATGCGGACCTGCTGATCGCCTGGGCCCTGCTCCGCTACCGTGGGCCAGAGGCGGCAGCCTGGCATCGCGACGGGCGCGAGGTAGCCGATGCGGTGCTGGCGCACGAGGTAGTCAGTGGTCCTGACGGGGTCCCGATCCTGGCAGCCGGGCCCTGGGCTACCGGGCCGCCAGCCACGATCGACCCCAGCTACTGGTCGCTGGCCGCGTTTCAAGGGCTGGCGCACTTCACCGGTGATGAGATCTGGCTCCGCCTGGAGGCGGGCGCCGTTCGCCTCGCGCGCCAGATTACCGACAACGGCAAGCGGCTTCCGCCCGATTGGGCGCAGCTCAGCGTCGGCGACGCCCCGCAGCCGGAGCCGTCACCCGACGGCACGCAGACCCAGGCGCAGTACGGGCTGGATGCACAGCGCACGGTCGTCTGGTTTGCCGCGTCCTGCAATCCGCACGCCAGGGCGCTGGCGGCGCGCTGGTGGCGGCTGCTGCGAGCCGGACGCCGCGCGCACGCGCTCGCGCTGCGCCTCAACGGCACTGTACTGACTGCGACGCATGCCGCACTGCCGCTGGTAGCGGCAGCGGCAGCGGCAAAGGCGGCGGGCCATGGCACGCAATCCCGGCATTTGCTGGACGAAGCCGCGCTGCAGCAGCGCCACTACCCGACCTACTACGGCGGGGCCTGGTCGGCCCTCGGACAGGCGCTGCTGACGAGCGATGCGCTGGGTCCTTGCTGATCCGGCGCCGGAAGATGATTGATCGCCGGGATGCGCCGTCGCCCGGCGTCAAGGTAGGACTGTGCCTATAGCCTGAGCGGCCTGCCGCGAACCCGGCAACCGGCCTATTACCGACAGCCGATATCCCGACACGCGAGCACGGAGAGAGCCATGAGCTTGAAGGCTAGCGAGCAGATTGCGCTGGATGCGATCGAGCACAATCTGCGGATCGCCGACCCAGAACTGACGATCGCGTTCGAGTCCTTCACGACAGTGACAGCGAACACGGCATTGCCGGAGTCCGAGCGACTCGGCGGACCCCGGACGCCGACCGTCACACCGGCAGATCACGGTCCAGAACCGGCCAAGATGACGTTCGCGATGTGGCTCACCGTCTTCTTCCTGGTCGGCATGGTGCTAGCCGGAACGGCCCTGGCGCTGTTCTCCGGAGCGAGCCGTAGTGGCTGCCCGGGCCCGGCGCGACCAGCCTTCGCGCAGGCCAGAACTGCGGGCGGGCTGCCGCCCGGACGGACGGGGCCGTCCTGCTCAGGCTTCACGCAGAAGTAATGCCTGCCCCGGGCGGGCCGGCTTAGCTGGCTCCCGCATACTGAGTCGCCAGAACGGCGGGGAACCCTAGGTCGGCAGCCATCACCGCGGCTGACAGCCGGGCGGTCAGTTCAGCGAGCCGGGCGCAGCCGTCCTCGCCGATTGCCTCGTAGGCGTAAGTAGCCAGCTGATCGGTGCGATCCTCGACGAACTGGCGCCGCTGTTGCCCCAGCTCGGTCAGCGCGAGCTCTGGCCCGTCGGCGAGCCAGCCCTGCTCCCGGAGGCCTTCGGCCCCGGCGGCCCACTCCTCCTCGCTCCAGCCGCGCGTCGCCCGCAGCACCCCGGCGGAGACGGCTCCCGTCGCGGCATGCGAGATGAGAGCGCCGGTGCCGTCGAGGCCCTCGGCCAGCAGCAGCGCGACGTGCCCGTCGCCCCGGTACTCGCGCAGCAGCGTCTGCGCGTGCCAGAGCACCAGGTGCGGCGCGTCGGGCCAGGGCAGCGCGGCGTGCGCCGCGAACAGCGGGCGGCCCTGCAGGCGCGTGGCCGCCCGCAGCGCGGCACGCTGCGCCAGGTCGGCCGCCTCGCGCACCTGCGGGCCCGCGACGTCGTCCGGCCACGCCTGGCGCAGCGACCGGTCGGCCGCGTCCAGCCGCGCCGCCAGCACCTGGGCCGGGGTGGCAGCCTCCCACGCCGCCGGAATGCACCGGCGGACGAGCGCGGGGCTGAAGTTGAAGAAGGTAGCGATGACGGTTTCGGCCGGCACGCGGCCCAGCGCGGCCGAGCGCGAGGCGAAGTAAGCCATGCGCTGATCCGTGATGCCGACCTTCCCGTACGCATCCGGGCCGTACGGGGTGAAATAGATCATCCCGTGGATCGGCTCCGCCGCGCGGAAGGTGCGCCGGGCCGTGTGCGGCGAGATGCCGCCGATCAGTCCTGACATGCTCGCCTCTCAGCCGGGCAACCCGACGTCGACAGCGACGTCGGTCTTCGGGTAGTACTGCGCCACCAGGTCAGGCCCGTAGCTCGCGCGGAACCTCTCGACGACCTCGTGCACCTGACGGGGCTCGGTAACCGGTGTGGCCGTGGCGGTCACGGTCGCGCCGTCGGCGGTGAGCCGCAACCGCGGCGTCTTGAGCACGTTCTTGAACCAGTCACTGTCGGATCCTCTGACCGGGAGCAGGTAGAACTTATCGCCATCCCGCACAAACCATACCGGGAGCGAAATCTGCCGCCCGGTGTTCCTGCCGGTAACAGTGAGCTCGACCTGGTTCGTGTGCTGCAATGCGCTGGCGAAGTCACCAGACATCTGTGATTCCCCCCGTCCCTTGCCTGGCCGGCCAGCCGAGCAGGCCGGCTACTGCCGATGCTGGCAGGCTAATACCCGCGTCCCGCTGACCCCTGAGCCGCCCGCGTCGGCCGCGGTCAAACTACCTGGCCGAGGGATGCGCGCCGACTGGCCAGCACGGCATCGTTGCTGACAACCGCGTAACCGCAGCCGCGGCCGGAGGTAGCGCGGCGATGACGGGAGGATCTGCCGTGAAAGCGCTTGTGTACAACGGTCCGCGGGACGTATCGGTGACCGAGGTGCCCGATCCGCGCATCGAGCGGCCCGGTGACGCGGTCGTGCAGATCACCAGGACCAACATCTGCGGCTCGGACCTGCACATGTACGAAGGCCGCACCGACATCGAACCCGGCCGGGTCCTCGGCCACGAGAACATGGGCCGGGTCGTGGAGACCGGCCCCGCGGTCGAGCAACTGCGCCCCGGCGACATGGTCGCGGTCCCGTTCAACGTCGCCTGCGGCCACTGCCCCAACTGCGAACGCGGCCTGACCAGCTACTGCCTGACCGCCAATCCCGACAGCGGCATCGCCGGCGCCGCCTACGGCTTCGCCGACATGGGCCCTTGGAACGGCGGCCAGGCCGAATACCTGCGAGTCCCGTGGGCCGACTTCAACCTCCTCCCGCTGCCCGACGACGCGGCTGAGAAGCAGAACGACTACGTCATGCTCTCCGACATCTTCCCTACTGGCTACCACGCCACCGAAATGGCCCACGTCACCGCCGGCGACACCGTCGTCATCTACGGCGCGGACCCGGTTGGCCTGATGGCCGCCTACTCCGCCATCATCAAAGGCGCCAGCAAAGTCATGGTCATCGACCGCCACCCGGACCGGCTCGCTCTCGCCGAGAAGATCGGCGCCATCCCGATCAACGACGGCGCAACCTCACCCGTCGAGCAGGTCCTGCACGCTACCGACGGCCACGGTGCCGACTGCGGCTGCGAGTGCGTCGGCTACCAGGCCCACGACCCGGCAGGCCACGAGCACCCCAGTCAGACCCTCAACGAACTCGTTGATTCCGTCAAGGCCACCGGCCACATCGGCGTGGTCGGTCTCTACGTCCCCGCAGACCCCGGCGGCTCCGACGAGCTCGCCCGGCGCGGCGAGATCGCCTTCGACTACGGGAACTTCTGGTTCAAGGGCCAGCACATGGGCACCGGGCAGTGTCCCGTCAAGGCCTACGACACCCACCTGCGCGACCTCATCAGCATCGGCAAGGCAACACCCTCCTTCGTCATCTCCCACCAGCTCCCGCTCGACCAGGCACCGCAGGCGTACCGGCACTTCGACAACCGCGATAGCGGCTGGACCAAAGTCACACTCTTCCCGGCCGGCTAACCACAACCACGGGAGCAGCCATGACTCGAGATCTTGGCGGCATGACAATCGCGATCCTGGCGACCGACGGTGTAGAGCGGAACGAGCTTGAGGAGCCCCGGGGCGCCGTATACGGTGCGGGCGCCGCCTGCGACCTGCTGTCAATCCATCCGGGCGAGATCCAGGCCCGGCAGTTCGACCTGGTACCGGCCGGCACGCTCGCGGTCGACCGGCAGATCGGCGACGCCAGGCCGGACGACTATGACGCGCTGCTGCTGCCGGGCGGCACCGTCAGTCCCGATCTGCTGCGGATCAATGCCACTGCTATCGGCTTCGTGAAGGCGTTCGCGCAGACCGGCAAGCCCATCGGCGCGATCTGCCACGGCCCGTGGACGCTCATCGAGGCCGACGTGGTGCGCGGCCGGCGACTGACCTCGTGGCCGAGCCTGTGGACCGACCTGCGCCTGGCCGGCGCTCAAGCCGTCGACCAGGAAGTCGTCATCGACGGCCAGTTCACAACCAGCCGCTCCCCCGCAGACCTGCCCGCCTTCTGCCCGGCGATCATCGAGCAATTCGCCGGCCGCCGGGTGGCCGGGTTAGCTGGCCGGCACCGGCGGGAGCGGGAACCGGATCGACGCGGCAGTGAGCGGCTCAGCTAGCCGCTCATCATCGCTGATGTGCTTGACAGAGCCACCCTCGGCGATTACCTCCTGGGCCAGCTCGTCGACGATGTCCGGGGATGGCCTGGTCGGATTGCCGCAGAGCGGACAGGTATCGCCAGATCGCGCCAGCCAGCCCGATTGGTCGCATACCACGCCCGGCACCACAACGCCGTCCATGACGAGCAGGGTCTGTATCGCGGCGATCGAACCAGCCCACAGGCAGCTGTCCAGGCCCGCGACGGCCAGCCCGCCCGATGCCACCTTCGCCAGGGTGTCGCTGACCAACTGCCTCTCCTGCGCACTCTCGTAACTCTGCAGGATCGCGTCGGCGTTCGCGCGCACCTCGGCGAGCACCGGCTCGGCCGGGTCGACGCTGAAGGTGCCGGCGACCAGTGCCCGCAGGTCCTTCGGCAGGAAGTCGATGAAGGCCGGCACCTCGTACTCGTGACCGCCGACGATCAGCAGGTCGAAGCCCTTAGCCCGGAACAACTGCTCAAGTCGCTCCACGACGTTCCGATAGTGGCGTTTGCTCAGTTCGTCTGCCTTGTTGCGGACCCGTTGCTCGACCCGCCACGCGGCGAAGTTCGGCTTGCGCAGCACCCGGTCCCGGACCTTGCCCACTTCGCGTAGCTCGTCCTGGTAGATCTCCCAGAGCCGGGCAGAGGCCTTGTCCACGACCACGACGCAGGCGCGGTGGTACTCGTCCAGGACTGTCAGCATCGGCCGGACGTGCGGCATCGCATCGACTACCGCTTGGTCACGGACCCGGCGCGGCAGCGGCACCTCCTCGTAGAGATTGCGCCCGCTGCAGGCGAAGATGGCGACCGCACCCGGCTTCCAGCGTTCCTGCGCCAGCGCTTCCCTGATCCGGTCGACGTCGGCTCGCAGTGACAGGCGTGCTTCATGATCGACGGAGTCGTTCTTCGCGAGCGGGTAGACCTCGTCCAGCATGCTCGTCACCCGTGCGTGCAGATCCTCGCGATGACCTGGATCAGCGTCGACGTGTGCATAGAGCGAAGTAACGGGTAGCTCGTTTCCGTCGAACCGGACAATCCGATCAACTGTCTCCGCTGTCAGCATCCGCTCTCCCCGCGTTAGGACGATATCCGGGCCGCCGGAGACAACGAGTGCTGCCATTAGTCAGGGCGACGACGGTACCTGAGCTTTTGATGTACCCACGGCAGCCGGCCGCCCATGCGCGCAACTGCCGGGTCGGCTGAGTTCAAACTTCGGCAACGCGTCGAGGACCGCCATGATCTCGTCGAACGGCCAGCGCTGTGTGACGCGCTGAGCGCGGGGTGTCACGGCACCGCCAAGGCGTGGGCGGCCAACGGGCCGGCAAACCGGGCGATCAGCGCCGACCCTGCCGCGACGAGCAGCGTCACGGCGACGAGGGCCAGCCCGTTGCCGATGTGCCGGGCGCGCGGCGGGGGGTCAAGCAAGCGCTGCACCCGGGCTGTCACGTTCTGGGCGGTTGCCGCCAGGGCGAGGACGGGGATGGCCGTGCCGGTGCCCATGGCCAGCAGCGCAGTGACGAGGACCGGCCGGCCAAAGTCGCGCGCCGCGCGGTCGTCGGCACGCATCTCGGCAAGCCGCTCCACCTCGGCGGCACCGCGCCTGAACAGCGGCACGCGCGGCAGGATTGCGGCCAGCGCGCGGGTGAGCGCCACGAGCCGGTGGTGGCCGCCGGCCAGGTGCGCCTTCTCGTGCGCGATCACCGCGGTGAGCTGCGCGGGCTCGAGTACGGCGAGGGCGCCGGCGGTAAGCACGATGGCGGGCGGGCGGCCCGGCACGCAGTAGGCGGCCGGCTGCGGGACGTCGAGGACTACCGCGCCGCTGGCCGCCGGCAGCGCGCGGCCGGTGATCCGGGCTGACTCGGCATGAGCGCGCGTCTGCCGACGGGACCGCTGCAGCCGGCGGCCGTACTGCCCGGCCAGGACCGCAGCGGTCAGGGCACCGCCGAGTGCGGCGGCGCTGAGCGGAATCTCGAGGATCGCGCCCCGGTATACCAGCGGCGGGCAAGCGTGCCCGGTGGCCGACCGGCAGATCGCCTGAGCCAGCAGCGGCCAGCCCGTGACTGCCGCGCTGAGCAGGTACTGCAGCGCGGCCGCGAAGCATGCCAGCACGCAGGCCATCGAGGCCAGCCAGGCCGCCAGCCCCAGCCGCGCGCTCATGCCGCGGGCGGTCAGCGCCGCCAGCAACCCGGGCAGCAACCGCGCGACCGCCAGCGCATACACGCAGATCAGCAGCGCCGCGGTCATTCCGGCCGCCGGCCGGCCAGCCGCTGCACCACGGCGCGCAGCACTTGCGACTCCGCTCCCCCGATCTGCGCGACAAAGTGCGTGAGCACTGCCTCGGTGTCCCCACCGCCAGCCAGCGCCTCGCGCATCAGCCGCGCGCTGTACTCCTCGCGACTCGCAGTCGCGGTGTACTGATAGGCCTTGCCGTCCTTGACCCGCGCGAGCCAGCCCTTGCGGTGCAGGTTGTCCATAGTGCTCATGACCGTCGTGTACGCGATCGAGCGATCCCGGCTGAGCTGATCGAACAGGTCCCTGACGGTCACCGGCCCGCAGGCGTCCCACACCATGTGCATGACCACCGACTCAAGCTCGCCGAATCCGCGCACGTTGCCTCCCGCTGCGCCGCCGGGCCGTTACCTGCTGCCGCTGACAGCTACCGGGAGCAGTCTAACGCATGCTACGGTCTACGTACGTAGACCGTAGATAACGACCGGCGGGATGGGTACCATGGGTAAGGCTGACCGGCTTGCAGCGCAGCGGACCCGGCAGAAGATCGCCGCCCAGCAGGCGGCGGCAAGGCGCGCCGAGACGCGCCGGAGAATCGCGATCGCAGGCGGCGGCGTCGCCGTCGTGGTGCTGCTGGTGATCGTCCTCGTGCTGGTCAGCCTCGGCAGGTCCCCGGCACCAGCGGGGCCGGCCTTCGCGCCAGTCGCAGCCGACCCGGCGATCGCGCGCGAGATCACGACCGTGCCGGCTACCACGTTCAACCGGGTAGGCGCAGGCACAGCGACCGGCCTCAAACCGATCACCGGGCAACCCGAGCTCATGGCCGGTCGGACGCCGGAACTGCTGTACATGGGCGGCGAGTTCTGCCCGTACTGCGCCGCGGAACGGTGGGCGATCGCAGCCGCCGTCAGCCGGCTCGGCACGCTTACCGGACTGCGCTTCATCCACTCCTCGCCTGCCGACGTATACCCGAGCACGCCCACGCTGACCTTCGCCGACGCCCGCTACGCCAGCAAGTACCTCCAGTTCGTGCCCGTCGAGTGGTACGGGGAGAAGGCTGACCCGGCCACCCCCTTCGGGCACGTCTACCTCCAGCACCCCACGCCGCAAGAGCAAGCGCTGTTCGCCCGGTACTCAGGCGGCTCGATTCCGTTCGTCGACATCGGCAACCGCTACCTTGTCCCGAGCGCTCAGTACCTGCCGTCCGCCCTGGCCGGGCTGACTTGGGCGCAAGTCGCCGCGGCCATGCACAACCCGGCCAGCGCGATCGGCCGCGACATCGACGGGGCAGCCAACATGATCACCGCCGCGATCTGCAGGCTGACCGGCAATCAGCCCGCCAGCGCTTGCCGGTCAGCCGGCGTCGTCACGGCCGGCCAATCGATCTGACCAGCCAGGCAAGCACCGGCGGCTGACCACCACCACAGCGACGCTCGCCCGCCGGCGGCTTCAACCGGCCCCGGGTTTCTGCGAGAGCGTCACCGGGTCAGCTGGACGTCGTGAACCCGCCGTTGCTGTACAGGACTTGCCCGTTGATCCAGCCTCCGGCGTCGGACATGAGGAAGCGGACCAGATCCGAGATGTCGGTCGGCGTCCCGAGCCGACCGGCCGGCGTGCTGCTCACGCACGCCTGGCGGATCGCGGGGGTCATCCAGCCGGTGTCGATCGGGCCGGGGTTGATGACGTTGGCGCGTATGCCGCGGCTGGCGAGCTCGATAGCCGCTGCCATAACGACCCGGTCCAGAGCTCCCTTGCTCGCTCCGTACGGCAAGTTGTGCGCAGCGTGGTCACTGGTGAGCGCGACAATCCGTCCTCTGACCTCCGTCGTCGGGCTGGCAGGCAGGCACTCAGCAAATGCCTTGATCAGCAGCCACACGGCACGGGCGTTGACCGCGAAATGCCGCTCCCAGCTGTCAAGCGTCGTGTCCAGGATCGAGCCGTCCACGCTCTCGCAATGCGACATCACCAGCCCGTGCAGGGCGCCCAGCCCGGACGCGGTCGCTACCAGGTCCGCGGCGGTACCGACCGTGGCAAGGTCCGCGGGCATGACCTCAACCCTGCTCCCCAGGCGGCGGCACTGCGCCGCCACGTCGTCGGCATCGTGCTCGCCGCGCTCATAGCCCAGCCGGTCGTCATACGGCTTCCAGCAGTTCAGCACCAGGTCCCACCCGTCCTCGGCAAGCCCGAGCGCGAGACCTGCGCCAATGGACCGCCGCCGGCCGACACCAGTGACCAGCACCGTGCCGTGACCCTGACCAGACATGACAGCCTCCCGGACGGACAAGACAGAGCGCGAGCAAGGCAACCATGCCCGGCCAGGCCAGGGCAACTGACTATCCGCGCCAGGGCAACTGACTATCCGCACCGCAGGATGTGGCCCAGCCCTTCCGCGCGCTAATGGCCCGTGCTGGTGAGCGGCTGCCTCGGCTAGCGTCGGTTGCATGGCAACTGCAAGGGGCGAGCCGTGCTGGCCTACCCGGCCGACCGGCCGGTGACCAGGCGGGACGCTATCCAGGCGCTCTACCAGCAGCTGGTTGATGCGGAGGTGAAGTTCGGCAGCGAGGCGCCGCTGCCGACCGTAAGGTTCGAGGACCTGGCGCTAACCTCAACTCGCCATAACTGGCGGGAGCGGTGTCACCCGCGGGCGACAACAGCGGTTCAGCTACTAGCAGGCACACCGGAGCGGCCGCCCGGCAAGGCGCCGCCGAGCGTTTCCGCGGAGACGTCAGGGGCAGGACGGTCAGGCCAGGATCTGCGCGGGATGCTCGATCAGCGCGACGAAAGCCTTCATCCACTCCGCTGCCGTGGCGCCGTCGATGGCCCGGTGGTCGGCCGAGAGAGTCACCCGCATCACCGCGCCGACTCGCAGCTTCCCCTTCTTGACCACCGGGGCGTCGTGAATGGCACCGACGGCAAGGATCGACGACTGCGGCGGGTTGATGATCGCGCTGAACTGCTCGACGCCGAACATGCCGAGATTTGTCACGCAGGTCGTGCCGCCTTCGAGCTCGCGCTGCTGGAGGCGGCCCGCTCCGGCGCGGTCAACCAGGTCGGCAACCGCAACGGCCAGCGCGGAGACCGGGTATCGCTCGGCTGCGCGGAGTACCGGGGTGACCAGCCCGCGCGGACTGGCAACGGCAACGCCGATGTCGACCGAGTCATACGACAGCAGGGCCTCGGGTGTCCAGATCACGTTCATGGCAGGGACGAGCTGATGGGCGCGGGCGACCGCCTTGATGACGAGGTCATTGACCGAGACCCTGGCCGGGCCCGTCCCCTCGTTGAGCTCCGCTCGCAATCGCAGCAGCTTGCCTGCCCTGGCGCTGCCGCTGAGGTAGAAGTGCGGGACCGTCCGCTTGCTCTCGGTCAGCCGGCTGGCGATTGCCTGGCGGACCCGGCTGTGCGCGATTGCGGTGTGCCCCGCAGGCGCCAGCGCGGCCGCCAGCGGCGCGGCCGTCTGCGGGGCGGCCGTCTGCGGGGCGGCCGGCGCG
>JAJYUU010000009.1 GCA_021792405.1 Actinomycetes bacterium
GCGAATAGCTTGCCCTCATAGCTCAGCCCGCTCGGCGCCTGCCGGAACCCATTCGCCGCGATATCCCGCGCCTCCGCCCCGGACACAGCACGGAAGATCGACGTCGATCCTGTGTCTTCTGCGGCAATGCTGAGATCGGTTGCATCGCCGAGCAAACCGAGCTCACCGACGTCGCCGGGGATGAGCATCATGACCGCGCCGAAGAAGAACTGGCCGGGTGACATGTCGTTGCGGGTCGCGGAGGCCATGGCGAGCAGGCCCTGTCCGGGCGCGCACCCGGCGACCTCGAACCGGGCGCAGGCGCCGGGGTTGTACATGCCGGTGCTCTGGATTTTGGGTGTGATGGTGCGGATGGGGGTGCCGGCGGCGGTGTAGGTGGTCATCTGGAGGCTGGGGTGGCCGCAGATCTCGGGGGGGCAGTTGTCCGGGGTCTGCTGGGTGTTTCCGGTGCCGTTGCAGCCGGGGTAGGTGGGGTCGCTGGTGCAGATGCTGGCGCCGCCTCCGCCGGTGAGGTAGACGCTCAGCCCGGTGGGGTCGCTGTTGGTGGCGGGGTTGTCGTAGGCGTAGGCGTAGGGGTTGAGGTCGGTGGGCTGGTAGGGGCTGAGGATGGGGTCGGTGGTGATGAAGGATCCGGTGGCGGGGTTGTATTCGCGGGCGCCGAGGTTGTCCAGGCCGGTGGCGGGGTCGGTGGTGCCGCCGACGAAGCCCTTGCTGCCGGGCCAGGTGGCGGGGGCCTCTCCGATGGGGTTGCCGTAGGGGTCGTAGTAGCGGCGGGTGACGGCGAGGGTGCCGGCGTTGATGGCGATGGTGGCGGTGGCTTGCGAGTCGCTGGTGAGGTAGTCGATGGTGCCGGTGCTGGTGCGCGCGGCGATGGTGAGCCCGCCGATGGTGTAGTAGCGGACGGCGGACAGGGTGCCGGCGGTGTCGGTGATCTGCTCGTCGGGGAGGTAGAGGGTGGTGGTGGTGCCGTCTGTCTGGAGGAGGAGGTTGCCGTTGGCGTCGTAGGTGTAGCTGGCGGTGGGGGTGGGGCTGCCGGCCGGGGTGATGGAGGTGAGCTGCCCGGCGTCGTTCCAGTTCAGGTTGCTGGTGGTTCCCGATGGTGGGGTGATGGTGGCGGTCTGGCCGCTGGGAGTGTAGGTGTAGCTGGTGGTGGCGGGTGAGCTGCTGCCGGTGGTGGCCTGCTGGCTGGTGATGGCGTGCGGCTGGCTGGTGCCGGCTGGGGGGAAGGTGCTGGTGTAGGTGGTGGCGGGGCCGCTGGCCGGGGTGGAGACCTGCGAGGTCATGTCGCCCTGGTTGTTATAGCTGTATTGCTGCCAGTAGGGGGCGGCGGCGCCGGCCTCGGCTGTCTGGGAGCCGGCGGAGGGGCAGCCGGCGGATCCCTGGGCCCAGGCGCTGGAGAGCTGGCCGAGGTAGTTGTAGGTGAAGCACTGGACCTGGTTGCTGGCGTCGGCCGGTGTGTCGGTTTCGGAGGTGATCAGCCCGGCGTTGTCGTAGCCGTAGGCGGTGTCGTCGGCGGTGACCGGGGTGGTGCCGGCCTGTACGAGGGCGGATGTGAGCTGCCCGGTAGTCAGGTTGTAGTTGTCGTAGATCCAGGCCGGCTCGGTGCTGGGGCCTAGGGCGTATTCGTGCGGCTGGCCGGCCTCGGTGTAGGACAGCGCTGCGACGTAGTCCCACAGCGCGGAGCCGAGGCTGACCGGCTGGCTGGAGCTGTTGTAGCCGAGGTCGACGGTCTCGGCGGGCAGTCCGGCGACCGCGTAGTCGTAGTAGGAGGCCAGTTCGTCGCCATAGACCGAGTAGGTGTCGCCCTGCTTGTAGGTGCCGGCCAGCGCGCCGGCTGACGGCGGGATGATGGTCTGCGTGCCGGTCGGCAGCTCGTAGGCGTTGTAGCCGATCACGCCCTGGGTGTAAGCCGACCCGGAGGTGCCGCCGATGTAGGCGGTGGACGATGTCAGCTGGCCCTTGGCGAGCGTGTCGTAGGTCCAGGAGGCGAGTTCGTCGGAGCCGGTCTCGGCCGCGCCGCCGGTGGTGTCGTACTCGGCGGTCTTGCGGCCGTCGGCGTCGTAGGCGTAGGAGATTGTCGTGCGGCGGGCATCGCTGGCTGACAGCAGGTTGCCGTCGGCGTCGTAGGTGGAGGTGGTCGTGCCAGAGTCCGGGGTGGTCGCCGAGATAACATCGCCGGCCAGGTTGTAGGAGTAGGACCAGATGTTCCCGGCAGCGTCGGTGATCCCGGTCAGTTCCCGGGCGGCGTTGTAGGTGTAGGCGGTCTGGTCCCAGCCGCCGCTGCCGGGTTGCGACCCGGAGCCGGGTGCGGGCGGGCTGGCCGGCGGTGCTGGCGAGTGGTAGTCGTAGATGTAGCTGGCCTGCCCGTCTCCGTTGACGTAGGTCGTCTGGGCGGTGCCCCCGGCGGGCGGGGTGAGCGTGGTGTAGTCGCCGCCGTAGCTGGTGTCGGTCTCATACACCTCGTTGTTGTCGTCGTAGAGGACCTGGCGGGTGACCCTGCCGTCGCCGTCGTAGAAGTAGCCGGTTTCGTCGGGGACCTGGTTGCCGGGCGCGTCGACCAGGGTGCCTGACGGCGCGCCGGTGGCGTAGTAGGGACCGTAGACTTCCAGCGGCCAGCCGTCGGAGTTGAAGGTGTAGTCGGTGACCTCCCGGCCGCCGTCCGGGGTCTGGGTCTGGGTTTCGACTTCCCGGCCGAGGGAGTCGTACAGGTCTTCCGACACGGTGTACCCGCCAGCCGGGTTGATCGTGTCGGTGGTGATGACCGACGGGCCGAGGTTGGACGGGGTGTAGGTGAACTTTTCGTCCGCGCTGTCGGTGGCTTCCGGGTGCCCGGGGGTCCAGACCGCGGTGAGACGGCCGAGCGGGTCATAGGTTTCCGAGGTTACCCCGCCGGAGGGGTCGGTGACCTGCACCGGCAGGTCTCGCAGCGGGTCGTAGGCGGTGGTGGTGACCAGCCCGGCGGGCGCGTTGGCGGTGGCCGGGCTGGTGACCGTGACGCTGGTCGGCTCAGCGCCGGTGGCCGGGGTGTAGGCCGTGGTGGTGGTGTTCCCGTCGCCGTTGGTCTGCGAGGTGACCCTGCCGTACTCGTCGTAGGTCGCCTGGTTCTCGGTGGTGAAGACTTCCGACGAGCTGTTGTAGGAAGTGGCCTGGGTGGTCTGGGTGAGGTTGCCGTGCACCGGTGCGGCGCCCAGGGTGGTAGATCCGTCGTAGTAGTAGCGGGTGTCGGAGATCAGCGCGGACTGGGCCGGCGTCCCTGACACCGGGCAGGAGGACGGCGGCTCGGCGGTCACGATGATTTCCGACGGCAGGTCCCAGTGACCCGCCGACGGGTAGCTGGTCTGGGTGCAGGTGTCCTCGCCGGCATCGCCCGCCGCGCCGTTGTCGGAGGCGTCGGGCGCTTTCGCCTCCGCGGTGACCCGGCCCTGGGAGTCGTAGGTGTAGTACTCATCGGCTTCCCGGTAGCCGCCTGAGGCCAGCGCGGTGAAGTCCTGCGTCTTCGCCGTGCCGGTCAGGAACGCCTGCAGGTCCGGCAGCGGGGATGGCATGCCGGTCTGGGTGGCCGTGGCCGCCGATGTCCACGGCGTCGACACGGTCGCCGAGATCAGCGCGCCGCCAGGCCCGTCGTACACGGCGTGCTCGAAGTCCATCCCGGCCCACTGGTTGTTGTCGGTGGCCGAGATCGTCACCCCGCCGATCGTGGTGCTCAGCGACGCCGGCGTGCTGCCGCCGCCGGACTGGTAGTCGCCGTTCATGCCCTGGAAGTAGGTGTCGACGGTCTGGGTGACCGGGTCTGGGGCCACGCCGGTCTGGGTGGTGACCTGGCCGAATCCTCGCCACTGATCCCAGGTCCGCTGCGAGGTCTTGGCCAGCGGGTCATCGTCGAAATGCCACGCGGCGCCGTTGAGGCAGCCCGGCGAGGACCCGTAGCAGTAGGTGGTGTACTCGGCCTGGCTGGCGACCTGCGTCGACGCCTGCGTTACCGCTGTCACCACGTACTTGTTGAACCAGTCCTCCACCGCGCTGGTCTGTCCCGGCGGCGTCCAGTAATCGGGGTAGCACAGCGTGGTGTTGTCGTCGGGCGGCGGGAAGTTCCCCGAGGTGCATGATGCGGGCGCCGTGTCGTAGGTGACCTCGGTGGTCCCGCCGGTCTCGCTGGTCACGTCGCTGATCCGCATCCGGGTGATCAGCGAATAGCCGTCGGTATAGTCGGCCGGCGTTTGCGCCCGGTTGGCCAGCCCGATGGGGGCGAAGCTGACGGGCTTCAGCGTGAGCGACCCGCCGTCCTCGCCGGTCCGGGTGATCGATTCCAGCCACAGCGACGGCGGCGTGGTCTTGTCCCCGGTGCTCGGGTAGTCCTGCGTCAGCGCCCAGGAGTCGGCGGGCTTGAGGGCGGTGCCTTCCAGGCCCTCGGCGGAGATGGTGGTCAGCTGGTATCTGCCCCAGAACGTCGGCGACTGGACGTCACACGCCGCTCCCGAGGAGCAGGCCAGGTCGTCGGTGCTGCCGGTGGGGATGTCGGTGCGGGTGGCCGGGGCGGTGAACGTCACTTCGGCGGCCGGCGTCGCCCCGTAGACGCTCCCGGCCCGCAGCCCGTATTCGATCTTGGCGACGACTCCGGCTTGCGTGTACCCGGCGGTCGCTGTCGACCCGTTGTCCGCGGCGTAGTAGTTGGTCTCGGTGTTGTAGAAGTAGGCGATCGCGTTGCCGTCGGCGTCGGTCTCGTAGTCCAGATTCCACCGCCACGCCTGCATGCAGTGCGAGTCAGCGAACGTCGTCTTGTAGCAGGGCTGGCCCGATGCGGTGGCATACACCGGGACGGTCCACGCGCTGCCGGTCCTGGCGTCGCCGGAGGCGTAGCCGGGCAGTTCGCTGAGCCCGAAATAGTAGCTGGTGCCTGCCGGGTCGGTGACTACCCAGTAGTCGTCGTCGTGCGTGCCGTTGCTGCCCGTCCCGGTCTGGTAGGTGATGGTGTCGCCCTGGTCGTTCTGCGCCTGCCAGGTGCCGGTCGCGGTGTCCTGCGCCAGCGTTGTGGTGACCCCTCCCAGCGACAGCGTTGTCACGTCGTTGCTGCTCCAGCACAGGTCCCCGGTCTTAGCCGGAGTCTGCGAGCACGGCTGGTAATCCCGCTCGATGAAACCCGGGCTGTAGTTCCAGCCGTCCCCGATCCACGATGCCTGGTCGTTGGTGGAGGATGTCAGGCCGTCCACCGACTGGGAGTCGTAGTTCAGGCTGACCTGGGGCTCCAGGCCGCCGGGCACGGGCGGAAGGGTGATCGGGTAGGAATAGGTGAACGCCCCTGAGGACCCGCCAGCGGTCCATGTCCCCTCATCCGACAGCGGCGTCGCGCTGAAGTTGCCTCCCGACCCCGATGTCGCGGTGGTCGCCGCCAGCACCACCACCGGGCCGGCGGCCGTGTGCGGCGACCTGGCGGCCGCTGGCAGCCTCACGTCAGCTCCCAGCCGGCTAGTGGCCACATCGTCGCCGCCTGCTAGCGGCACCTGCCGGCGGCACGCCGCCAGTTGCGGCGTGGTGAGCGCGCAGGCCGGCAACTCCGCCAGATGCAGCCGGGCCGCGAAGTCCCCGCCATCGGCATAGGCGAACGAGGAGTAGTCCAGGCTGACGTGCACGGTCGCGGCAGCGCCGGCGGCACCCGGCCGGGACAGCGTGAACACCACGCCGCTGACCCCGAGCCTGACTGCCAGCTGCCGCGGCTGCATCGCGACCCGGACCCGCTGCGGGCCCGGAGTCCCGCCGCGCAGGCCCGGCCCGATCCACACCGGCTCGGCGCCGGCCCGCGCCGACCCGGACGTTCGCCCGGCCAGGACCGCGTTCGCGCGGTCGCCGCTGAGCCGCGCCGCCGCCACGATCCCGCGGCGCACGCGAGCGCTCTCCGCCGCTACCTTTGCCACGCCGGTGCCGGCCGGCGGCCACGCCACCGCCGGGGCACGCCACGGCCGGCTGACCGGCACCGGCACCCGCCGGAACCGCACGGTCCGCACCGGCACCGGCCGCAGCGCCGGCACCGGCCGCAGCTGATTAGGCTCCATCCGGCGGCCGCCCCCCGACGGCGGCAGCGCCATGGCCGCCAGCCCCGGCACCAGCAAGGCGGCGGTAACGCCTGCGACGGTCCTGCGGATCCGCTGGTGCCGCCTGGCTGAGATCGCCATCACACGTTTCCCTTCAGAGTCACCGTGTCGGCTTGCGGGACGAGAAGCTGATCTGTCCGGTCTGCCTGCCCCGCCGGGAGCTGCAGGCTGTTTCCTCGGGCCACCGGTTCAGCCCGCGTCGTTAGCGTTGGCCGTGAATCCGCACGATCCCGCCTTAGGCGCCAGGGCCGCGTAGCCTGCGAAGCTGAGGTTGGCGTGATCGCCGGAGTCGAAGCTGGATTGCAGGGCATCAGGCGTGGCGCCGTCGCCGACGGCCGCGCTGAAATCGGCGACGCAGTTGGGCAGGCTGATGCCGGTGCCGCCGCGCAGCCAGGTGTTCACCGATTGCCGGTATCCGTCGGCGGTGCTGCCGCAGGTGTCGCCGCCCGGGCCGGTGTATCCCGAGCATGGCGTGAGCGTGCCGATAGTCACCGTCACGCCCCAGCCGTTGAGGATGTTGGTCAGCGCCTGCAGGGCGCCCTCGATGTCCTGGCCGGTTGCGGCGGAGTTTGACAGCAAGTCCTGCAGGCCCTCGTCGATGACGACCGTGCCGACATCGGGCTCGAGCAGGACGTCGCGGTCCAGCCGGGAGAACAAGCTGACGCCGCCCAGGGCCGGGTCGTCGGTCAGGATCTGATTCGCCGCGACGCCCGCGTCGATCGGACTGGTGCCGCCTGCCAGTTTCTGCGAGTAGATCTGGCCGGCCAGGCGCTTGCTGGGAATGTTCGCCGCGTCGCTGAGAACGTCGGTGCCGAAGCCGTCGATCACGTTGTCTCCGGCCACCACCGTCGTCGGCTCGCCAGCGCTGGCGATCTCGGCGGGCGTGGTCACATCCACGCCGGTGAGCACGGACAGCGCCCCGTCGGAGCCCCCGGTGCTTGCGGTGAACGGCGTCCCGGTCTGGTCCCCGGTCTGGTTCGGGGCCGGGGACGACGATGCCCACCACTGGCTGCCGCCGCTCGGCCAAGCGTTCTGCGGCAGGACCGGCAGGACCGTGTTCTGTATCCATACGCTGACCAGCAACGGCGAGCCGGCCGTCACGTTGAACGGCAGCGTCAGCGGGTCGCTGTAGATCACCCCGCCTTCCGGGATCGTCACCGACGTGCTGCCGCCGAACGTCAGCGCAACCGGAGCCTGCCCCGGGACCGCCCCGTCGTAGGAAGTGGCGATGGTGGCCGCGCCGATCTGCAGCGGCCCGGTGCCGTCGCCGGACAGGAACCCCGGGTCAGACAGCTGGATCCGCACCCGGCCGGTGCCGGCCGCGGCGCTGACATCCGGGGTCAGCTCGTAGCGGAACGTCTGGTCACCCCACGTCACCCCGGACGGCGGGGTGTAGGCGTCCTGGACCGGCGACTCCACCGCCCCGGTCCACGCCTGGCCCGACGGCGCCGGGACCGAGGCGCCGTTGACCTCGGGGGTGGCGGTCGTGTTGTTGCGCACGGCAAGCCCGAAGATGTGCAGGCCCGGCAGCGGCCCGGCCAGCCCTGCCGGGGGCAGCACCGAGTCCCCGACATCAGGCAGCTGCACGGAGGTCACCGTGCAGGCCGGGTCGATCGGCACGGCAAAGGCATAGACCGCCGGGCTGTCTGCCTGCTGGCCCGATGCGGTGTCCCGGTCCGCGGTGTACACGGCGGCTTCGCTGAGCGGGCCGCCGATCCAGTCCGGCACCGTCAGGTCATAGCTGGTGTACCCGCCGGCCGCGCACCCGGAGGCGTAATTGACGACACCGGACGCCGGCACGCACGTGCCAGCCGCCGTCAGGTCACCGGCCGACACGGTCGTGCAGCCAGTTCCGGTCACCGTCGTGCCGCCCGCCACCGGCGGCACCGTCACATCGCCCACGACCGCTGTGTTGCCCGGCTCGCCCGTCACCAGCCCCGGGACGGTGGCGTTGGCCCCGGTCGAGGCGGCCAGGAACACCAGCGCGCTGCCCTTCGCGCCGCCCGTGCCCGCGCCGATGAGCTGATCGGCAGCCAGCAGGTTATCCGGCGTGTCCGCGGTGCCGAAATCCGGCAGGGTGAACGTCGCGCCGTCCACCATCACCATCTGGCCTGGCTTCCAGCCCGCGTCCTGCAACTGGAGCTCGTCAAGCGCGCTCCCGGACCCGTTGCCGTCCGCCGTGCCCGGCGAGCCAGCCGCGCTGGAGATCATCTGGTTATCGAACGGCCGCCCGGCTGACAGCGCGGCATCGAAGTTCGCCGCCAGGGTCGACCCGGAGGTGTAGGAGTACTGCGCATCGCCCCCGCCGTCGAACAGCACGTCATCAGCGACCGAACTGTTGCCTCCCGCGTCTATCTCATAGACCCACAGCTCGTGCGGGCCCGGCGACGGCACTGTCACGGTCACCGTCGCGCTCCCGCCCGACAGCGTGCAGGCCGACGAGGCCGGCGTGCAGGTCTGCGCGGCCGGGATACCGGAAGCCGGCGGCTGCCCGTCCAGGCTCCAGACGAACTCGGCGGCCGTGTCCCCGGCCGACTGGGTGATCGTGAACTGCGCCGTCTGGCCGGCCGTCGGATCGCCGCTGAAGTCCGGCGTGATCGCCGGCCCCGCCGGGTCGTCCGGGTAGACCGCCAGGTAACACGCGGGCGACCAGCCCGAATAGTAGGTCGTGCTGTTGTAGGTGATCGTCGACTGAGCCTGGTAGGCAACCACCTGGGTGTCGCTGAGATCGCCGGCGAACGCCGACGTCACCGGCTGGTCCAGTTCTCCGGTCCCGGAGAAGTACGAGCTGCGGGTCGTGTCCTGCGTGCCTGTCGTGGTCTCGATCCAGTACCTGAACTGGTCAGTCGTCGTGTTGCCGTCACCGGTGGAGAAATCAGCCCACAGGTACGGCCCGCCGGCGGCCGAGAACTTGCCCATGTGCGGCAGCCCTGAAGCGCTCGGGTTGCCGTCCGGATTATTCGTGTCACAGTCGACGTTGCCCGAGTCGCTCGATCCGGTGGACGCCTTCAGCTGGCCAGGCTTGTTCGGCGTGTCGATGTAGGTGAAGTACAGGTCCGGGTTGTCGCTGAACTGCATGTGGTCGTCTTCGCTGGTGTCGCCCTTCTCCCATAGCCGGAAGGTCATGTTCGTGCCGTTGCTGACCTGGCTGATGTCGTCCATGACCTTGAACGACGCAGCCGTGTACCTGCTGGGGTCATCGACGGTGTCGCAGCTATTCGGATCCGCCGCAACGCTGTCGACCACGTCGGTGTTCGCGGCATCTGCCGCCGGGCCAGGCCAGCCGGTGTGAGAGTTGATGGCGTCAATCCAGGTGAGGGTCACCTCGGGGTCAGCGGCGCAGTCCGAGGCGTACAACTCGTGGACCTGGAATTCCGCCGACAGGATGTTCGCCGTCGAGGAACTGCTCACCAGGCTCTGGCCCTTGTCGGAGCCCTGGGTCTGCACTGGCAGCGCGATCTGGTACAGCGCGTAGTCAGTGTCCTGGTACTGGCAGGAGCCTTGCTGGAAGTTGTCATAGCCGACCGGTGAGCTGGTGTACGAACTCCAGTCCCAGTGCGAGCCCGGGCAGTCTGACTGCACCGGATCGTAATCTTGCTCGTTACCCTGAGATGTCACATCCGGGTCGAAGTACACCGGGTACCGTGTCGACCGCGACGCCAGCATGGCCGCATCCGGAACCAGCGACAAGAACTGCCCCCCACCCGAAACGGCAACCCCCAGACCAGACTCGCGGGCACCGCCCGCCGGGCCGAGCACAGAAGAGAACCGCGCGCCGCCGGGCGCCGCCAGACCCGCGCCCGCAACCCGCGCCGCCGCCGCCCCGCTCCCCGGCGCGCCTAGCTGCACAGACGAGGAGTCCCACATCCGCGACGGCGGCGAGACGAACGCGCCACCGGGAAACGGCGCCCGCAACCCGCCGCCAGCCGCGGGCGCCAGCCGCAACCCCGACACGCGCAGCCGCACTCCCGCGACCCGGCGCGCCGCCGCCGCGGACGAGGCGACCAGCACCTCATCGAACCCGCCCGCCGACGAGCTCGTCGCCGTCAGCACCAGGCTCACTCCCGGAAGCACGTCCCGGTAGGTCGCCGACGACCCCGACACCTGCGGTGCAGGCAGCCGGCCCGGCCACCACAACTCCAGCCGTCCGCCTGCCTGCCAGATTTCCGCCACCGGCCCCGTCCCGCCAGCCGAGAACGACACCCCGTCGCCCGGGACCGCCGCCGGCACCAGCCGCCCGGCGGCCCGCCGCAACGTCGTGTTCACCGGCACCCAGCCCCAGCCGCGCCGGACCCGCACCGGCAGCACGTACGACTTCACCCCGATGACCCCGTCGGGCTGCGCCGTCACCAGCTGCGTCGCCGTTGTCAGCGCCGATGCCACCACCGGATGCCCGCTGGCCTCCGCGGTCCGCACCGCCGCCGCCAGGCCCGAGCCCTGGCCGGCACCAGCCGGACTCAGCTGCGGCAGAGTACCCGCGGCAGGAGAAGCCTGCGCGGGCGGATTCCACGGCGTCCCGACCCCCGCCGGCGTACCCAGCGTCACGGCAGCGGCGGCGGCAGCCAGCCCTGCCGTCACCCCGGCTACCGCAAGCGCGGCTGTCGCTATCAGACCCGTCACCCGGCACGGAAAGCCAGCCCTCATAGTGCGTTCCCCAGCTCCGCTCTCCCCAGGGACGCCCGGCGCGCAGCCCCGGCACATCAACGATCGCTGACCGGGCTAAACCATTCCTAACAAGCCGCTAAGTGATACGCGGAGGACGAACTCGCACGCAGCAGCACCGCAGTCGCGGTGGTCTGGCGCGAAGTACAGGAGCAGGGATTCCCGTGCTGGTGTAAAAGATGCGCAAGTCGCATAATCAGCCTCAGGCATACCAGACCGGCAGGCGGGCGCTGAGAAACACAAGTGCCCGCATGATGCTTCAGGGGGAGCATGATGCATCAGGGGGAAACGGGTCCTAACTCGAGTTCAAGCCCTGGCAGCCTCATCCGGCAGCATCGCCGCGCTGCCGGAATTACCCAGCGCCAGTTAGCCACCGCTGCCCAGGTCAGCATCGGCGCCATACGCGACCTCGAGCAAGGCCTGACTCTCCGGCCGAACGCCAGCTCGGCACGGCGGCTGGCACGCACGCTGGGCGTCAGCCCCGGAAATCTCACATTGGCCGCCGGCGGCCATGGTTCCGATCGCCGGGAATCCACGGCACCGGGCAGGCCACGCGGAGCCGGCAAGCTGCGGCCGTGGCGCCTGGAACTGCGGATCCTCGGCCCGCTGACCGCCGCCCGCGACGGCGTCAACATCCCGCTCAGGCCAGCCAGGCAGCGGACAGTCCTCGGAATGCTGGCGACAAGCCCCAGCCAGGTCGTCAGCCGCAGCCAGCTCGAGGACGCCCTATGGGGTGATGCGCCGCCCCGCAACGCGGCAACGATGATCCACTCCTACGTCAGCTCGCTGCGGCGGAATCTCGATCCCGGCCACCAGGCCCGGGCCAGGGACGGCATTGTCGCCTCAGCCGGCTCGGGCTACCAGCTGAACACAGCCGACATTGAGCTCGACCTCGACATCTTTCACCGCCTCCTGACCGACGCCAGGGCCGCGCGCGAAGCCGGCGAACTTTCCCTGTCCTGCAAGGCATACACGCAGGCACTCGGACTGTGGCGAGGCGACCCGCTGGCCGACATCCAGAGCCTCAGCTGCCACCCAGCGGTCACCGCACTAGCCCGGCTACGCGACCGGACAGTCATCGAATACGCAGAAACCAGCCAGGCACTCGGCCGCCACGACGGACCGCTGCACCACCTGGAACTGCTCGCCGAGCGCGAACCATTCAACGAGCGGGCACTCGCCTGCTACATGATCGCCCTGGCCGGCAGCGGCCAGCACGCCGCCGCACTGCAAACCTTCCAGCAGATCCGCCGCCGGCTCAGCACCGATCTCGGCCTGCCGCCAGGACCGGAACTGCGAGCAGCCCACGCCAGCGTCCTGCAACAGCAAGTGCAAGTCACGTCGTCCGCCCCGTGGTTTGACTGCGCGCCGACCCGCGCGCCTGCCCTACCCGGCGCGCGGCCCGCGCCGCCGCCCATGCGAAGCCGTTAGCTGGCCGGTCAGGCCTGACCCGCAGCGGGCTTCCGGAGCTCGCGCGGCAGGCCGAAGGCCATGCGCTCGCGCACCGCCTCGACCTCCTCGACGTCGGCGAACCCGTTGTCGGCGAGCCACCCCAGCACGCCGTCCACCAGGTTCTCGGGCACCGAGGCGCCACTAGTCACGCCGACGGTGTGCACGCCATCAAGCCAGGACAGCTCGACGTCAGAGGCGTCATCGACTAGGTAGGCGGCGCGCGCGCCGGCTTCCTTGGCCACCTCGACGAGACGGACCGAGTTCGACGAGTTACCCGAGCCGACAACGATCACCACGTCCGACTCCGCCGCGATCTGCTTGACCGCGGTCTGGCGGTTCTGGGTCGCGTAGCAGATGTCGTCGCTCGGCGGGTCCAGCAGCTGCGGGAATCGCTGCCGCAGCACAGCCACGGTCTGCGTGGTTTCATCGACCGAGAGCGTCGTCTGCGACAGCCAGGCGACCTTGGCCGGGTCCCTGACCTCTACCGAGTCGCAGCCAGCCGGACCATCCACAAGGTGAATGTTGGCCGGAGCCTCACCGGTCGTGCCGACGACCTCCTCGTGGCCCTCGTGGCCGATGAGCAGGATGTCGTAGTCCTGCGCGGCGAACCGGCGCGCCTCATTGTGCACCTTGGTCACCAGCGGGCAGGTAGCGTCGATGGTCCGCAGGCCGCGGCCCATCGCCCGCTCGCGCACGTCCGGGGACACGCCATGCGCGGAGAACACCACAACCGCCCCTTCCGGGACGGCCTCGGTCTCGTCGACAAAAATCGCGCCACGCTCTTCCAGCGTTCGGACAACATGAGTGTTATGCACGATTTGCTTGCGCACGTATACAGGCGCGCCGAAGCGCTCCAGCGCGACCTCGACGGTCTGGACGGCCCGGTCAACGCCCGCGCAGTAGCCACGGGGCTTGGCGAGCAGCACTCGGCGGGGCGGGGCTGACATGCCGCCAGTCTAGGTGATCCGCACCTGGGCACAGCCAGACACCGGTCCGGCTTGAGCGGCCGGCTGCCCGCTTCCGTCGCGCTGGCGGCCGGAACCGGGCCCCTGAGTGCCTCGCACTCACCCGGGGACAGCAACAATGATCCAGAGCATTGCGGTTCGCTGAGGGAGAAGGATCGCCGATGGGCATCCCGCAGGTTCCCGACCGGGTGAGGCGAGTGCCTGCGCTGGCCCTGCGAGCCGTCTTCGCCGGACTCGGGCGGGTCCTGCTGGCAGCCGACCGTCCGCTGGCCAGGGCGGGGCAGGTGGCAGCCCGCGCCGATGATGACGACTGGCGATCGCGCCAGCCGGCTCAGCGCCGGCCAGCTCCGACGGCGCCGCCCGGGTCACGCTGGCGCTCGCTGGACCCCACGGGCAACGTCCGGCTGCTCTCGGACGAGCATCTGGATGACGAGGACCAAGCCGGCCAGGAGCCAGCCAGGGCTCGCATCTCCAGCCGGGAGCCTGCCCAATCTCAGCCAGCACTGCCGCTCGCCAACTATGACGACTTGTCGCTCGCCTCGATCCGGGCCCGCCTGCGCGGTCTCGACGTCAGCCAGCTGCGCATCCTGGCCGAGTACGAGAGCAAGAATGCCGAGCGGCCGGAGGTGCTCGGCATGTTCGAGCGCCGGATCGACAAGCTCCAGGCGGAAGAGTGATGAGCAGGAGCCATCGTGCCGCTAGAGACCTCTGAGCAGTCACCCGTGCCGGTTCGCACCGTGCTGCGGCTGGTCGGCGAGTGGATCGGCCGACTCGGCAGGGTCTGGGTGGAAGGCCAGATCGCCGAGCTGACCAGGCGCGGCGGCACCGCCTTCATCACGCTGCGGGACCCGGTTGCCGCGGTGTCGGCGAGGGTCATCTGCAGCACTGCCGTGCTTGACGCGACCAGCCCGCCGCCAGCCGTCGGCGCCAGGGTCGTCATCTGGGCCAAGCCCGAGTTCAACTCCGCGAAGGGCTCGTTCGCGCTGACTGCCAGCCAGATCAAGGCCGTCGGAATCGGCGAGCTGCTAGCCCGGCTCGAGCGGCGGCGGGTGGCACTGGCGGCCGAAGGACTATTTGCCGCCGAACGCAAGCGCAAGCTGCCCTTCCTGCCCGGCACCGTTGGCCTGATCTGCGGGCGTGACTCGGCGGCCGAGCGAGACGTCCTCAGGAACGCCGCGCGCCGCTGGCCGGCTGTCCGGTTCCGGGTCGAGCAAGTCGCCGTCCAGGGATCGCGCGCCAGCGAGGAGATAGTCGATGCGCTGCAACGGCTTGACGCGGACCGGTCCGTCGACGTGATCATCATTGCCCGCGGCGGCGGCTCGGTTGAGGACTTGCTGCCGTTCTCGGATGAGGAGCTGGTCCGCGCAGTCGCTGCCTGCGTCACGCCGGTGGTCAGCGCGATCGGGCACGAGCAGGATGTGCCGCTGCTTGACCTGGTGGCCGACGTCCGGGCTTCGACGCCCACCGACGCGGCCAGGCGCGCCGTCCCCGACGTTGCCGAACAGCTCGAGCTGATCGGCCAGCTCCGGTCTCGCGCCCGCAGGTCGCTGGCCGGCCGCCTGGACCGGGAGAGCTCCTGGCTGGCGGCTATGACCTCGCGCCCAGCGCTGGCCAGCCCGATGCGCGAGATCGACCGTCAGCAGGAGATGATTCTCGGTCTTGCCGATCGTGCCCGCCGGGCCGTCGGCGGCCGGCTGAACCAGGCCAGCGACGACCTGGCGCACATGAGGGCGCGGCTGATCGCCCTGTCACCGGCGGCCACGCTGCGCCGGGGCTACGCGATCGTGCAGCAGGCCGACTCCGCGGTGGTGCTGTCTGCTGATCAGGTGACCGAGGGAGAGCTGCTATCGGTCCGGTTCGCCGACAGCCAGCTGCCGGTGACGGCCGGCCGCCACTAGTCTGATGACGTGGCATCGGCAGGTAGCGCGGACGACAGCGGCCCGGGCGGCAGGGTGAGGGCGAAGCCGGCCGCCGGCGACCCGGCTCGTCCCCCGTACGAGCAAGCCAGGGACGAGCTGACCGAGCTGGTCAAGCGCCTGGAGGCGGGCGGCCTCACCCTGGAGCAATCGCTTCAGCTGTGGGAACGCGGCGAGCAGCTGGCAGCCATTTGCGAGGAGTGGCTCGAAGGCGCCCGTGCGCGGCTGGCCACCGCGCTGGCCAGTCAGCAGGAGGCCAGGCCCGCACCGGGCGCGCCGTTCTAGCGTCGCTGCGCCCGGCTCGAGCGCGCTACGCCGACCGGACGTGCAGCCTGGACAGCACCTCCAGCACGCCGTCGGCGAGCTCGCGGGCCCGCGCGGTGTCGGGAGCCAGCGAGACTTCTGCCGCGGCAAGCATCATCGCCCCGGTCATCACGATCGCCGCGGCGTCACCGAGCGGCTCGCCGCTGCGCGCGAAGAACTCGGTATTGCGGCTCACCCAGGCCGACAGCCGCTGCCGCCAGATGACCTCGAATCCCGGCGGGCCGTCGCCGCGCGCGAACATGCCGACTAGCTCGCGCTGCTCGATGCAGACGTCCAGGTAGCCGCGCGCGCCTGTCAGCAGCAGCAGCATCGGATCGGTAGTTCCCCGGTCCCGGCACTCGCGCACGGCCTGCCGGGTCCGCCTGTCGTGCTCGTTGTGGACTTCATCGAACAGGGCCAGATACAAGTCGGCCTTGCCGGCAAAATGGTGGTACATGCTACCGACGCTCGCCCCGGCCAGCGCGACGATGTCGGTTACGCCCGCCTGCGCGTAACCCTCGCGCATGAAAACCTCGCGCGCCGCTGCCAGCAGCACAGCTCGCGTAGCTGCGCCGCGATCAGCGGCACGGCCAGCGTGCGTTACCTGATCTGCAGTCAATGCGCCCGGCGTTCTGGTCAGTTACTCCTGCGGGTGACCTCGTGCGAGGTGGCCTGGTGTCGGGGTAGGCAGGCGGGCCAGCCATCCCGCTACATAGGATTCCACCACAGGCCACCGACAGGGAAGGTGCTGGCGATGAGCGACCAAGAGGCGGCCGGGATGCCTGGCATGCCGGGGGGCACCGCCGGCGATGGCGGGTTCGCCGGAGTCGCAGGGGCGCCTGGCATTCCCAGGCCGGCCGGGCATCTGGCCGGCGATCCGGGCCTTGCGGCTCCGGAGCCCGGCAGGCACGCGCCCGATCGGAACCTCGCGCTCGAGCTGGCCAGGGTCACCGAGGCCGGCGCCATGGCGTCGGCCCGATGGGTAGGCAGAGGCGACAAGAACGGCGCAGACGCGGCCGCCGTCAACGCGATGCGCCAACTCATCAACACGGTGTCGATGAATGGCGTGGTCGTGATCGGCGAAGGCGAGAAGGACGCCGCTCCGATGCTGTACAACGGCGAGCAAGTCGGGGACGGCAGCGGCCCGCTCTGCGACGTGGCCGTCGACCCGATCGACGGCACCCGGCTCACGGCGAACGGGATGCCCAACGCGATCTCGGTGATCGCGGTCAGCGCCCGCGGCTCGATGTACGACCCGTCGGCCGTCTACTACATGTCCAAGCTCGTGACAGGCCCGGAAGCGGCGAGCGCCGTCGACATCAACGCCTCGCCGGCCGCGAACATCGCGGCCGTCGCACGGGCGAAGAACTGCTCGCCGTCCGACGTGACCGTCGTCATGCTGGACCGCCCCCGGCATGCCGAGCTCATCACGGCCGTCCGCCAGGCCGGTGCCCGGATCAAGCTGCTGACCGACGGGGACGTGGCCGGGGCAATCATGGCGGCACGGGAGGGCTCTGGCGTCGACTTGCTGCTTGGCATCGGCGGCACGCCGGAGGGCATCATCACCGCGTGCGCGATCAAGTGCCTTGGCGGCGTGATCCTCGGCAAGCTGGCGCCGCGGGATGATGCCGAGCGCGCCAGGGCGCTTGACGCCGGACACGACCTGGACCGCGTTCTCAGCACTGATGACCTAGTCGCGTCGGACGACGCGTTCTTCGCGGCAACCGGCATCACCGGCGGCGAACTGCTGGCCGGCGTCCGGTACCGGGCTGGCGGGGCGGTAACCCACTCGCTGGTGATGCGCGCACGCTCCGGCACGGTCCGCAACATTCACAGCGAGCACCAGTTGTGGAAGCTCAGCGCCTACAGCGCGGTCGACTTCCACGGCGTCCCGTCGAAGGAGGCCTAACGGGCCAGCCGGCCGCGGCGAAGCCCGCCAAGGCGGCGCGGCCGCTTGGGCGCCGTCACCTTGATGGTGCCGCCGATGCCAGCCGTGCGAAGCTCGATGACCGGCTGGTCGCTGGGCTGGCGACCGCCCCGGCCCGACGGCGCACCCGGCAGCCGGACTGTCCGGGTGACCCGCCGGGTGAGCAGCGCGGTGCCTGTCATCTCGACCGCGACACCGTCAGGGACGATGAGGTGAAGGGTGCCGAGGATGACCGTCGCGTAGATGATGATCCTGCTGCTCTGCAGCAGCGCCTCGCGGATGTCAAGCTCTACCTCACCGAAGACCGCGAGGACCGGCAGGTTCTCCGGTACTACCCAGCAGCCGCTCCTGCTGTCCCGGCCGAAGATGCCGGCCACCGCCCGCCGCCCGTCCAGCCGGATCGGCTGCGCAGCCGGCCCCGCCAGGTCCATGGTCAAGGATGCCAGCTCGCCGAGCGTGCGGGCCTGATAGGCGCGTTCGATCCGGTCCGCGTGCTCGGCGGGCGTTAGCCTGCCATCCGCGGCGGCCTCACCGAGCAGCGTGACGACCCGGTCGCGTTCGGAATCGGAGGCGCGGATATCACGCGGAGCCGGGCGGTAGGTCACCCTCTAGAAGATACTCCAGCCGCAGGTCACCGGCGTGTTGCCAGCAATCGCAGGTCAGGCCCAGGTGTCGCCGTAATTGCTGGTGATCATCTTGACGGTCTGGCCCGAAGTCTCGATGTAGAACAAGCTGCCCCCGCCGCCGCCCGTGGATGTCAGCGCCAGGTTGCCCTTGGCCTGGGTCGGGCTCACCTTGACCCAGACGGTCCAGCGAGTACCTGTGAACCTGGTCCGGTAGACGAACGAATCGGAGCCGATGCCGACCACCACCATGCGGCCGTTGTCCCAGCCGGTTGCGGCGATGGCGGAGGAATTCCCGCCGATGTTCACTGGTCCTGTTGGCACTGGCTTCTTCCTTCCGAGCGCCTCGAACATCGCGGACTGAGTGGAATAATTGGCGACATCACGATCGAGATTATTGATCGTGGCATATTGGTGGATTGCCCACGTCTTCCAGGGTGCGGGTACCACAGGGTGGCCAGCCCGGCTGGACGGGTCGGCGATCCACAGCGGGTAACCGCCGAGACCCGCGCAATTGCCCTGCTTGGCGAAGTCGATGAACGTGTACAGCAGTGGCGGCCGGCCCAGCCTGGCGTGCAGCGTCGCCTGCACGTCCCCGGCCCAGGCGGATACCTTGGCAGCCGGCAGACCGTCCGTCACCTCTAGATCCAGGGCTATGGCATCGGAGTCGGTCAGGCCCATCAGGTTGAACTGCGTCTCGAAGAAGTCGACGGTCTGCTTTGCACCTACCGAAGGGTGCCCGAACAGGTAAGCGACGCGGCCCTTCTTGTTTCTCCGCAGCCAGTCAAGGTCCGCCTGAGCGTCCGGATTAACATAGTTGGTGCCGTTAGGCTCGAGCTCGGTCAGCTTGACCGCCGCCCAGGCAATGTCGCCCGCTGCGCTAGTCCAGTCACCTGGCGGGCCCTGAAAACTAGCGACATCTACTCCAGCAAGCATGCGCCAATGATAACGGAAGCTAAGGACATTTACTTAATTGGCGATATTCGCCGAAGATCGGCTGGAGGTCCCGGTGGCCGGCATCACCCGCCCCGGCTGGCGCGGCCGCCTGTTAGTTTGGTCTTAGCAACTAGTTGACGGCCAGACCAGGAGCTAATGGGTGAGCGACGCGACCGTACCGACCGCTGCAGCCGGACCCGGCTTCAGGAACGGGCACTACAAGTGGGTCGCGCTCTCCAATACGACCCTGGGCATGCTGGCCGCGACTGTCAACTCGTCGATCGTCATCATCGCGCTGCCCGCCATCTTCCGCGGCATCCACCTCGACCCACTGCAGGCCAGCAACATCAGCTATCTGCTCTGGATGCTGATGGGCTATCTCGTCGTCTCGGCGGTCCTGGTCGTCACTCTCGGCAGGCTCGGCGACATCTACGGCCGGGTACGGATGTACAACGCCGGCTTCGCGATCTTCGGCCTCGGCGCTCTCGCGCTGCCGTTCGACCCGTTCACCGGCGGCGCCGGAGCACTGTGGCTGATCGGCTTCCGGGTCATCCAGGCCGTCGGCGGCGCGATGCTGATGGCAAACTCGCCGGCGATCCTGACCGATGCCTTCCCCGCCAACCAGCGTGGCACGGCCATGGGCATCAACCAGGTGGCTGGCATCTCGGGCCAGTTCATCGGCCTGATCCTGGGGGGCGTGCTGGCCGCGGTCGACTGGCGGCTGGTGTTCATCGTCTCGGTGCCGATCGGCCTCGGCGGCACGATCTGGTCCTACCTGAGCTTGCGGGAAGTCGGCGTGCGGACGCCCGCCAAGATCGACTGGCTCGGCAACGTCACCTTCGCGGTGGGCCTGATCATGCTGCTGACCGGCATCACCTACGGCATCCAGCCGTACGGCGGCCACTCGATGGGCTGGACCAGCCCGCTTGTGCTGACCGGCATTGGCGGCGGGCTCGCCCTGCTCGTCTTGTTCTGCGTCATCGAGACCCGGGTCATCTCGCCGATGTTCGACCTGGGCCTGATGCGCATCAGGGCGTTCGCCGCCGGGACCGGCGCGACATTGCTGGCCGCCATCGCCCGCGGCGGCCTGCAGTTCATGCTCATCATCTGGCTGCAAGGCATCTGGCTGCCGCTGCACGGCTACGCCTACCAGGAGACGCCCCTGTGGGCCGGAATCTACTTGCTCGCGCTGACGTTTGGCTTCGTCGTCTCCGGGCCCGTTTCGGGATGGTTGTCCGATAAGCACGGCGCCAGGGCCTTCGCGTCCGGCGGCCTGCTGGTCTCGGCGCTGGCATTCGGCGGCCTGCTGCTGATCCCGGTCAACTTCGGCTACCCGGAATTTGCCGGCCTGATTTTCCTGGCCGGCGCCGGCATGGGACTCTTCTCGGCGCCGAACGCGGCAGCGATCATGAATAGCGTCCCTGCCAGGCAGCGCGGGGCGGCATCCGGGATGCTGGCCACGTTCCAGAACTCGGGCTTCGTCCTGTCGATCGGCGTGTTCTTCTCGCTGATGATCGCCGGGCTGGCCGCCACTCTGCCGAATACGCTGACCAGCGGCCTGACCGCGGAGGGCGTTCCTGGCCTCATCGCGCACCGGATCGCGGCGCTGCCCCCGGTTGGCAGCCTGTTCGCCGCCTTCCTCGGCTACAACCCGGTGAAGTCGCTGCTCACCCCGACCGGCGTGCTCAGCCGTCTGCCCGCGCACAACGCTGCCGTGCTCACCGGCAAGGCGTTCTTCCCGCAGCTAATCTCGCAGCCGTTCCATCACGGGCTGGTGATCGTGTTCAGCATGGCCATCGCGGTGCTGGTGATCGCGGCCGCTGCCTCGGCCTTCCGGGGCGGCCGGTACGTGCACGACGAAGCAGTCGCAGTCGGCGCCACCGTTTCGGCGGCCAGCGGCACCCTGGGCAGCGGCACTCTGGGCAACGGCACTCTGGGCAACGGCACTCTGGGCAACGGCACCGCGTCCGCGGCAGGCACAAAGAGCCCGGCCGACGACTTCGCCGCTGGCGGAGCGGCTCGCGATTCCTGCCGCGACTCAGTCCGGGCGACCGACAGCCGCCGGCCGCAGGGCACCTGAGAGCCGCTGGGCGCTGAGAAAACGGTCGGCACAGGGCCTGGCACAGGGCCCCACCCCGACTTTGCACTCAATACCTACCTTTTGAATAGGATATATCAGTCGATAAGTTCCACGGCGAGGTGCGGCTCGAGTGCTAAGTCGTCGGGACAGGCGTTCTGACCGGCCGCCAAGCGGGCAGAATCACGGTGCGCACCGTTGCGCTGCGCGCTACGACGGCGACGGGCTAGCGCTATTGGCTCAGATTGCTAGCTTGACCATCGGCAGGTGCGCCGTGACACACAACGATGAAGCGGTCGCTTGCCAGGCGGCCAGAACCGCCTCGCTGCCCGGTTCAGCCGGGCCAGCCAGGACTGCCGGGCCAGCCAGGACTGCCGGGCCAGCCAGGCGGCTCTGGCGGTGGCTGCCCGTCGGACTCCTGCTGATCTTCAGCCTCAGCGCCACCACCGTGTACATCGCGACCGTGACGACCGACCTGGGCCGCCACCACTGGGCCGGCGCGCTCGATGCCTTCCGGGCCGCCGTGCCGGCTGCTGTCGGCTGGGCGGCAGTGCTGATGATCTTGTTCGCTCGCAGGGCCGCGGCGTCCGAGGGAACGCGGGCCGCCGATCGGCATTCACCGGCAGAACGACAGCACCAGACGGCCCGTGCCCAGGACTCGGTTCGTCTCGCCGAGCAGCGCGTGCACCGGCTAGCCGCACAGCTAGCCGAACTCAGCGCGGCAGCCGCCGAGGCTAGCCAGAGCCAGCCGCTCGCCCGCCAGATTGGCGAGACCGCGGCCCGGCTGGACCAGGCTCTGCAGTGGCTGACAGGCGCGCGCGCCGCACTTGCGGCGGCTACCCAGCCGGCCGTCGGTGACTCCGATGGCAGGCAAGCGGGAATCCTCCCGAGACCGGGCCCCTCGGCCAGCCGCGTCGCCTTACTGCTAGTTCAGGCCTAATCGACCGGATGGACCACTATCCGGGCCATCCGCGCTGCCGGACGCGATAGCCACGCGAAGGATCTCCTTGGCCTCAGGGCCGGCTGGCACCGGGCATGAGCACGCCGTCGACGACCAGCCCGAGCAGCCGGTCAGGCTGATCCGCGTCAGCCGGAGCCAGTTCGGTGGCCATGATCAGGGCATGTGCCAGGCGCATGATGTCCGCGCCCTGCACTTCGCGGCGGGCTTCTCCGGCCTCCTGAGCACGGCTGAGCAGCGCTTCAGTGCAGCTTCGCAGGGTCGCGCTGCAGGCCGACATGAATTCCGAATTCTTGCCGATGGTCGCCACCAGCGCGGAACTCATGCTCCGCTTAGTCCGGCCGAACGCCACGAAGGCGCGCATCCACTCACCAAGCGCTGCGCCGGGCGACTCGGCCGCGAGCAACTTGCCCGCCAGCACCTCGAGCCCGTCGACCTGATCCTTGTACACCGCTTCCAGCAGCGCCTGGCGGGCCGGGAAGTGCCGGTAGAGCGTGCCGATCCCGACGCCTGCCCGCCGGGCGATCTCTTCGAGTGACACGTCGTCAGCGCCACGCTCGGCAAAGACGGCCGCAGCCGCCGCGAGCAACCGGTCGTAGTTACGGCGGGCGTCAGCCCGCTTCGGTGGCGTTGCCTGGACAGGCGGCGCCGAAACGGCCTGGCTGGCCGGCTCAGCTGCATCCATCGCTCACTCCAGCACTGTCGGCTTGCAAACCGGAGGCATCCTCCGTATAGTTACCGGAGGGATCCTCCGAATAGTTTAGCTCACTCTCGCCGCACTGGCCAGCGACGCACTGGCGGGCGGCCCGTTACCACACCGTTCCGGGAAGGAACCATGTCTTCTTCGCCTACCTCCGCTGCACCTGCCCAGCCGCAGCAGGCCGGCCCCGTGTCCCGGCAAGCTCACCGCAAGCGCGCACCGCGCGGCCATGACCGGCGGAACATCGCCCTCGGCCTCGTGCTCTGCGCTCAGCTGATGATCGTCCTGGACATGACAGTGGTGAACATCGCGCTGCCGTCCATGGCAACCGGGCTGCACCTGTCCGCCACCAGCCTGTCCTGGGTTCTCAATGCCTACGCTCTCACTTTCGGCGGCCTGCTGCTGCTCGGCGGCCGCGCCTCGGACATCCTCGGCAGGCGCGAGGCGTTCATGGCCGGACTCGCCGTTTTCACGCTGGCATCACTGGCCGGCGGGCTGGCGACTTCGTCCGGAGTGCTGCTCGCCGCCCGTGCCGTCCAGGGTGCAGGCGGCGCGATCGCCTCACCCGCCGTGCTCGCCGCCATCGTGACCGGCTTCCCCGATGGCCGGGAGCGCATCCGGGCACTGTCCATCTTCACCGCCGTGACCATGGGCGGCTCGTCGCTGGGCCTGGTAATCGGCGGGCTGATCGTCCAGTGGGCCTCGTGGCGCTGGGTGTTCTTCGTCAACGTGCCGATCGGCATCATCGTGGTCGCGCTGGCGCCACGGCTGCTGGACAGCTCGCGGCGACGGCGCGGGCACTTCGACGCCGCCGGCGCCATCACCTCGACGGCCGGCATGTCGGCCCTGGTCTATGCCTTCATCAACGTCGCCTCGCACGGCTGGTCGAACCACCTGTCCGTCGGCGCGTTCGCGCTCGCCGCGCTGCTGCTCGGTGCGTTCACCGTGATCGAGACCAGGAGCAGCCAGCCGATCACGCCGCTGTGGCTGGTGCGCGATCGCAGCCGTGCCGCGTCCTACGTTGCCCGGCTGCTGCTGGTAGCCGGCATGTTCGGGTCGTTCTTCTTCCTGACCCAGTTCGTTCAGGAGGTGCTCGGTTTCAGCCCGCTCGAGGCCGGGGCCGCCTTCGTCCCGATGACCGGGGCGCTGTTCGCCACCTCCAGGCTGGCGACCAGGCTGGCGACCAGGTTCGGCCCCAAGCCGCTGATGATCGCCGGCTTGCTGCCGGTCGTCGCCGGCATGGCCTGGCTTGGCCTGCTCAGCACCGGCACCAGTTACTTCCCCGGCGTGCTGGTCCCGATGCTGCTCCTCGGCCTCGGCATGGGCGTCGCGTTCGTGCCGCTGACGATGGCGTCCCTGGCAGGCGTGCCGCCGAAAGAGTCCGGCGCGGCCGCCAGCATGGTCAACGTGATGCAGCAAGTCGGCGGCGCGCTCGGCCTGGCGATCCTGGTGACGGTCTACGGCACCGCGAGCCGGACGGCCGCCAGGCACCCGGTCATCGGCGCGACCGTCGCTGCCCAGTCGCAGCACATCCGGGTGCACGGGATGGCGGCCGCGTTTACCGCTGCCGCGATCTTCGACGCCATCGCGCTGATCGTGATCGCGGTCGTCATCCGGCTGCGCTCCGAGCCGGGCGCACAGTCGGGCGCCCCGGCCAGCCAGCTAGAGCCAGCCGTGGAACGCACCTCTGAGTTGCTGGAAGCTGACGTCATCTAGCCAGCCACCATGATCCGGGAGAGTTATGCACGTCATAGCCTGCATAACTCTCCCGGATCACTCAAATCCTGGCCGGGAACTAGGATCGGGCCATGCCCGAGTTCTCCTACACCGACATGCTGCCGACTGGCGCCGACGACACCGAATACCGGCTGCTCACCTCCGACGGCATCAGCGTGGCCAGTGCGCTCGGCCGGGAGTTCCTGCAGCTTGAGCCGGAGGTCCTGAGCCAGCTCACGGCGGCGGCCATGCACGACATCGCGCACCTGCTCCGCCCGGCGCACCTGAGGCAGTTGCGTTCGATCCTGGACGACCCGGAGGCGAGCGGGAACGACAAGTTCGTAGCCGGCGACTTGCTCAAGAACGCCTGCATCGCGGCCGGCGGCATCCTGCCCATGTGCCAGGACACCGGCACTGCCATCGTCATGGGCAAGCGCGGCCAGCAGGTGCTCACCGACGGCCGGGACGAAGAGCACATCGCCCGCGGCGTCTACGACGCGTACACCAAGCTCAACCTCCGCTACTCCCAGCTCGCGCCGCTCAGCATGTACCAGGAGCGCAACACCGGCAGCAACCTCCCGGCCCAGATCGAGCTGCAAGCAACCAGCGGCGCCGAGTACAAGTTCCTGTTCATGGCGAAGGGCGGCGGCTCGGCCAACAAGTCGTATCTCTATCAAGAGACCAAGGCGGTGCTGAGCCCGGCCAGGATGAGCGCGTTCCTGGAAGAAAAGGTCCGGTCGCTCGGAACGGCCGCCTGCCCGCCCTATCACCTGGCCATCGTGGTCGGCGGTACCAGCGCCGAGTACGCGCTGAAGACCGCCAAGTACGCGTCGGCGAAGTACCTGGACGCGCTGCCGACTGCCGGATCGATGGACGCGCACGGCTTCCGCGACCTCGAACTCGAGGAAGAGGTGCTCGCCATCACCCGGCGGGCCGGGATCGGCGCCCAGTTCGGCGGCAAGTACTTCTGTCACGACGTCCGGGTGATCCGGCTGCCGCGACACGGCGCCTCCTGTCCCGTCGCGATCGCGGTGTCCTGTTCCGCGGACCGGCAGGCCAAAGCCAAGATCAACGGGAACGGGGTATTCCTCGAGCAACTCGAGACCGACCCCGCGCAGTATCTCCCCGACACCGGCGAGGCCGAACTGGACACCGACGTCGTCCGCATCGACCTGTCCAGGCCGATGAGCGAGATCCGGGCCGAGCTGTCGCGTTACCCGATCAAGACCAGGCTGGCCCTGACCGGCCCGATGGTGGTGGCCCGCGACATCGCGCACGCGAAGATCAGCGAACTGCTGGACGCGGGCGAGCCCATGCCCGCCTACCTCCGCGATCACGCCGTCTATTACGCCGGGCCGGCCAAGACTCCGGCCGGCTACGCGTCCGGCTCGTTCGGCCCGACGACGGCCGGCCGGATGGACTCCTACGTCGAGAAGTTCCAGGCCGCCGGCGGCTCCCTGGTGATGCTGGCCAAGGGGAACAGGTCGGCCGCGGTGACCAGGGCGTGCCAGCAGCACGGCGGCTTCTACCTCGGCTCGATCGGCGGCGCTGCCGCCAAGCTCGCCAGGGACTGCATCACCAAGGTCGAGGTGCTTGAGTACCCCGAACTCGGCATGGAGGCGGTGTGGCGGATCGAGGTCCGCGACTTCCCGGCGTTCATCGTGGTCGACGATAAGGGCAATGACTTCTTCGCCGATGTGACCGCGCCGAAGCAGCCGCTGCTGACGATCGGCTCGGGACCTAGCTGACTAGGGAGGCTGTCATGGCCGGCGCACCGGAAGGCTTCCGCATCGAGCACGACTCGATGGGCGAAGTGGCGGTGCCAGCGGACGCGCTGTGGGGCGCGCAGACGCAGCGTGCCGTGCAGAACTTCGAGATCTCCGGCGAGCCGTTGCCGGGCGACCTGATTGGCGCGCTGGCCTCGATCAAGGGCGCCGCCGCCGTGGTCAACGGCGAGCTCGGCGTACTGCCTGCCGACCTGGCCGCGGCCATCCACGACGCGGCCGCGCAGGTGGCCCGCGGCGGGCATGACGACCAGTTCCCGGTCGACGTCTTCCAGACCGGCTCTGGAACGTCGTCGAACATGAACGCCAACGAGGTCATAGCGACGCTGGCGACTCGCAGCCTCGGGCGTCCGGTGCACCCGAACGATCACGTCAACGCATCCCAGTCGTCCAACGACGTGTTCCCGTCGGCGATCCACCTGGCCACGGCGCGGTTGATCGCGACCTCGCTGCAGCCTGCGCTCAGTCATCTCGCCGACGTCCTGGAACGCAAGGCAGCCGAGTTCGCCGAGGTGGTCAAGAGCGGCCGGACGCACCTGATGGATGCGACGCCGGTGATGCTCGGCCAGGAGTTCGGCGGGTACGCCGCCGCCGTCCGGCACGGCCTGCGGCGTGCCCAGGACGTGCTGCCCGATGTGGGCGAGCTGCCGCTCGGCGGGACCGCGGTCGGCACCGGGCTCAACGCGCCCGTCGGCTTCGCGGCCGCAGTGATCGGCCGGCTCGCAGCAGACATGCAGCTTCCGCTGACGGAGGCCCCGAACCACTTCGAGGCCGCAGGCGGCAGGGACGGGCTGGTCGCGGCGAGCGGCGTCACGCGCACCATAGCGGTCAGCCTCTACAAGATCTGTAACGACCTGCGGCTGATGAACTCCGGACCGCGCACCGGCCTCGGCGAGATCCGGATCCCGGACTTGCAGCCTGGCTCGTCGATCATGCCGGGCAAGGTCAACCCGGTCATCTGCGAGGCCGTCTGCCAGGTCTGCACGCAGGTGATCGGCAACGATGCGGCGATCGCGTTCGGCGGCGCGGCGGGGAACTTCGAGCTGACCGTAATGATGCCGGTCATCGCCAGGAACCTGCTGTCCTCGCTGCGCCTGCTGGCGGCCGCTGCGCTGTCGCTGGCTGACAAGTGCGTGGCTGGCATTACCGCCAACGTCGAGCACCTGCGACACAACGCCGAATCGTCGCCGGCGATCGTCACCGCGCTCAATCCGTTCATCGGCTACGAAGCGGCCGCGGCCGTCGCGCACCAGGCGCTGGCGACCGGCGCCACCATCCGCGAGGTCGTCATCGCCCGCGGTCACGTGGCCAGCGGCGAGATCAGCAGGCAGGACCTGGACAGCGCGCTCGACGTCGCCCGGATGACTCGACCTGCCCGGTAACCAGCCTGACGCGGCTAGTACCAGCCGTAGTACTCCTCGTGGGACCAGGCGTTGCAGGGCGTGCCGTACGTCGACTGGATGTAGCCCAGGCCCCATTTAATCTGCGTGGTCGGATCGGTCTGCCAGTTCGGCCCGGCGCTGGCCATCTTGGATCCCGGCAAGGCCTGCGGGATCCCGTACGCACCGCTGGCATTCTCCGCGTTGTACACCCAGCCGCTCTCCGCCTGCCACAGGTCGTCGAGACAGCCCCACTGGCTGGTGCTGAACCCGTACGACGACAGCAGTCCATAGGCGATGCCCTTGGCGCTCGACGGGTTCGGCGGCGGGCCGCTTTGAACCAGCGGCGCGCCGCTGGAGGCGCCGGTGCCCGCAGGCGAAGCCGCCGTGGGACTGCTGACCTTCGGAGTGCTGGTGACGGTGAACGCGTCGGTCGCGGCATTCTGCAGGATGACATGCTGCCGCTCCGCCTCGAGGACGAGCCCTGACTTGCCGGCCGATATCTGCGCCACGGCGGCGCCTAGCGGATCCGAGACGGACCCCGGCCGACCAGCGACCACGATCAGGGCGATGGCGGTTACCGTCACGGTTGCGGCTGCGGCGGTGACCATGAAGACACCCACCCGCCGACGCCTCGGACGCCGAGCCTCGGGCCGTCTCCGATGCTGTGACAAGGCAGTCCTTCCGTCGGCCAGACGCGACTGGGCGGAGCGCCCAGCGCGCGGACCGCTGCGGTGACAGGGCAGCGAGTCGCATGACGGCCGGGCTCGACCGCCGGGCCCGGGACCGTCGCCGCAATACGTTGCCAGAACTGCGCTCGACTACAAAGCGTTTCCGCCGAAAAAGCTGCGAAGGAAACCCGTAATTGGTCTGACGCAGATCACAACTTGGCGATATGTAAGGTAACAATTACCTGCCGTAACCAGCGGCGCCGCTCGCCCGGCCGCCAGAGCTTCCCCGTATCCTGCCGAGCGGCTAGCTTGTGAGGCAAGGTCGGCCAGCCAGCGAGCCTGGCCGGGAATGCGGCAGGGACGGGTGATATGAGCACCTCCAAGCACCGGGCATGGACTCTCGGCGCCGGTGACGCGGAGTCCCTGGTGGCCGAAGCTCGCAAGGCCCTGTTCGTGATGGTGGCCTTCCTGGCCGTCTTGTGGCTCGTCCAAGTGGTCAACTGGGCCGATCACTACCATCTCAGCGACTTTTACGGCATCATCCCGCGCGACGTGCACACTCTGCCGTACCTGCTGACCGCCCCTTTCCTGCATGTGAGCTGGACTCACATCGAATCGAACTCCGGCCCGTTGTTCATCTTCGGGTTCCTGGCCGCTTACCGGGGCGTGACCCGCTTCTTCTGGCTGACCGCGCTGGCCATTGTCACCAGCGGGCTCGCCGCCTGGCTCTTCGGCGCCTCCGGCACCATCGGGGTCGGGGCGAGCGGAGTGGTCTTCGGCTATCTCGGCTACGTGCTGGTGAAGGGCTTCTTCGACCGGCACGGCGTCGACATCATGATTGGCGCGGTGATGGCGCTGTGCTTCGCCTACCAGTTCACCGTCCTGCTGCCGAAAGCCGGCATTGGCTGGCAGGATCACATCGGCGGCCTGGTCGGCGGAATCGCTGGCGGCTGGCTCTTCCGCGACCGCGCCATGGCCGCAGCGCGCTCGAAGTTGCGGCCGGCCATCGCTGCCGCAGGCGGGGCCCCGGCGCCACGCGCCGACCTGCACAAGCAACTGGATGAGCTGGGCCTGTGACTAGGATGGCAACCCCCGTTCCCATCATCGACGCGCATCACCACGTCTGGGATCCGGCCGTCCGGGCACAGCCCTGGCTCGACTCCGCCGACGAGCGCGCGCCGTTGCGCCGGCCGTTCACGGTAGCCGACCTCACGCCGCTCACCGCTGCGGCCGGGGTGACGGCAACCGTGGTGGTGCAGACCGTTACCGAGCCAACGGAAACTCCGGAGCTGCTGGCGCTCGCGCGCACCAGTCCGCTGGTGTCCGCGGTCGTCGGCTGGGCAGACCTGACGCAGCCGGGCATCGGTGACACGCTCGCGGAACTGCGCGCCGGGCCCGGCGGGGAGTTCCTGGCCGGCCTGCGGCATCCGCTGCTCACCGAGCCCGATCCTGGCTGGCTCGCCCGCCCGGACGTCGGGCGCGGCCTGATGGCGCTAGCGGCCGCCGGGCTCACGTTCGACCTCGTGCTGCGGCCAAGTCAGCTTGCCGCCGCGGTGCGGGCGGCCGCCGCGCTACCGGAGCTGACCTTCGTGCTCGATCATCTCGGCAATGTCGACGTGACCGCGGGCACCGCGCCGGACCAGGCCTGGGCCGCCTCATTCGGCGCGCTGGCCGCGCTGCCGAACACCGTCTGCAAGCTGTCGGGAATCCTCGGCGAGGCGCCCGCCGGCCAGCTCCGGCCGTATGTCGACCTGGCTCTCGCGGCCTTCGGGCCGCCGCGCCTGATGTTCGGGTCGGACTGGCCGGTGTGCACGCTGCGGGCCGGCTACCTGGACGTGGTGGCGAGAGCCGTCACGCTCATCGCCGACCTGAGTCCGGCCGAGCAAGCCGCCATCCTGGCTGGCACTGCCCGCGCCGTCTATCGGCCGCTGCGGCGAGCTCCCTGACCCCTGGTCCACCATGCCGTCGTCTCGGAAAACTATTGTCAAGGGGGCGCGATCGGCGGAAAATGCCGCATAGGGGGGGGCTGTGCCATGAGTCACAACAAAAGCTGCCACGGCGAAAGTTGGACCGGCAAGGAGGCTCGACATGGATCAGCAACCCGCACCAGGTCGCCGGAACCGGCTCGTACTGCTGCTATTACTGCTACCGCTGGTCGCGACGCTCGTACCGGAGTTCTATAACTTCGACAAGCCATCGATCGGCGGCATGCCGTTCTTCTACTGGTGGCAGCTGCTCTGGATCGCCGGCGTCGCGGTGTGCGTCGGAATCGTCTACCTCGCGACGAGGAGCACACGATGATCCCGGCATTCAACGGCCTCGAGTTCGGCATCGTGCTCGGCATGTTCGTGGCCGTGGCGGTACTCGGCTTCGTGGCGAGTCGCTGGCGCCGCGGCACCTCGCTTGCCAGCGTCGAGGAGTGGGGCCTCGGCGGCCGCAGGTTCGGCACCGTGGTCTCCTGGTTCCTCATCGGCGGCGACCTGTACACCGCCTACACCTTCGTGGCCGTGCCCGCGCTGCTGTTCGGGATCGGAGCGGCCGGCTTCTTCGCCGTGCCGTACACGATCGCCGTATTCCCGCTGGTGATGTTCGCGGCCGCACGGATGTGGTCGGTCTGTCACGAGCACGGCTACGCGACCGCGGCCGACTTCGTCCGCGGACGGCACGGCTCCTCGATCCTGGCGCTGCTGGTGGCAATCACCGGCATCGTCGCGACCATGCCGTACATCGCGCTGCAGCTGACCGGGATCAGGGCCGTCATCGAGACCATGGGCATCGGCGGGGACTGGCCGCTGTGGATCGCGTTCGTCGTGCTCGCGGCCTACACCTTCACCTCGGGCCTGCGGGCCCCGGCAATGGTCGCGTTCGTCAAGGACATCCTCATTTACGTCATGGTCCTTGTCGCGGTCATCTACATTCCCTACAAGCTCGGTGGCTATAACGTCATCTTCCACGGCGCGCAGTCCGCGCTTGCCGCCAAGGGCTACAGCACGCTGCTGAGCGGATCGCAGTACCTCGGCTACACCACGCTAGCGCTTGGCTCAGCGCTTGCGCTGTTCCTGTACCCGCACGCGGTCACCGGCGTGCTGGCCTCCCGCAGCAGGAACGTCGTGAAGAAGAACATGTCGCTGCTGCCGGCCTACTCGCTGATGCTGGGCTTCATCGCGCTGCTCGGCTACATGGCGCTGGCTGCGCACGTGAAGCCGGTGGGCGGCACGGCGGCGAAGCCGGACACCACCACGATCGTTCCGGTGCTGTTCAACGACGAGTTCCCGCACTGGTTCGCCGGGATCGCCTTCGGCGCGATCGTCATCGGCGCGCTGGTGCCCGCGGCAATCATGGCGATCGCCGCGGCCAACACCTTCGCCCGTGACATCTACAAGCCCTACATCCGGCCGGCCGCCAGCGACCGGGAGGAAGGGCTCGTCAGCCAGATCGTGTCGGTGATACTCAAGCTGGGCGCGGTCGCCGTCATCGTCAGCCTGAAGCTGACGTTCGCGCTGGAGTTCCAGCTCATCGGCGGCGTCATCGTCATCCAGATCCTGCCGTCGGTGGTACTCGGCCTGTACACCCGGTGGTATCACCGCTGGGCGCTGGTGGCTGGCTGGATCGCCGGCATGGGACTGTCCGTCTACATGCTCTACGTCACGCCCAGCGCGACGACCGCCCACTTCGGCAATGCCTCGTTCGCGCTGTCCACCTGGGGACTCCACACCAAGATGACGATCTGGACCGGGATCGTCGGGGTGGTCGCCAACCTGGTGGTCGCCACCGCGCTTACTCCGCTGCTCGCCCGGCTGCCGCGGGGCAATGACGAGACCAAGCCCGGCGACTTCGGCGAGGCGGAGGCACCGCCGATCCCGTTCGGGCCGGGACCGGTGGTCGGCCAGACCTGACCGGCCGGCCACCAAAGCAGCCGCTAGCGTGCGATCGCTGCGGACGGCTAGGACGATGCTGACGACTACCCCGGCACCGTTCTAGCCGTCCCCGTTCTAGCCGTCCCCGGTCTAGCCGTCCCCGGTCTAGCCGTCCCCGCTGGCCGGCTCGACCGCTGCCAGCAGGGACACCTCCACCGGAGCGCCTCCGGGCAGGGTGGCCACCCCGATCGCGGCCCTGGCCACCCGGCCGCGATCGCCGAGCGCCTCAGCCAGCGCCTGCGATGCCCCGTCGGCGACGGTCGAGTGCTCGGTGAACCCGTCCACGGCGGCTACGTACACGGTGAGGTGCAGCGCCGCGGTCACCCGGTCCAGCCCGCCGGCCGCCGCCGCCAGCGCGGACAGGGCGCGGCGGGTGGCGATGGCGGCCGCCAGCTGCGCCGCCCTGGCATCCAGGTCGGCGCCCACCCGGCCGGTGACTACCAGTTCGCCGTTCTCCCGCGGGGTCATGCCAGCAACGAAGGCGAACCCGCCATGCAGCCGCACCGGGACGTAGTCGCCCTGCGGTACCGGGGGCGCCGGCAACAGGCCCGGATCGGCCATCAGTCCTCGCCTGCGAGCACCGACGACGACCCGCCGAGGAAGACCTCGCCGATGTCCGGGCGGCTCAGGATCGTGCTGGCCGGCTCGGAGACGTGGACCTGCCCCGACACCAGGATGTAGCCCCAGTCCGCAACCCGGAGTGCCTCGGTCGCCTTCTGCTCCACCAGCAGCACGCCGACCCCGGTGGCGCTCAGGGCCGGGATGTAGCGTTCGAACAGTTCGGTGGTCAGCGCGACGGCGAGCCCGGCGGTGGGCTCGTCAAGGATGAGCAGGCGCGGGCGCAGCATGAGCACCCGGCCGATGGCCACCATCTTGCGCTCGCCGCCTGACAGCCGGGACACGTGGCGCTTGCGCATCCGCCCGAGCGCCGGGAAGACCTCCATGACCTCGGCGATCCGCTGCCCGACCGCACGCTTCTTGAGCAGGTAACCGCCGATCTCGAGGTTCTCCAGCACCGTCATGGTCCCGAAGGCGTCCTCGTTCTGGGGGACATAGCCCACGCCGCTCCTGGCGATCTTCTCGGGCGGATGATTGGTGATGTCCCGGCCGCCGGCCGTCACTGACCCGCTGACGCACCGCAGGTGGCCGACAATCGACTTCACCAGGGTCGACTTGCCGGCCCCGTTCGGCCCGGCGATCACGGCCACCTGCCCCTGGCCGAGGCCGAGTGAGATGCCGCGGATGACCGGCGGGCCACCATACCCGGCCGTGAGATCGCGTACCTGCAGGCAGTCGGATGCGCGGGCTGGCGCGGCACTGGCCGCCGTGTGCTCCGAAGCGAACATCATCTTTCATCCACCACCTAGATAGGCGCGCAGGACTTCCTCGCGCGACCGCAGCTGCCCCATGTCCCCGTCGGCGATCTGCCGCCCCTCCGCCATGACGATGACCCGGTCGCAGAGCCGCTCCACCGACCCGAGTTCGTGCTCCACGAGCAACAGCGTCAGCCCTTCGTCCCGCAGGGCCTTCAGCGCTTCCTCGATGTGCCGCGCCAGGCTCCGGTTCACTCCCGCCATCGGCTCGTCCAGGACCAGCATCTTGGGCCGCGCCATCAGCGCCCGGCCGATCTCGACGAGCTTGCGCTGCCCGCCCGACAGATCCCTGGCATACGCATCGCACTTGTCCGTCAGGTCCAGCCGGGACAGCACATCCCTGGCGCGGCGGACTTCGGCATCCTGTGCTGCCGCCCACCATCTCCGGCCCGCCAGCGCACCCCAGATGCTCTGGCCGCGCAGCCGGGGGACGGCAACCAGCAGGTTCTCCATCACCGAGAGCCGGGCGAACTCGCCGCCGAGCTGGAAGGTCCTGATGAGCCCATGGCGCGCCGCGACGTGCGGCGGCCGGCCGGCCAGATTCACCCCATCGAACAGGACCGCGCCCGAGGTGGGCTTGACCTCCCCGCCGATTACCTTCAGCGCGGTGCTCTTGCCCGCGCCGTTCGGGCCGATGAGGCCCACCGCAGTCCCCGGCATGATCCCGAAGGACAGGTCGTCGACGGCGACGACCCCGCCGAACCTGACGGTGAGGCCCGCCACCCGGAGCAACGGCTCGCCGTCCTGGCCTGCGGACGCCGGGCTCACCGCCGCGGGCACCTGCTGCTGCGATACCACCGAGTTCTCAGGCATTTTGCTGCCCCCTGCCGACTCGGGCGAAAGCCTGCGCGGGCAGCAGGCCGCGCAGCGGCCCCGGCTGGCCCTCGCGGAACCTCCGCTGGCGTTCCGGGATGACGCCCTGCGGGCGGAACCAGAGGAAGAGCAGGATCAGCGTCGCGAGGCTCATCCACTGCACCGCGCCGATGACGTCCGGGTTGCCGAAGTTGGGCAGCAGTACGGTGCCCTCAAGGAACAGCCCCTGCACCAGGAACGCGCCCACGGCAACCCCGCCGAGGTTGCCCCTGCCGCCGACGATCACCGCGGCGAACAGCCCGAACGTCTCGGGGTAGGTCCATCCGGCCGGCGCCCACGCGCCGATGAACTGAACCTCGATGGCGCCGGCCAGCGCGGCCACCGCTCCGCCGACGACCATCACCATCAGCTTGGTCGCCGCCACGTTGTGGCCGACGGCTTCGGCGGCCTGCTCGTTCTCCCGTACCGCGCGGAGCACCCGGCCGAGCGGCGAGGCGTTGATGCGCCGCAGCACCTCGAAGATGATCAGCGCGGTAACGACCGACAGGCCGAGGTAGAAGAGCTCGTAACCGACCTGGCCGGTGTGCAACTCGCTCTTGAACGGCGCCGGGATGCTGGCAAGCCCGATGCTGCCGTTCAGCAGGCCAGGATCCGCCGACACCAGGTAGGTGCCCATAGTGGACACGACCAGCAGCACCATGGCCTGGTAGTCACCGCGCAGCCGTCGCAGCACCAGCAAGCCGACGAGCAGGCCGAGGGCGCCACCGGCCACCCCGGCGGCCAGCCAGGGCAGCGGCCAGGGCAGGCTCGTGCCCCAGAAGTACTGCTGGTAGCTGGCCGGGGTGGGGTGCCCCAGGCTGAACAAGCTTGCGGTGTAGGCGCCAACTGCCACGAAGAGGACGGCGGCGAAGTTCAGTACGCCGGTCTCCCCGAACTGCAGGTTGAGCCCCCAGCAGGCGATGATGCCCACCACCACGTAGATGCAGACGGTGAGCAGGTAGTAATCCATCAGCTGACTCCCTTTGCCTTCGCCGCTCCCGCAAGTATTCCGGTCGGCCGGATGAGCAGGACGAGGATGAGGACGGCGAACGCACTGATCGGCGCATAGGCACCACCGAGCACGATTGCGCTCTCCTGCAGCAGGACGCCGATCACCAGGGCTCCGAGCATGGCCCCGTACACCTGGCCGACCCCGCCCAGCACGGCCGCTGCGACGATCTCGAGCAGGAACGTGTCGCCCATGGTGTAGGAGACACTGGACAAGCTGATCCCGAGCATGACGCCCGCCGCCCCGCCCATCAGTCCCGACACCAGCCACGCCAGATCGGTGATCCGCTGTGCGGAGATGCCGCTGCTGCGCGCCAGGTCCCGGTTGTCGGCGACCGCGCGGATCGCCTTGCCGGCCCTGGTGTAACGCAGCAGGGCGTGAGTGCCGATCGCGAACACCACTCCGATCGCCAGCACGACGAGCTGGGAGTGGGTAAAGGACATCGGGCCGACGTGCACGAGGCCCGGCGCCGTGAGCGGGTAGGAGACCGGCAGCGGCCCCCAGATCAGCTCAACGGCATACTCGACAAGCAGGGCGAGCGCGATCGTCACCACCACCATGCCGAAGAACGTCGTGCCCCGGCGAGCGAACGGCGTGAGCAAAAACCGGTTCAGCAGGGCAGAGGCCAGCGCTCCGCACACCGCGGCTGCCGCCAGCGCCAGCCAGATGCTCAGTCCCGCCTGGGTGCAGACGTAGGCGATGAACGCGGCGAACGTCATCTGGGCGCCGAACGCGATGTTGAGCACGCCAGTGGCACTGAACTGCAGGGTGAACCCGACCGCGGCCGGCAGGAGGGTGGAAGCGGTGATGATGCCGAATCCCAGTGAAGGCAGCACCAGATTCATGACTGTCCGAGCCCTCCCGCCGGTCGCACGAAGCCGATCGTCATCCAGCTGCCCCGACCATCAGGTTGGTAGGCACCGTGCCGATCTGCTTGGGGTTAGAACCCTCGGTCAGCGCCACGAAGGGCGCGGCAATGTTGTGGTACTTGTCCAGCGTGATCGTCCCGAGTGCGCCGACATACTGGATCTGCTTGCCCTCCGCAAGGGCCTTCTTGCCCGCGGCGAAGTTGGTCACGACTACCTTCCCGGCACCCGGCTCGGTCAGCCCCATGATGTACTTGTCGAAGACCGCTGGCTTGGTCGAATGCGCCTCCAGCATGGCGAGGGCAACCAGGTTCGATGCGTCGTAGTAAGACAGCGTGAACGGGTCGTTGAGGTACTGCTTGTAGTCAGGCACCTGCGAGGCCACCGCACTCAGCGACGTGCTGAACGTCTTCCAGCCCGGCACGGTGGACGCGGGCGTCGCCGACTCGAACGCCGTGAAGCTGCGCAGCGCCTTCGCCCCGATGGCGCCCGTGACGGCCGTGATCCAGCCCGGCTCCTCCTCGGTCTCCACGACATAGACCGGGGGCAGCTTGCCCATCTGCTGCACGAGCTCGGCCAGGAACGTCGCCGACTCCGGCGCGCCCGCGTCGTAGAAGATGACCTGCGGGTGCGAGGCCGCGACCTGCGCGGCTTCCGTGCTGTACGACGGCTGACCCGGGGTGAGGCTGACGCTGGCCACGATCGAGCCGCCGAGGGCCTTGAACCCCGACTGTGAGGCCGGGCCGTCGGCCTGCGCCTGGCTACCGCTGGCGAATACCGCTGCCGCGCGAGTGAACCCGTGATCCTTTGCCCACGCCGCCATCGCGTAGCCCTCGTCAGCGTCCGGCGGCACCAGCCGCCAGAAATACGGGTTCGTCTGGTGGTCGTACTGCGAATCTCCGCTCATCGGGAACGACGGCAGCTTCGCCTGCTCGAGGATGCCCATGACGGACAGGATCTCGTCCGAGCTGGGGCCGAGCACTGCCACCACATTGGAACCGTTGGCGACGAGCGCGTTCGCAGCCGGCACCGCGTCTTGCGGGTCGCCGCGAGTGTCCGAGCTGGTGCACTCGAGCTGGTGGCCGAGTACGCCGCCGGCCGCGTTGATGAGATGCACGGCCGGGTAGCAGCCCGACAGCGCGAGCGGCCCGTACGATGCGTCGGCTCCGCTGAACGGGTCGAGCGCGACAAGGTCGAGCTTGCCGCTGGCCGAACCCGAACCGCCGTTCGCCGTCGAGCCCGGCGAACTGCCACAGGCCGCGAGGGTCAATGCGCCGACGGCTGCCGACGCCGCCAGGGCCGCCAGGCGTCTCTTCCCGTGGGCGCGCCGGCGCGGGCCGGCATTCTGCTGCGATAGTCTCACGTTGTCCGCGTCCTTCCCTCAGTTCGGGGATTCTCGGAGGCTTGCGCCTGCCATGACGGCGACCGGAGGGATGGCCAGCCGCGACCGGCACTGTCGCGGCTCAGCGGCATCTCCTGTCCGCCGTTCGTTCGCTGTTTGGCGGAAAGATTGCGCCACCCTGCCGGGAGGCGTCCATGTACACAGTGCACATCTCCACCGCTGCAGTGTGGGCGCGGCGCCCAACCCTGGCAGGTGGCACGACGTGCCGCGGGGCTGGCGCCCGCGCCGGCCGGCCTGGCTGCGGGCGCTGGAGCGCTGGTTGAGCACGCCGGACCTCCTGCCTGCCGTGCGTTGGGAAGCCGGCCTACTGCTGACCGGTTCTTGTTGGTCTAGCGTCGGGTCGGTCGGCTTGTGCGGTCCATGTACAAGATGCACAGATAGCTCGGTTGGTAGTGGGCGGTCTGCCGTCAGACCGGCAGACCGGTCTCAGGTACGGCCCCGCCTGCGACGGCGGCGGATCCGGCTGCGGCCGGCGCTGGCCGATACTTCACCGGAACGTGGTGGCTGCTGAGATCTTAGTGACTGGAGAGGCTGGTGGTGACTAGCTTGCGCGGTTCGCCAGTCCGGGCACTCGGCCACCAGCGGCTGGCGGCAAGAATCACGCTGGCCAGCGAAGCGAGTTGAAGGAGCGGGACGAGCCGCGGCGCGAACAGGAATCCCGCCGCGGCAGCCGCGGCGCCCGCCAGCATGGCGCTGATGATCCAGAGGCTGCGCACCACATGACTCATCGGCCGGCCGGAAGCCAGGCTAGTGACTACGGTGGTCAGCGTCCCGGTCATGTAGGTCGTGGACAGGCCCTTCACGCCGAAGCGGTTGATCGCCGTGCTCTGCAGCCCGAGCGCGACCGCATTCAGCATCAGCAGGCCGACCTGGCCCGGGCGGCTCGGGTGCCCGCCGGCCCACTCCCAGCCAGCCGCATAGACGGCGACGACGCAGATCTCGGCGATCAGGGTGCGGGTGACCGCCTGCGGCCAGACCGGATCGCCGGCGCGCGGCTCGCCCGCCAGGCGTGCTCCGGCCGCCGTCCCCGCGATGTAGGAGAAGATGGCCGCGGCAGTCAGCACCGCCAGGCCCGGCCTAGCGACCGACATGCCGAGCAGCACCAGGTTGCCGGTCATCACGCTGGTGAACGCCCCGCCGAGGGCGAGGAAGCCGATGGCGTCGGTGGCGCCGCTGTTGAGCGCCAGGGCCACGATCAGCGTGTCCCGCGCCCGGATGCCTGCAGCGGCACGGGAGGTCCTCATCTACGTCCCTTCAGTGAGCGCGGCCTGCGGCCGCCGGTGCGGTTATCCAGTGTTATCGGTCAGCGAGAAGATCAACTTCGTGCATGGTGCATAGCGACTGACATCGAATCATGTGCGGTCTCACCCTGGGAAGCCAGCCGCCGGCTGTCTTAGTTTCGTGAAGTCAGGACCCCCGGCGGCAGACGGCGGGGTCGCTCGCGCAGGCACGGAAGGTGATCACATGGCCGCGCTCCTTTCCAAGGATGAGTTCCGCACGGCGCTGCAGGACGCGATCAAGGGCCGCGAGGCCAAGAACGCCTCGTTCAGCCAGGCCTGGGCGGATGGGAAGCTCAAGCGCCATCACTTCGCGCGCTGGGCCGAGAACCACTACCACTACGTGGGTCCGTTCGCCGACTATCTAGGCTACATCTACGCCAACACTCCGGATGAGAACACGTTCGCCAAGGACTTCCTGCTGCAGAACATGTACGAGGAGGAGCTGGCGGACATCCGGCACACCGATCTGCTGATCCGGTTTGCCGAGGCCTGCGGCACCACCAGGGCGCAGATCGAGGACCCGAACAGCATGAACGCGGTCACCCGCGGCCTGCAGGCGTGGTGCTACGCCATGGCCATGCGCGAGCACTTCGTGGTCGCGACAGCGGCGCTGGTCGTCGGGCTGGAGTCGCAGGTGCCCAGCATCTACAAGAAGCAGATCGTCCCGCTGCGCGAGGTCTACGGCTTCACCGAGGACGAGATCGAGTTCTTCTCCCTGCACATCACCTCCGACGAGGTGCACGGCGAGCGCGGTTACCAGATCGTGCTCGACAACGCCACCACGCCCGAGCTGCAGCAGCGCTGCCTGCAGTTCGTCCGGTGGGGCGCCGAGATGCGGTTCGCCTACACCAAGGCGCTCTACGACACCTACGTCGCGCCTGACGAGGACGGCCTTGCTCCGGTCTCGGCCGGGACCGAGGGATGGGGAAGCGTCTGACCGGCGCCGGCCAGCGCGGCAGCAGGCTGCGGCAGACGGGGGCCAGGAGGCGCGATGGGTGACTGGGTGCAGGTCGCCGACCTGACCGAGCTGGCCCGCCGCAAGCGCAAGCTGGTGATGGTGGGCGGCGAGGACATCGCCCTGTTCCTGATCGACGGCCAGGTGTACGCCCTGCGCGATACCTGCATTCACAAGCAGCGGTCGCTGAGCAAGGGCGTGGTGCTGCGTGGCCGCGTCATCTGCCCCGGCCATCAGTGGGCCTTCGATCCCGCGACCGGGCAAGTCGACGACCAGGAGCAGTGCCAGCCGACCTACGACGTGCTAGTCGAGAACGACAAGGTGTATGTCGACCCGGTCCGGCGGCTCGGCGGTACCAGGCGGGTGACCGGCGGCGAAGGGCAGTACGAGCTGTCGCCGTCACCCGCGCCGCCGTGACCGGCGGCAGGCAAGGCGAAAGGCAGTTCACGTGATCGACGCTGTGGCCACCATCGGCGCCGGCCAGGCCGCAGCCGTGGCGGTCAGGACGATGCGGCGCGCCGGATTCGACGGCCGGATCGAGATGATCGGCGACGAACCGGATCGTCCGTACCAGCGGCCGCCGCTGTCCAAGGAGTACCTGGCAAGCGGCGACGACGAGGGGCTGTTCCTCCTCCCCGAGCGCTGGTGCGAGGAGAACGACGTTCGGCTGCGGCTCGGCCAGCCGGCGGTACGGATCTCGGCTGCCGACGCCGGAGTCGAGCTCGCCGACGGAACGCTGGTGGCGGCCGACGCGGTGCTGATAGCCACCGGCGGGCGGCCGCGACGGCTGCCGGTGGCTGCCGGGGCGCGGATCTGCTATCTGCGCACGATCGCCGACAGCGACCGGCTCCGCTCGCACCTGCGCCCCGGCGCGCGGCTGATCGTGGTCGGCGGCGGCTTCATCGGCTCCGAGGTAGCCGCCACTGCCCATGGCCTCGGCTGTCAGGTCACCGTGGTCGAGGCGCTCGCCGCGCCGCTGCTGCCGGTGCTCGGCCCGGTAGTCGGCGCTGCGTGCGCCAGGCTGCACCAGGCGCACGGGGTGGACCTGCGGCTGGCGGAGTCGGTCGCCGAGGTGAGCGAGAGCGCCGCCGGGGTGGTGGTGACCACCGGCAGCGGGGCGCGGATCGAGGGCGACGTGCTGGTTGCCGGCATCGGCTGCCAGCCCAACGTGGAGGTGGCGGCCCGGTCTGGCCTCGCGGTCGGCAACGGGGTCATCGTCGACGAGCACTGCCGCACCTCCATCCCCAACGTCCTCGCGGCCGGTGACATCGCCAACCACTGGCACCCGCTGTTCGGCGAGCGGATGCGGGTGGAGCATTTCGACAACGCCAGCAAGCAAGCGGCGGCTGCCGCCCGCAGCCTGCTCGGCCGCGGCGGCCCGTACGCCGACCCGCATTGGTTCTGGTCCGACCAGTACGACGTCAACCTGCAGTACGCGGGCCATGCCAACGGAGCGGACGAGCTGGTCGTCCGCGGCTCGCTGGACGATCTGGATTTCTGCGCTTTCTACCTGCGCGACGGGCTGCTCCGGGCGGCCTTCGGCGTCGACAGGGGAGCCGAGGTGATGGCAGCCAAGGAGCTGATAGCCGGTCAGGTCCGGGTGCCGGCGGGCGTGCTCGCGGATGAGGACGCCGACCTAGCCGAGCTTGCCGAGGCGGCGCTGCTCGATGAGTCCCTTGAGGAGGAACTGGCATGAATCCCGTGAAGGGCAACTTCATCGCGGGCGAGTGGGCCGGATCGGCGAGCGGGCGGACCGCCGAGCGGCGCAATCCCGCCGATGAGCGCGAGGTGGTCGGCGAAGCGCCCGACTCGACCGCCGACGATGCCCGTGCCGCTGTGGGTGCCGTCAGCGACGGCTACCGGGAGTGGGCCCGGCGCAGCCCGGAGGCGAGGGCACGGGCGCTGGAGCAGGCTGCTGACATCATGGAACGCGGCGCGGACCAGCTAGCCGTGGAGCTGGTGAGGGAAGAGGGCAAGACGCTGAGCGAGGCCCGGATGGAGGCCACCAGGACCCCGGCGAACCTGCGGTTCTACGCCGGTGAGGCGCTGCGCCTGGCCGGCCAGACCTTCCAGCCGGCCGGCGAGGGCCTGGTCTTCAGCTCACGGGAGCCGGTGGGGGTGGTGGTCGCCATCACCCCGTGGAACTTCCCGCTCAACATCGCGGCCCGCAAACTAGGCCCGGCGCTTGCCGCCGGCAACGGGGTGGTGTTCAAGCCGAGCGAGGTGACGCCGCTGATGGGCCAGCGGCTGGTGGAGGCACTGCTCGAGGGCGGCGTCCCGGCCGGCGCGCTCGCGCTCGTGCAGGGCGGCGCTGAGGCCGGGGCGGCGCTGGTCGACGACGAACGGGTGGGGGCGGTCACGTTCACCGGGTCGTACCTGGTCGGCTCGGCCATCCACCGGGCCGCCGGCCCGGCCAAGCGCTGCCAGCTTGAGATGGGCGGCAAGAACGCGGTAGTAGTGCTGGACGACGCCGACCTGGACCAGGCCGCTGACATCATCGACCGCGGCGCGTTCGGCCTGTCCGGCCAGGCCTGCACCGGAACCAGCCGGGTGATCGTGCACGACGCCGTGCACGAAGAACTGCTCAAGCGGCTGCTCGAGCGGGCCCGGCGGCGCCGGCTCGGCAACGGGCTGGACGACGGCGTGGACTTCGGGCCGCTCGCCACCCGGGGCCAGCTCGAGAAGGTCCACCGTTACCTGGAGAAAGCGATCGCCGACGGCGGCCGGCTGCAGAGCGGCGACGAGCCGCTACCGGACGCCCTCGCGGTCGGCTATTTCGCCCGGCCCGCCATCTTCACCGACGTCGAGTCCTCCTCACGGCTGGCCCAGCAGGAGGTATTCGGTCCTGTGCTGAGCATGCACCGGGCCAGCTCGTTCGAGGAGGCGGTCGAGATTGCCAACCACAGCGAGTACGGTTTGTCGGCCGGCATCGTGACCGGCAGCCTGGAGCGGGCGCTGCGCTTCGCGCGGGAGGTAGAGGCCGGGGTGGTGAAGGTCAACCAGCCCACCACCGGTGTCGCCATCAACGCGCCGTTCGGCGGCATCAAGCACTCCAGCAGCCAGACCTACAAGGAGCAGGCAGGCGACACGATGATGAAGTTCTACACCATCGACAAGACCGTCTACATCGGTACGTGAGCGGTCGCGACATGGCTGAGAGTGACAAGGCCGGGAGTGACGCGCCGGACGGGCAGGCGGGCGGGGGCCGGGAGTTCATCCGGGTCGCCCGCTCGGGCCAGGTGCCGGAAGGCTGGGTGCGGCGTTTTTACGCCGGCGAGGTCGAGCTGTGCGTGGCCAGGCTGCGCGGCAAGGTATACGCGACCACCAACTATTGCTCGCACCTGGACTGCCTGCTGTCGGCTGGCAAGCTGGTCGACGACGGGATCGGCTGCTCGTGCCACGGCAGCGTGTTCGACCTGGAGACTGGCGAGGCGGTCTACCCGCCGGCGACCGAGCCGATCCGGACGTTCCCGGTCCAGGAGACCAGCGGCGAGATCTTCGTCGGCATCGCCCCCGGCGACGCCGGCCGGTCGGGCCCGCGCCGGCGGCCGCGAGTCGCGGGCCCCGGCGCGTCATGACCGAGCGCGGCCCGGACTGGCCCGCCCGGCCCGCGGCGCTGTCCGGCGAGCACATGGCGGCGGCCAGCCACCCGGCGGTGGCCGCCGTGGGATCACAGGTACTGGCGGGCGGCGGCAACGCCATTGACGCGACTCTTGCGATGGCGGCCATGTGCTGGGTCGCCCTGCCCGGCCAGTGCGGCGTCGGCGGCGACGCGTTCGCGCTGATCCGTGAGCCGGACGGCGCGGTGTGGACGGTCGGGGGCAGCGGCTTCGGCCCGGATGGCGCCGATCCGGGCTTCTACCGCGAACTGGGCCTGCCGACGATCCCGCTGCAGGGCCCGCTGGCCGTCGCCGTGCCGGGCGCCATGGCCGCGGTGGCCGCGCTGCACGCGACCGGTGCCACCCGGCCGCTTTCGGAACTCTGGCTGGCTGCGGTCCGCGCGGCTGAGCGAGGGCTGCCCTGCACCGCGAAGACTCGCGCCGACATCATCGAGCACGCCGCTGACCTCGCCGGCGACGACGGCGCCCGCCGGTCCTTCCTGCCCGGCGGTCGCGCGCCGGAGACCGGGAAAGCGCTCAGGCAGGACCAGCTCGCGGCGTCGATACGGCTGCTTGCGGCAGACCCTGCCGCGTTCTACCGTGGCAGCCTTGCCGAGCGGGCCGTCTCGGCGCTGCGAGCGGGCGGCGCCCCGTTTAGCGGGCAGGAGTGGGAGGCGTGCGGCGAGGCCGCCATCGGGCCCGCGCTGACCGGCGGCTACGGCGGCCTCGTCCTGCACCAGACACCGCCGCCGTCGGCGGGCTGGATGGTCGTGCAGCAGGCGGCCCTGTGCGACGGCGAGCTGGCGGGGATGCCGTGGCTGAGTGCCAGCGCGGTGCACTGGCTCGCGGCCGCCGCACGGCGCGCGTTCGCCGATCGCTACGAGCGCTGCGGCAGCGACAGCCCGGGCTGGCGCGAACTGCTCACCGCGGCGGCGGTGGCGCAGGCCAGGCGGCAGCTGCGGGCCGGAGTCGCCGCTCCGGCGGCCGGCCTGGTGGCCGACGGCGACACCACCTCAACCGTGGCCGTGGACGGCCACGGCCGGGCGGTGAGCTTCATCCACTCGCTCGCATTCACCTTCGGCGCCCGGATGACCATCCCCGGCACCGGGATCATGCTGAACAACCGGCTGGGCCGGGGGGCCTACCTGCTGTCCGGCCACCCCAACGAGGTGCGGCCGCGGCGGCGCCCGCTGCACACGCTGAACGCCTGGCTGCTGACCGACCAGGCGGGGCGGCTGCGCCATGTCGGCAATACCCCTGGCGGCGACGGCCAGGTGCAGTGGAACATGCAGCTGATCTCGCACCTGGCCGATCACGGCCTCGACCCGCAGCAGGCGGTGTCCGCCCCCAGGTTCACCGCATTCCCCGGCAGCGACGCGAACGTGATCGGCGCACCGACCGAGCTGCGCTGCGAATCCCGGCTCGGGGATGCGGTCCTGGCCGGGCTCCGGCAACTCGGCGAGCAGGTGCGGACGCTCGGCCCATGGGAGGCGGGCGGCTCGGCGCTGGTGATCTCCGCAGACCACGACCGGGGCTGCCTGGCCGGCGGAGCCGATCCCCGGCAGGAGGGGGTGGCGCTTGGAGTGTGAGCGGGCTCGCCTCCCGGCCCGTGCGCTAGTGGCCCGTGTCGGCGACGTGCCTGGCGAACGCCTCCAGTGCGGCCGCGCCAACGGCCTTGTCTTGCGCCCCGTTGCCGCCGCTTACCCCTACCGCGCCGACGATCTGCCCCTGGTATTCGATCGGGAAGCCGCCGACGAAGATGGCGAACTTGCCCGGAAGCATGTGGCTGATGCCGAACGCCTCGTTGCCAGGCAGCGCGGGCCCGTCCGGCGGCTCGTTGAACTTGTGCGTCGCGCGCTCGTGGCCGGCCGCGGTGAAAGCCTTCGCCATCGCTATCTCCACGCCGGTGAGCCTGGCGCCGGGCAGCCGGTGCAGCGCCAGCACATGGCCGCCGTCGTCGCAGACGCAGATTGTCTGCCTGACCCCGATCTCCTCCGCCTTCGCCCTGGCCGCGGCCAGCATCGGCAGCGCGTCGTCGAGCGTTATCCGGAATACCTTATGCATCTTTGTCCTCGAAGTGAGCGGTCCCGATGGCTGAGTCCATCGTGACCGAGCCTGCCGCCCTCGCCGGCCAGCAGGCAAGGGCAATGCGGCCAGCTCATTACTGTGTAATATGTGCACTCTGCCCAAGGAGTGACCGTGGCCCAGTTGCCTGCTGAGCGCAACGAGCCAGAGCGCACCGAGCCGGAACGCCCCGATTCGGGGCGGCCTGGACCAGGCCGGATGAGCGCGCCCGCGCTGTCCGAAGGCCACCTCACGCTATCTCGCCTGCTGCTAGTGCGTGCCGTCAGGCCCGCCACGCTAGTGGCCGCCGGCGCCGGCGCGGACCCGGTGATTTCCTGGTGCCTGCCTCTCGATGAGGCACTGGCAACGGACGGCCGCCTGGACGAGGTCGCGGTCTACGCTCGGGCCAGCGAGCTCGGCACCGACCCGGTCACGCTGCTATCCGCGCTGGCGGCCAGGGGCGCGGTCGCGGTCATCGTCGCTTCGGACGCGGGCGCTGATGCGGCGGCGGAGGTGGACGCGGTCCGTACGGGATGGCTGTCTCAGGCGGCGATCCCGGTCGCGGTGCTGCCGGCCAGCGTCGGCTACCTGCGGGTCAGCCGCCTGATCGGAGAGCTGTCGCTGGCGCGCGAGACCCACGAGCTCAGGTACGGCCTGACGGTGCACCGAGCGCTGGCAGAGCTGCTGCACACCGGGGCGGGCCTGACCGCGCTGTGCTACCAGCTTTCGCGGCTATCCGGCTGCCCGGCAGCGATCCTGGACCGGCAGCGGCGGCTGCTCGCCTTCGAGGAGAGCCAGGGCCGCGGCCTCAGCCCGCTGGCGGTCGGCCAGGCGATGCGCGAGGCCGCCGTCGAGCTGTTCCCTGAGGTCTCTCCTGCGCAAGCCGGCCCGATGATCGGGGTGGTGGACTTCGGCGGACTGCGCGCCACCTGCGTCGTCGAGCCGATCGTGCTGGCGGGCCGGCACGACGGCTGGGTGGTCGTGATCGAGTCCGGTGACCCGCCGCACCCGCACGACCTGGCCGAGCACCGCGTCGTCGTCGAGCAGGCGGCGATGATCGTCGGTACGGAGATGCTGCGGATGCGCAGCGTCGAGCAGGCCGAGGAGCGGGCGCGCGGCGACTTCGTCCAGGCGCTGCTGCACGGGCGGTTCACCACCGCGCACGACCTGCAGGTGCGTGCGCAGTACTACGGCTTCCCGGTCAGCGGCGCCTACGGCGTCGTGGTGGCCAGCGGCCTAGCCGATCTGGTTAGCAGCGAATCTCCAGCCGCCATGTTTCAGCTGGCCAGGGATGCCGCGAGGCTGCATGCCACGCCAGGCAGGCAGACCCTGGCCACGGTCGTCGGCGACGTGCTGGTGGTGATCCGCGAGGTGAGCCACCCGGAACGCGGCGGGCCAGCCGACGCCGACGGCCAGGCACTCGCCGAGTACGCGAGCAAGCTGGAGTCTGAACTCGCCCGCCGGGCCGGCCGGTCGGTCCTGGTCGCCTACGGCCGCGTGGTCGGCCAGGCGGCAGCGATCCCGCAGAGCTACCGCGACGCGCGGGTTGCGCTCGGCCTGCGCCAGCGGCTGCGGATCGACCGGGTGTGCGGCTTCGGGGACCTGCGCATCTACGCGACGCTGGCGGACCTGGCGGTCAGCCCGGCCGGGAAGGCATTCGCCAGCGAGATGCTGAGCCCGCTGCGGGGCAGCAGGGCGGAGGACCTGGAGCGCGTCGTGATCGAGTACATCGAGACTGGCGGCAATGTGAACGCCACAGCCAGGAACCTGCACATCCACCGCAACACGATGCTGTACAAGCTGGACCGCGCCTCCCGCGCGCTGCGGCTGGACCTACGGCAGGCCGAGCATCAGTTCTCGGTCTGGCTTGCCTACAAGATGGCGATGCTGGCCGAGGCAACGGAAAAGGCCGACCACGACGTCAGACCGCACTGACAAGGCCGGCCTCATCCGCGCCGGGGTCGGGCTCCGTCGCGCCGGGCTGCGGCCAGGTCGGGTCTTTGCCGGCGAAGCTGGCCAGCAGGCCTACCCCGGCCATCACGGCGCAGCCCGCAAACAGCAGCAGGAGCGCCGCTCGCGGGTAGGTCAGCGCCACCCAGGCGGCACCGATCGCCGAGCCGGCGAATCGCACCATGTTGTACAGCCCTAGCGCGGCCCCTGCCGTGGCGGCCGGCGACTGGGTGGCGCCCGCGGCGGCCGGAGTTTGCACCAGAGCGACACCGACCCCGACCGCCATCAGGACCGGCGCCAGCACGAGCATGCTCGAGCCGTGGCGGGCCAGGATCTCCCCGAGCGCCAGGCTGGCGGCGACCAGCACCAGCAGGCCGGAGCGCAGGGTCCAGCGCGGGCTGGCTCGTTCACAGAGCAGGCCGGCGGCAGGCGCGAGCACGGCCATCGTGGCAGGCAGCGCGAATACCACCGCCCCGGCGATGGCGACGGAGCGGCCCAGCGAACCGACCAGGTACAGCGGGACCGTGACCAGCACAGCCGACAGGCAGAACATCTGGGCGAACGCGGCGACCCCGCTGCGCAGGAACCGCGACTCCACGATCAGGCCCGGCCGGATCAGCGGGCTGTGATGCCGTGCGGAAGTGACCGCGAAGGCACCGAGGGCGATGGCGCCCGCCGCGGCGAGGCCGACGTCGGCCAGCGCCGGCACGCCACGTTGCGGCACGGCGGTGGCCGCGGTCATGATCAGGGCCGTGCCCGTGGTGAGCAGGATCGCCCCGCTGCGATGCAGCGGCACCACCCTGGCGGGGATGCGGGGCAGCACGCGCAGCGCGGCAAGCAGCAGCAGTCCGGCCAGCACGGCGAGCACGACGAAGATCCACCGCCAGCCGAGCGTGCTGGCAAGCAGCCCGCCAAGCGGCGGGCCCGCAGCCTGGCCGGCTCCGTTGGCAGCGGCCCAGCCGCTCATCACCCGCGCCCGGTGACCCCGGCCGAAGCGGCTCGACAGGGTGCCCATCACCGAAGGCGGAATGGCAGCGCCGGCCAGTCCCTGCACGGCGCGGCAGGCGACCAGCGTCCACAGGTCCGGCGCGAACGCCGCGGCGATCAGGCCCGCTGTCATGACCGTCAGCGCCACCGCCAGCACGCGACGCGGGCCGATGCGATCACCCACCCATCCGGTGACCGGCATCGCCGAGGCAAGGACCAGGACGAAGGCGCTGACCACAAGCACGCCCCTGGACACCGGCGCCGCGAGATCCCTGGTGATCGTGGCGAGCGGCACGTTGAGAACGTTGTTGCTCACCGTGCCGAGGAAGGTAATGCCCAGCAGCACTGCCAGCAGCGCCGGCGACCCGCCCGCGATGCCAGGGTGGTCCGCCGCCGGGGGCTTCGGGTGGCCGGCCGCCGCCGAACCGCAGTCGCCCGCGGCCCGCAGATCCTCCGCGCGGCCAGCGGGACGCCAAACATGCACGCGTCCTCGGCCCGTTTCCATCGCCGTGTCCAGAATGCCCGCGCGGCAAGCCAGGGCCTATGGCAATGCGCACAGAACCAATCCGTCGTGCCAGTGCAGTATGACTGGATTCCGCCGGATGGACCGGGCCCTGAGCCGCGTTTCAGGAAGCGCTGTGATCGTCCTCGTGCGGTGCCGCAGTGAGCCTGCGTTCCAGCCGCGGGTCCGGTATCAGCCACATCAGTGCCACCACGACGTAGATCGCGATACCGAGCCAGCGGCCGGCGAACGACAGGCCGATGCCCAGGCAGTACAGCAGCGGGGAAGCCTTGCCCTTGATGTCCGCACCGATCGCGGTCGCCAGCAGCGAGTGGTCACCCTCGGTGCGCAGCAGCGCCCCCTGCAGGATGTAATAGGCCAGCGCTGCGGCCAGCAGCACCATGCCATAGGCGGCGACCGGGATTGCCGGGAAGCGGTTCTCGCTCATCCACGCTGTGGCGAAAGGGATCAGCGACAGCCAGAGCAGCAGATGCAGATTGGCCCATAGCGCCACACCGGAGACCCCGGACACCGCCGCCAGCATGTGGTGATGGTTGTTCCAGTAGATTCCGAGGTTCACGAAACTGAGCAGGTACGCCAGCAGTACCGGCAGGTCCCCGCGAAGGGCGGCCCACGTGGTGCCATGCGGGGTGCGCAGTTCCAGCACCATGATCGTGATGAGAATGGCGATCACGCCATCGGTGAACGCCCTGAGCCGGTCCGCGGACACGCGCCCAAGGCTAACCCCCGGAAGCCCGGTGGTACGCGGGCGGCGCGCGCGGCTCCGCTGTTAGCTGCTCTTACCCGAGGGGCGGGGAGGGCAGCACTTCGCGGCTAGCGTATTTTGGATACAAAGGACCTATGGTCCGGAGCCGCGTCGTGGGGAGCGAGTCATGGCCGTCGACATGCAGTCCGCCGGGGAAGCCGACCTTATCCGCCCCGTGCAGCGCGCCGCCCCGCTGCGTCAGGCCGTCTACGAGTCCATGGTCGAACTGGTGGTCAGCGGTCGGCTCAACCCCGGTGAGCACCTGGTGGAGACCGACCTGGCCCGCCAGCTCGGAGTCAGCCGCCAGCCGGTGCGGGAGGCGCTGCACCGGCTGCAGGCCGAGGGCTGGGTTGATCTGCGTCCCAATCAGGGCGCGTTCGTGCACGAGCCCACCGACAATGAGGTCGACCAGCTGCTCGACGCGCGCGAACTGCTGGAAATGGAGACCGCCCGGCTGGCCGCCAGGTCCGCGGACGCGGAGGCTGCGGCGCGGCTGCGGGCCATCTGCCACGAGGGCGAGGCGGCGGTGAAGGCCGGCGACACCGAGGTCTTCATCACTGCCAATAACCGGTTCCACGCCGCGCTTGCCGAGGTCGCCGGCAACGCGGTGCTGGCCGAGCTGTCGGCCATCGTCGGCCGCAGGATGCGCTGGTACTACCGGCTGGCGGCACCGCTGCGCGGCGAGACGTCATGCGCCGAGCACCTCGAACTGATCGACGCCATCGCAGCCGGCGACGAGAAGCGGGCAGCCAAGGCGGCGCGCCAGCACACCGAGCGGACCAGGGTCGCCTACCACCGGACCGTCCAGTCATGATCGTGGTACATGATCGTGGCGCATGGGCTGCTGCTCATGCGCCACGATCGGCAGGTCGGCCCGCTCTGGCTGAGCAGGCCCGCTTTCACGCCACGGCGGGCTTGGCGCCTGCGCCGGCGTCCACGGGCGAACCCATTACCGCTAGCATCTGCTCGCGGGTTGGCGCCTTGCACAGGAAGTAGACGATCAGCGAGGCGCACGCGCCGAGGAACGCGCCGAAGATGAACCCGAACAGCCAGTGGAAGTGCGCTGTGCCGTACAGGGTTCCGGTCATGATCAGCGCCGCGAGGCCGCCGGCGAAGCTGCCGCCGAGAGCCTTCCAGGCGTAGACGGACCCGTAGTTGACGGCGTTGTTGTTCTCGCCGTAGTAGTCCGCGACGATCGCCGCCGTCATCGGGAAGTTGGCGCCGGACAGGCCGCCGGAGATGATCGCGCAGATCACGAACAGAGGCGCGTTATGCGCCGCCCCCGCGAAGTAGGCGAGCAACTGGAAGACGACGTTGAGCGCGTAGGCGTAGGCCATGGTTCGCCGTCGCCCGATGAACTCGGAGATGTAGCCGTAGATCGGCCGGCAGATGCCGTCAGTGAGCGCGAAGCCGGCGAAGCCCACGATGGCCGCCACCGACCCCAGGCCCATGGCTTCGGCGAACCCGTAGTAGTAGGCGACGCCGAACAGCGAGCATCCGACGTAGAGGGCGTACTGGATGCCTAGCCATTTGGCCTGCGGAGTGTGCCACATCTGGCGGAGCGTGTAGTGCTGCAGCGCGGGCGGGTTGCTGCGCAGGTCGCGGGTACTGTTCTTGTGCCAGGT
>JAJYUU010000159.1 GCA_021792405.1 Actinomycetes bacterium
TGATCAGCGGCCGGACCCGCCCGCCGTTGGTTGCCGCGCGCAGATGCGCGAATGACTCGGCCGCGACCTCGTCAGCCGAGAAGATGTCACGGCGGTCCCTGACCCGCAGGCTGCGCCAGTACAGCCGCCCGATGCACCGTGAGCTGTTACGCCAGGCGACCCTGGCCGCGAAGGCCAGCTCGGCAGTGGTATGCCGGTAAGTGCCGCCCGACTCGATCTCCCGGCGGACCTGCCGCAGGCGCTCACTGAGTGATCCGGCCTCGGGATTCTCCGCGTGGAACAGGGCGAGGAATCTCTCGGCCCTGGCTAACAGGTCAGGGCCGCCAGGCGGCTGCTCCGCTGCCTTGCCGTCGGCGCTGGGCCGGAGCCCGGCTATGGCAGGAGCCTGGTCCGCAGGCTGAGCGGCCAGCCGGACCGACGCTGGCCGTGCCCGCCCGCGCTGCGGTAGCAGCCAGCGAGGTTCTGATTGATTACGCCGCTGGCCGGCCCGCACTGAACCTCCGAGTGGCACTTGTCAGAAAATCTCGACATCAAAGACGTTACGTTCCCTACTTCCGGCGGACAAGATGCAATTGCTCCTTGCACCTTCCGGGGCGTGCCCGGCGAGCTTGCACCAGGTCAGCTTCGCCCTGCAGAGGTTCCCGGTGGTTACCCGATAGCCTGGGTATAGCAACCGGGTCTTCTAGCAGGACGGCAGCCCTACGTGTTCGAGACACTTTCCGACCGGCTCAATCAGGTCTTCTCATCGCTGCGCGGGCGTGGACGGCTCTCGCCGGCTGATATCGACGCCACCTGCCGGGAGATCAGGATCGCGCTGCTCGAAGCCGACGTCGCCCTGCCGGTTGTCCGTGAGTTCATGGCCAAGGTCCGGGAACGGGCAGGTGGCGCCGAGGTCTCCGAGGCGCTGAACCCCGCTCAGCAGGTAATCAAGATCGTCAACGAGGAACTCGTTGCGATCCTCGGCGGCGAGGCCAGGCGCCTGCGGTTCGCGAAGGTCCCGCCGACCGTGATCATGCTCGCTGGCCTGCAAGGATCGGGCAAGACCACGCTGGCCGCGAAGCTCGCGCTGTGGCTGAAATCCCAGCACAACACGCCGCTGCTGGTCGCCGCCGACCTGCAGCGCCCGAACGCCGTCCAGCAGCTGCAAGTGCTTGGCGAGCGGGCCGGAGTCCCGGTCTTTACCCCGTTCCCCGGTAATGGCGTGGGCGACCCGATCCAGGCGGCGAACCTCGGTATCGCCGAGGCAGAACACAAGCTGCACAACGTGGTGATCATCGACACGGCGGGCCGGCTGGGCATCGACGAGGAGATGATGCGGCAGGCGGCCGACATCAGGGACGCGGTCGATCCCGACGAGATCTTGTTTGTCGTCGACGCGATGATCGGCCAGGACGCCGTGCAGACCGCGCAGGCGTTTTTGACCGGGGTCGGTTACGACGGAGTGGTGCTCACCAAGCTGGATGGTGACGCTCGCGGTGGCGCGGCGCTGTCGATCGCGCAGCTCACCGGCAAGCCGGTGATGTTCGCCTCGACCGGCGAGAAGCTGGAGGACTTCGACGTCTTCCACCCGGACCGGATGGCCTCCCGCATCCTGGATCTCGGCGACGTGCTGACGCTGATCGAGCAGGCTGAGCGCACCTTTGATCAAGAGCAGGCCGCCACCATGGCCGGCAAGCTGGCCTCCGGCGAGGGATTCACGCTGGAGGACTTCGTCGAGCAGCTTGCCATGGTGCGCAAGCTCGGCCCGATCGGCAATCTGCTCGGCATGCTGCCGGGGGCCGCGCAGAACCGCGAGGCGCTGAGCAAGATCGATGACAAGGACCTGGACCGGGCCGCTGCCATCGTGAACTCGATGACGGTCGAAGAGCGCCGCAATCCGAAGATCATCAACGGTTCGCGCCGCGCCCGGATTGCCCGCGGCTCGGGTGTCACGGTCGGCGAGGTTAACCAGCTCATCGTGCGATTCCTCGAGAGCCAGAAGATGATGCGCCAGATGATGGGCAGCATGCCGGGGATGCCCGGAATGCGGCGGCAGTCTAAATCGAGGGGCAAGGCGAAGAAAAAGGGCAAGGGCGGCGGCCGGCCCGCGGGTGCCGGGCGGGCCTCCCAGCAGAGCGCCAAGCAGGCGCTGGAGCAGCTGGCAGGCCTCGGCCAGGAGGCGGGTGCTGGTGCCGGGATGCCCGCTGGCGGTCCGCTCAGGACCGGCGCGGACGGTGCCGCCAGCCCGGCGGCGCTGCCCGGACTTACCTCGCTGCCCGGTCTGGGCGGCGGTAAAGGTGCGATCCAGTTCCCCGGATCCGGCGGATTCAGCGCACAACCATCCAAACTTCCCGCGGCGTTTCGCAGCCGGCCGGGAAAGCAGGACCGATAGCTTCGTTCGCCAGGCCGTGATTACGCTCAGGCGGGTCTCGTCTGGCAGAATGTGACCGCTATGCTCGGTCGCGCGAGGCCCTCTCTAACTCGCTGAGCCGGCACCATCTGGGCAAGCATGTTCCCGGTCCTCACCCGGGTGGCTGCCTGCCCGACACCAAATTGCTGGGAGAAGACCACAGCCGTGGCTGTCAAGATCAAGCTGAAGCGCCTGGGCAAGATCCGCGCGCCGTATTACCGGATCATCATCGCCGACTCCCGTACGAAGCGAGATGGTCGCGCGATCGAGGAGATCGGCAAGTACCACCCGAAGGCCGAGCCGTCCTTCATCGAAGTCGACTCTGAGCGTGCCCAGCACTGGCTGTCCGTCGGCGCGCAGCCGACCGACCCGGTTCGCAAGATCCTCGAGATCACCGGGGACTGGCAGAAGTTCAAGGGCCTGCCGGGAGCAGAGGGAACCTTGCGGACTGCCGAGCCGAGGGCCGACAAGAAGGCCGCGTTCGCTGCGGCCGCCGAGCAGGCGCTCGCCGAGAGCGGCGCGAAGCCCAAGGCCAGGGGCAAGGTGGCAGCCGGGAAGGCTGGCGCCGGGAAGGCTGGCGCCGGGAAGGCTGACGCCGGGAAGGCTGACGCTGGGAAGGCTGACACGGCACCCGCTGCTGGCGGCGAGCAGGCGTCCGGCGAGCCAGCCGAAGCCGACGCGGCTGCCGCCGACGCGGCAGCGACCGCTGCGGCCGCCGCAGCCGCGCGTGCCGAGGCTGCTGCGGACGAGACCACGGGCGAAGACACCAGCGGCAGCGAGGCTGCGGGCGGCGAGGGCTGAGATGCTCGAGGAAGCCCTGGAGCATCTGGTCAAGGGCATCGTCGAGTACCCGGAGGATGTCCAGGTCGGCAGCCGCGGCTTGCGGCGCGGACGGGTACTCGAAGTACGCGTTCATCCCGACGACCTGGGCAAGGTCATCGGCCGCGGCGGCCGGACCGCCCGGGCCCTGCGGACGGTGATCGGCTCGCTGGCAGGCACCAGTTACGTTCGCGTCGACCTGCTGGATGCCGACGAGGCACGCTAGCCGCCATGCAGCTAGTGGTCGGACGGATCACCCGGCCGCACGGCGTCCGCGGTGAGCTGGCCGTCGACGTGCGGACCGACGATCCCGAACTGCGGCTGGCAGCGGGTACGGTGCTCGCAACCGACCCTGCGGCTGCCGGGCCGCTGACGGTTGCCCGTGCCCGGTGGCACTCGGGCAGGCTGCTGGTCCAGTTCGAGGGCTTCGGCGACCGGGCCGAGGCAGATCGGCTACGCGGCGTCCTGCTCCTGGTGGATTCGGCCGAGCTTGAGGAGCTTCCCGATCCGGATGAGTTCCGCGACCACCAGCTGATCGGGCTGGCCGTCCGCACGGTGACCGGCGAGCATGTCGGCGAGGTCGCTGATGTGCTCCATCACGGGCAGGATCTGCTGGTCGTAGCGGGAAGCGGAAAGCATGCGGGTACCGAGATCATGATTCCCTTCGTCTCGGCCATAGTCCCAGAGGTGGACCTGCCGGCCGGGGAACTGCGCATCGCTCCGCCGCCCGGTCTGCTGGATCTGCGGGAAGCTCTGTAGGGACGGCCAGTGCGGATCGATATCATCACGATCTTCCCTGAGTACTTCGGACCGCTGAGCGTCTCGCTGATCGGCAAGGCGGCGCAGCGGGGTGACATCAGCTTCACCGTGCACGACTTGCGGGACTGGGCGCATGACGTGCATCACACCGTGGATGACGCTCCGTTCGGCGGCGGACCTGGCATGGTGATGAAGCCGGAGCCATGGGGCGAAGCGCTGGACTCGATTGCGGCCGCCGGCACCAGCCCGCTGCTGGTGATCCCGACGCCGGCCGGCTTGCCGTTCAGCCAGCCGCATGCTGCCCGTTACGCCGCGGAGCCGTGGCTGATCTTCGCCTGCGGCCGCTACGAGGGCATCGATGCCCGGGTAGCCGACGAGGCACGATCCCGGATGCGGGTCGAGGAAGTCAGCATCGGCGACTACGTGCTGGCCGGCGGCGAGCCGGCCGTGCTCGTGATGATCGAGGCCAGCTGCCGGCTGCTGCCCGGTGTCCTGGGCAACGCCGAGTCTGCCGCGGACGACTCCTTCGGCTTCGGCGCCCGCCCGGCGGCTACGGGCACGTCGGCCGGCGGTCCGCCCGGCGGCCCCATGGCGGGCCTCGTCGAGGGACCCGCTTACACCAGGCCGCGGGTATGGCGCGACCGCCCGGTACCGCCGGTGCTGCTGTCGGGTGATCACGGGGCGATCGCCAGGTGGCGCCGCGATAGCGCGCTGCGCCGGACCGCGCAGAACCGGCCCGACCTGGTGTCCAAGCTCATGGCGGCGGAGCCGCGTCCGGCCCGCGGCACCGCCGTGGCCGGCTCCGGGGAGCTCGACGAGCGGGACCTGGCGGTGCTGGCGGAGGCTGGCTTTCCGGTTGCCGGCGAAGATGTGGCACACTAAAAGGCACTGCCCCGCTCCTGGCTTCTCCGCAGCGGGGCTGCCGGGCCCCCGCCTGGCGCACACACAGGCCGACCCAGCGCGTTCGCAGGCGTGCGCTGATGACTATTGAGGAAACCGCAGCGATGCACACCGCGATTGCCGAGCTTGAGCAGGCGCAGGTCCGACCGGACATCCCGGCTTTCCGGCCGGGTGACACCCTGAAGGTGCACGTCAACGTCAAGGAAGGGAACCGGTCACGAGTTCAGGTCTTCCAGGGCGTGGTGATCCGGCGCCAGGGCAGTGGCGCCCGCGAGACGTTCACCGTCCGGAAGGTCAGCTACGGCGTGGGCGTCGAGCGGACCTTCCCGGTGCATACTCCGGCCATCGACAAGATCGAGGTCGTCACTCGTGGCCGTGTCCGCCGCGCGAAGCTGTACTACCTCCGCTCCCTGCGCGGCAAGGCTGCGCGCATCCGGGAGCGCCGCGAGCCCACTCTGGCCAAGTAAGCCCGTCGGCCGCGCAAGTGGCGTTGCCGACTACTGGCTGGCCAGACCGGCCCTGGCGGCGCAGCACCGGGCGGCGTTCGCCGGATGACTGCTGCATCGGGGGGCACTAGATGACGCCGGCCAGCGATCCGCGTCCGGGCGCAGGCTCTGCCGGGCCTGCAGGACAGCCTGAGCAGGCCGCTGAGCTGGGCGGGGACTCCCAGCTCGATCCCTGGTGGCGGTCGGCCGCCGGCCCGCGGGGTCAGTCGTTTCCCGCCACCGCGCCGGACCCGGCCGGCCCGCCGTCAGACCGCGGCGAACCGTTTAACCCTGGATCAGCGAAGGCAGGTTCCGGCAAGCCCAGGTCAGGCAACGGGTCCGGCAGGTCGTTGATACGCGAACTGCCCATCCTGGTGGTCGTCGCGCTCATCATCGCGGTCGTGATCAAGACTTTCGTGGTCCAGGCCTTCGTGGTACCGACCGGATCGATGCAGGACACTATCGAGATCGGCGACAAGATCCTGGTCAACAAGCTCGTCTACGACTTCCGGCCGATCCATGCCGGAGACATCGTGGTCTTCAACGGAGCTGGCAGCTGGAACGCGCCCACGCCGTCAGGCACTAACTCGAACCCGCTGGCGCGCGCCTACGACGACACGATCCGCAAGGTCTTCGACGCGGTCGGCGGGCTTTTCGGCACCCCGATCGGCCAGACCGACTACGTCAAGCGGGTGATCGGCGTGCCCGGCGATCATGTCGTGTGCTGCAACGCCAGCGGCCTGATCACCGTCAACGGGGTACCGCTGCACGAGCAGTCCTACCTGTACCCGGGAGATCGGCCCGGCAGCCACCCGAGCGGCATCCCCGGCCGGTTCAACGTCACCGTGCCGCCCGGTTACCTGTGGGTTCTCGGTGATCACCGGAGTATCTCTGATGACTCCCGCGGGCACGAGTCGGATCCCGGCAACGGGATGGTGCCCGAGAACAAGGTCATCGGCAGGGTTTTCATGATTATCTGGCCCCCGAGTCAATGGCGGATCCTGCCGATCCCGGCGACGTTCGAGCAGCCCGGCGTGACCAAGGCCGCGAGTTCCGCGGCGGCTGCGGTGCGTGCTGCTGCCGTCGTGACGACGATGCCCTTGCGGCCGGGCTCGCCGTACCTGCCGGTGGCAGCCGGATTTGCCGGCGCCGTCCCGCTGACCTGGCTGCGCCGGCGGATCCTGGCGCGGCGCTCTACGCGGCGGGGGCTGTTAACCCCGTTACACCGAAGTTTGCCGCGAACGCGTGGCCTGTTCCCGCTGCCTTTCCAGCCCGGCCGGCGGGGATAGGCTCAGCCTGATGAACGACGAGCAGAGCAGGCTGGATCGGCTCACCGGTGGCCCCGGGTCGCACGACCCGAGCCAGGTGCCGGAGCAGCCGGGTAACCCGGCCGCCTGCGTTGCCCGGCCGGCTACGGGCAGCACGTCATCAGGCGCTACCCGGGACGCGGCCACAGCCAGAAAGCGGGGCTGGTCGGCCTGGCGTGAGCTGCCGATCCTGATCGTTGTGGCCGTTGCCATCGCTCTGGTGATCAAGACCTTCGTGGTGCAGCCGTTCTACATCCCGTCGTCCTCGATGGAGAACACGCTGCTGATCGGCGACAAGGTCCTCGTCAACAAGCTCGTCTATCACTTCCGTAGTATCGAGCCAGGCGACATCGTGGTGTTCAACGGAGCCGGCTCCTGGAATCCCAACCCGCCGCCGAGTCCGCCCGCGCACAATCCCCTCGTCCGCGCCTACGACGCCACGCTCCGCCCGCTGTTCCGGTCGATCGCGGACCTGTTCGGCACGCCACTCGGCCAGACTGACTACATCAAGCGGGTCATCGGGGTCCCGGGTGACCACGTCGTCTGCAACCTGACTTGTGCCGACCACCGCGGTCCGATTACGGTCAACGGCGTCGCACTGCACGAGTCGTCCTATCTCTATCCAGGTGCCGCTCCGTCTCAGATCCCGTTCAACATCGTGGTTCCGCCCGGCCGCCTGTGGGTCATGGGTGACAACCGGGCGATCTCTGACGACTCCAGGCTCCGGATGACCGATCCGGGCCACGGCACGATTCCGGAGAATGAGGTCATCGGACGGGCTTTCGTGATCGTCTGGCCGCCAAGCCGCTGGCGCTTCCTGCCGATCCCGTCGACGTTCCAGCAGCCGGGCATCGACAAACCGCGTTCCGGCGCGCAGGCGGGGAAGTTCGCGCGCCAGCGCGCGCTCGCGTCGCAGGCGACCATCTCAGCGCTGCTAGGTACCAGGGTGCAACCGGCGGGACCGTACCTCCCCCTTGCCGGAGGACTAGCCGCTGCGGTGCCGCTGACCTGGCTGCGGCGCCGTGCCAGGCGGCGGCGGGCCTTGCTGTGGCTGACCGGGAAGCTGCGGGCGGGCCGCAGCAGACGGGCATGAGCGCCGCGACTTTGCAGCAGAGCCGGTCCGTCGGATACACGCCGAGACGGAACGGCGGGCTGGGCGCGTACGAACGGGTCCTGGCGCGGGCCGGCCTCGCGCCGGTCGTCGGCGTCGACGAGGCGGGGCGCGGTGCGTGCGCCGGGCCACTAGTAGTCGCGGCAGTGATACTCGAGCACTCGCGGATCGCCAGGCTCACCGAACTGGCCGATTCGAAGGCTCTCACGGCGAAGGCTCGTAACATGGCATACCGGCAGATAATGGACGTAGCTCTTGACTGGAACGTTATTACGATCTCGTCGGCCGAGATCGACCGGCGCGGTTTGCACGTCTGCAATGTGGCCGGCATGCGCCGGGCTCTTGCCGGGTTGAGCAGGAATCCCGGTTACGTGCTCACCGACGGCTTCCCGGTACGTGGGCTTACCGCCCCGGCGCTTGCCATGTGGAAGGGTGACCAGGTGGCGGCCTGCGTTGCCGCCGCCTCGATCGTGGCCAAGGTCACAAGGGACGCGTTGATGTGTGATCTGGACAAAACGTTCTCAGCCTACGGTTTCGCCCGGCACAAGGGCTACTCGACTCCCAGCCACATGCGGGCGCTGGCCGAGCACGGGCCCTGCCCGGAGCACAGGATGTCGTTCGTCAATGTCCGCGGCTGTAGCCAGGCTGAGCTCAGGGCGGTCCTGGACAACTCGCCGCTGGCGAACTCGTGCTACCCGCCTGGCAGTGGGCAGAATGGCCCTATCGTTGACGTCATCGATGAGCATGGCTGGCCGACGGCAGGCTTCCCGGCGATAGCCCGCGGCGCCTGATCGGAGGGGAGAACATGAGCGCGGAGGATCTCGAAAAGTATGAGACCGAGATGGAGCTCCAGCTCTACCGCGAGTACCGGGATGTCGTCGGCCTGTTCAGCCACGTGGTGGAGACGGAACGACGGTTTTACCTGACCAACCAGGTGGAGCTCAACGTTCGGCAGGCCGAGAACGGCGAGGTTTTCTTCGAGGTCACCATGCAGGATGCGTGGGTCTGGGACATGTACCGCCCGGCACGCTTCGTGAAGAATGTACGTGTTGTCACCTTCAAGGACGTGAACGTCGAGGAACTCGCCAAGAGTGACCTGGAGATCCCGGACCCGAAGTAGGACCGGCCGCCCGGCAGTGACCAGCGCCGGGCCCTGCTGGCCAGTTCGGGTACTGCCCGGCGCGACGCCCCTGGCGGCGGATTCAACCATCCCGGGCTGACAGTCCACGCTGGTTGCCCACCCTCGGCTGCTGGCCAGCCGGCCGTGTGCACAGGGCCCGGCTCTGGCCGACGGCCATCGCCTGCCCACCGGCACAGTGGTGCCGGAGGTGGACGGTATGAACGCGAAAGACCTGTTAGGTCAGCAGGGCGAGCAGCTAGCCGCGGACTTCCTGGCCGAGTCGGGCCTGGAGATCCTGAGCCGTAACTGGCGCTGCACGCACGGCGAGATCGACATCGTGGCCAGGGATGGCCGGACCTTGGTCGTGTGCGAGGTCAAGACCCGGTCCGGGGTGCGCTTCGGCACTCCCCTCGAGGCGATCACCAGGCAGAAGGCGGCGCGGCTGCGGCGGCTCGCCATCGCCTGGCTGAAGGCCCACGGCCTGTTCTTCGATGAGATCAGGATCGATGCCATCGGCGTGCTGAGGGGTGCCACCGGCGACTTCAGCATCGAGCACGTCCGCGGGGTGGGCTAGCTGGCTCAGCAGGCGTAGTCGCTGTCATAGGGGTGGCTGAACCACTGCGTTACGGTAACCGTGCCGCTGGTGAAGGAGGCCTGGCTGCAGTTCGACTCGGCACCGGACAGGCTCCTTGCCCCGGGAATCCAGGCCGGGATCTGGTAGAGAGATCCTGAGGCGGGGCCCGTCCCGCCAGTGATGGTGTTCCACTGCGAGGCGGTGGAGTACGCCCCTACCGTGGTTGCACCCGCAGAGTGCAGTGCGGCGATCATGCCCTGCAGGTCGGCGACGTTCATCGAGGTGGAGGACTGCCAGGTGTTGGCCGTTTCGACGTCGAGCCACCACGGATAGGCCGCCGCTGTACTCGCGACGGTGACCGGGGGCGCCTGGCCGTTGATGGCGGTCGCCGCGCTGGTGAGCCAGGTCGCGTCCTGAGCGGCCTTGTTGTAGCCGAACTGCCAGGCACAGGCATCGGAGTTGGCGCCGACGGTGTAGGTGCCGCTCTTGAGCGACACCGTCGTCGTGGTGCACGAACCGTACGGAGTGCTACCCGACGTGGGCCAGTCGGAGATCACAGCGCCGTTGTAGACGTTGCCGGGGTCGCCGGTGTTCACATACAGCGAGGCCTTTGGCTGGCTCGTTCCGCCGACTGAGGATGCCACTGCCCAGTACAGCTCGCTGGAGGTGTAGCTCGGGTATGACGAGGTCGGGCCGAAGCAGGGGTTGAGGTCGTTGGCGAGCCCGCCCGTCAGGCCCACAATGCCGAATGCTGGGTGCGCCGGGAGGCTGCTTCCGCACTGAGGGTAGCCAACATCCTTGCCTGTCGGCGTGGAGCTTCCGCCACCTCCGGGTTTCGCGGCCAGGGCCGGGGAGGCTCCCGCCAATACGACCGCAGTGGCGACCACCCCCCCAAGCACGAGGCGGATTGCTTTAGCGCCCACTGTTCGCCCGCCCATGTCCTGCGGCTCCTTTGCTCGTAGTGCCGCTTCGCTCGTAGTGCCGCGATCATAGACGAGCGGGCTCCGGATCCTGCGCATTTCCGCTAATGGCGTGCGCGCAGCTGTCCCGACCGGGAAATGACGGTCATGGCCGTGACGATCAGGCTGTCTGGATATGCGCTGAGGGCCAGGACATCGATCAGGCCGGCCGCCGGCTGGATCTAGTACGCCACGGCTGGCTTGGCCTATTAGCGCGCTGGCTAGCAACTGAGCGCGCGCGACCAGGCATTGAAGCAGGCGCCGCCGACAATCGTAGGGCGGCATTGCACACGACGGCGCTGTGCTCTGCGGTTATTCACAACCCGCCCTTCGCCGGCTCGGGAGCAGGCGGCCCTCCGGCACTGTCGGGACCGGAGGTGGTGGCAGATGGCGCTCGCCCGCACGTACGCAATGGCGCTGGCCGGGGTCAAGGGACACGTGGTGGAGATCGAGGCTGATATCGAGAACGGTCTCGTCGCTCTCCTGCTCGTCGGCCTGCCGGATACGGCGCTGCGGGAGGCCAGGGACCGCATCAGGTCCGCGATCCTCAACAGCCGCCAGTCCTGGCCGCAGCGCCGGATTACTGTCGGCCTGTCGCCGGCCAGTCTGCCCAAGCGGGGCAGCGGCTTTGACCTGGGCATCGCCATGGCGATCCTGGCGGCGGACGGCGTAGTGCCGAAGGAGGGCCTGGCCGGCACGGTCTTCCTGGGTGAGCTGGGCCTGGACGGCCGGATACGCTCGGTGCCAGGGGTGCTGCCGTCGGTCGCGGCCGCAGCCAGCGCCGGGTTCGGCCAGGTGGTGGTGCCGGTGGAGAACGCTGCCGAGGCGGCCCTGGTGCCCGCCGTCCGGGTCGTCGCGGCGTCGGCGCTGGGCGGGCTCATCGGCTGGCTCGGTGACGGCGGCCCTATGGCGGCCGGCTGGGGGGTTCAGGTGGTGGACTCCGGCACCGGGCTGGCCACGCCCGCACCGGATGGTGCTGGCGCTGGCCAGCGTGGTGACCTGGCCGACGTGGTGGGCCAGCCGGTCGCACGGCGGGCCGCCGAGATCTGCGCAGCCGGCGGCCATCACATGCTGCTGCTCGGCCCGCCGGGCGTCGGCAAAACTATGCTGGCGGAAAGGCTGCCGGGGATCATGCCGTCGCTGGAGCCGTCGGCGGCGCTGGAGGTCAGCGCGATTCACTCGGTGGCCGGCGTGCTGCAGCCGGACCGGCCGCTGGTGACCGAGCCGCCGTTCTGCGCGCCGCATCACACCG
>JAJYUU010000160.1 GCA_021792405.1 Actinomycetes bacterium
TGGCATGGCCCCGGCACGGCCGGGTCCGGGCGGCCGCGGTCGCGGTGGCACGGCTGGCGCGTTCGGCCGGCCAGGTGGCCGTCCGTCACGCGGCCGCAAGTCGAAGAAGCAGCGCCGTCAGGAGTTCGACAACATGCAGGCGCCGTCGATCGGCGGCGTGTCGATTCCGCGCGGCAACGGCCAGGCCATCCGGCTGTCCAGGGGAGCCTCGCTGAGCGACTTCGCGGACAAGATCGGCGTCAACCCGGCGTCGCTGGTGCAGGTGCTGTTCCATCTCGGCGAGATGGTCACCGCAACCCAGTCGGTCAACGACGAGACGCTGCAGTTGCTCGGCGCTGAACTGAACTACAACGTGCAGGTCGTCTCGCCAGAGGAAGAGGACAGGGAACTGCTCGAGTCCTTCGACATCGAGTTCGGCGAGGACGAGGGCGAGGAGACCGACCTGGTGGCGCGGCCGCCGGTGGTGACCGTGATGGGTCACGTTGACCACGGCAAGACCAGGCTGCTTGACGCGATCCGGCACACCAACGTGGTCGCCCACGAGGCTGGCGGCATTACCCAGCACATCGGCGCTTATCAGGTCAACACCGAGGTGGACGGCCAGGAGCGAAAGATCACCTTCATCGACACTCCCGGTCACGAGGCGTTCACCGCCATGCGCGCCCGCGGTGCCGAGACGACCGACCTGGTGATCCTTGTGGTTGCCGCCGATGACGGGGTGAAGCCGCAGACCACCGAGGCGCTGAATCACGCCCAGGCGGCCGGCGTGCCGATCGTCGTCGCCGTCAACAAGATCGACAAGGAGGGCGCCGACCCGCAGCGAGTGCGAGCCCAGCTGACCGAGTACGGCCTGGTTGCTGAGGAGTTCGGCGGCCAGTCACTGTTCGTCGACGTCTCGGCCCGGAACGGCACCGGGATCGAGCAGCTGCTCGAGGCCGTCATCCTGACTGCCGACGCCGAGCTCGACCTGCGCGCCAACCCGGCGCAGCAGGCACAGGGCGTGGCTATCGAGGCACACCTCGACAAGGGCCGGGGCCCGGTGGCCACGGTGCTGGTGCAGCGCGGCACGCTCAAGGTCGGCGACTCGATCGTCTGCGGCGAGGCGTTCGGCCGGGTCCGCGCCATGCTGGACGAGAACGGGGATCCGGTGGCAGACGCACCGCCGTCCCGCCCGGTGCTGGTGCTCGGCCTGACCGCGGTGCCCGACGCCGGGGACAGCTTCCTGGTTGTCGACGACGACCGGGTCGCACGGCAGATCGCCGAGCGGCGGGAGGCCAGGGAGCGGACGGCGATGTTCGCCCAGCGGCGGCCGCGGGTCACGCTGGAGGATCTGGAGTCCGCACTCAAGTCCGGCGAGCGGGAAGAGCTGCTGCTCATCATCAAGGGTGACGTGTCCGGCTCGGTGGAAGCGCTGGAAGACGCGCTGCTCCAGCTCGATGTCGGCGAGGAAGTCCAGCTGCGGGTCATCGGCCGCGGTGTCGGCGCGATTACCCAGGACGACGTGAACCTGGCGATCGCATCCGACGCCGTGATCATCGGCTTCAACGTCCGGCCGGCCGGCCGGGCTGGCGAGCTCGCCCAGCGCGAGGGCGTGGACATCCGCTACTACTCGGTCATCTACCAGGCGATCGAGGAAGTCGAGGCCGCGCTCAAGGGCATGCTGAAGCCGATCTTCGAGGAGGCCCAGCTCGGCACTGCGGAAGTTCGCGAGGTCTTCCGGGTGCCGCGGGTCGGCAACGTGGCAGGCTGCATCGTCCGGTCCGGCACGATCACCCGCAACAGCAAGGCCAGGCTGGTCCGAGATGGCGTGGTCGTATCGGACAACCTCACCGTCGACTCGCTGCGCCGGTTCAAGGATGACGTCACCGAGGTCCGCGAGGGCTTCGAGTGCGGCATCGGCATCGGCTACAACGACGTCAAGATCGGTGACACGATCGAGACGTTCGAGATGCGGGAGAAGCCGCGGAGTTAGACCGGGAACGGGCGAGCGGCAGCTAGCCGTGTATGTCGGAGCGCTGACTCTGGATGTGCTGCTGGGCGATGTCAGATCGCTGAAGCAGAAGCGCTCGGTGGTCAGGCCCCTGATCGCCGACGTGCATCGCCGCTTTCCCGGCGTTGCCGTCGGCGAGACGGGCCACCTGGAGAAGCACCGGCGGGCCGAGATCGGCATCGCGGTGGTCAGTTCGACCGCGGCGAACGTCAGGGAAGTGCTGGACGCATGCGAGCGATTCGTCGCCGGGCGGCCCGAGATCGAGTTGCTGGCCGCGCGACAGCGGCTGCTGACCGATGAAGGGGAGTAAGCCGATGAACCACGCGAGTGCTGTTCCGGGGGGACGACCTGCCGGAACCCCCCGCGCCCGAGCGCTCAAGCTGGGCGACCGGATCGCCGAGATCGTCGCGGAGATGCTCGAGCGGCGGATCAAGGACCCGCGGCTCGGCTTCGTGACCGTGACCGAGGCCAGGGTCACCGGCGACCTGCGGGATGCGACCGTCTACTACACCGTGTACGGCTCCGACGACGAGATCGCGGGCACCGCGGCGGCGCTCGCCAGCGCGACGGGCCTGATCAGATCCGAGGTCGGCAGGCAGACCGGGCTGAAGCACACGCCGTCGATCAGCTTCAGCCGGGACACCGTGCCGGATACGGCCAGGACCATCGAGGACCTTGTCGCCAGGGCAAGGGCGGCGGACGCAGCGGTCGCGGCAGCACGCCACGGTGCGGTGCCCGCCGGCGAGCCAGACCCGTACCGGAGCGCTGCTGACCGCGATGCTGACGAGGGAGATGCTGACGAGGGGAATGCTGACGAGGGGAATGCTGACCACAAACTAGCCGAGGGCGCCGGGGTTGATGACGGGCGACGCTAATACCGACTGGACCAGCGCAGTCAAGACCGTCGATGACGCCAGCCAGGTGTGCCTTGCCTGTCACATCCGGCCGGATGGCGACGCCCTTGGCTCGATGCTCGCCATGGCAGTTGCGCTGGCGAGCCGTGCGGGCGACCGCGCGGTAGTCGCGTCGTTTGGCGACTCCCCGTTCGAGGTGCCGCGCATCCTGCGGTTCCTGCCCGGCCAGTCACTGTTGTGCCGCCCGGCCGAGTATCCAGTCCGGCCAGAGGTCATGATCTCGTTCGACGCCGCGAGCATCGACCGGCTCGGCCCGCTGGCCGGGCCCGCGGCAGCGGCCGGTGCGCTGATCGTGCTCGATCATCATGCGTCCAACACTGGTTTCGGCACGATCAACCTGGTCGACCCGGCCGCGGCGGCAACTGCGGTGCTCGCCACCGAGCTGATTGACCGGCTGGGCATCCCCCTGAGCCAGGACATCGCAGTCGGCCTGTATGCAGGCCTGGTGACCGATACCGGGTCGTTCAAATACGCTGCCACTACACCGCAGGTGCACGAACTGGCAGCGCGGTTGCTGGCGACCGGGATCGACCCCGGCGTCGTGGCCCGCGAACTGTATGACCGCGCACCGTTCAGCTACCTTCACCTGCTCTCGGCTTCGCTGCGCCGGGCCTGCCTCGAGCCCGGCGCGGCCGGCGGTCTCGGCCTGGTCTGGACCACCGTGACCCGGGCCGACCGGGCAGCCGCCGGCCTGCCGCTCGAGTCGGCCGAGCCGGTGATCGACGTGATCCGCAAGTGCGACGAGGCGGAGGTAGCGGCCGTGCTCAAGGAGGACGACGCGGGCACCTGGCAGGTCTCGGCGCGGTCGAAGGCCGCGGTCGACGTAGGCGAGCTCTGTGCCGCGCTCGGCGGTGGCGGCCACGCCAGGGCAGCGGGGTTCTCCTTCACCGGTCACCCTGGCGAGGCTGTCGCCGCCCTGCGGCGGCTGCTGGACCGCCAGTGACGGCACCGGGCGGGCTCGTCATCGTGGCTAAGCCGAGCGGCTGGACCTCGCATGATGTGGTCGCGCGCATCCGCAAGCTGGTGGGCACTAAGCGGGTGGGACATGCCGGAACCCTGGACCCGATGGCGACTGGCGTGCTCGTCGTCGGAGTGGAGAAGGCGACCCGGCTGCTGGGCTATCTCGCGCTGACGGAGAAGGAGTACTCCGGAACCATCCGGCTTGGCCAGGCAACTGATTCCGACGACGCTGACGGCGAGGTGATAAGCCGCGTTCCCGCGGTAGGAATCGGGACCAGTCAGCTGCTGTCCGCTACCAGTACGCTGACCGGCGAGATCAGCCAGGTCCCGCCGGGCGTCAGCGCCATCAAAGTCGGCGGCCGGCGGTCCTACCAGCTGGCGCGCGCCGGCCAGGCACCCGAGCTGAAGCCCAGGACGGTGACCGTGACCAGGTTCGATGTCGTCGCCGTGCGCCAGGCGGGCGATCTACTGGACGTGGACGTGGCCGTGACCTGCTCCAGCGGGACCTACATCAGGGCGCTGGCCCGTGACCTCGGCGCGGCGCTCGGCGTCGGCGGGCACCTGACCGCGTTGCGGCGCACCAGGGTCGGACCGTACCTGGTCAGCCAGGCCCGCACGCTCGATCAGCTCGCCGCTGAAGCGGCACTGGCATCGGGCGTCCGGCTGACGGGCCTTGCTGAGGCCGCCGCGGCCGCGTTCCCGCAGCGTGAGCTGAGCGCGGACGAGGCGCGGTTGCTCGGCCATGGCGGCACGATCAGCCCGACCGGGGCCGGCCCCGGTCCGGTCGCGGCACTCGGCCCGGATGGTTCGCTGATCGCGCTGCTCACCGACGACGGCGACCGGGCCAGGTCGCTCGCGGTATTCGCGGCGGAAGCGCCGGCTGGCGGGTCCTGAGGTGCGCTCTGGCCTGGCATGGGAGGCTTAGACCACCGCCGACCTAGCGCCCACGATTCTGGAGACGAGCAGATGCAGCGGTGGCATGGCCTGGACGACGTTCCCGCCCGATGGGGCCGTTCCGTCGTGACCATCGGCGCGTTCGATGGCGTGCATCGCGGTCATCAGCGAATCGTCGAGCATGCCCGCACCGCCGCGGCCGCGCTCCGGCTCCCTGTCGTCGTGGTGACCTTCGACCCGCACCCCGACGAGGTCGTCAGGCCAGGATCGCACCCGCCGTTCCTGTGCACGCCCAGCAGGATGGCCGAGCTGCTGGCCGGGCTGGGCGTGGATGCTGTCTGCGTGCTGCCGTTCACGGTCGAGTTCTCCCGGCTCGGCCCCGACGAGTTCGTCCGGGCCGTGCTGGTCGAGCGGCTGCACTCAGCGCGCGTGGTGGTCGGCAGCGACTTCCGGTTCGGTCACAAGGCAGCCGGCGATGTCGCGCTGCTCGCCGAGCTGGGGGAGAAATACGATTTCAGCGCGGAGGGCGTGCCGTTGCTGACGGAGAACGGCGTGCGGATCTCCTCGACCGGCATCAGGGCGAGGCTGGCCGCCGGTGACGTCGCCGGGGCCGCCCACGACCTCGGGCGGCCGCACCGGGTTGAGGGCGTGGTGGTGCGCGGGCAGCAGCGCGGCCGTGCGCTCGGCTTCCCGACCGCCAACCTCGAGACGCTGCCGCACACCGCGATCCCGGCCGACGGCGTCTACGCGGGCTGGCTGAGCAGCCTGGACCACAGTGGCCGCGAGCTGCAGCGCTGGCCGGCCGCGATCTCCGTGGGCACCAACCCGACTTTCGACGGCCGGGAGCGAACCGTCGAGGCATATGCGCTGGACAGAGACGATCTCGACCTGTACGGGATGCACATGGCGACGGACTTCGTCGCCCGGCTGCGGGCCACGGTGAAGTTCGCCTCGCCCGGCGACCTCGTCAGGCAGATGCACGTTGATGTCGATGACGCCAGGCAGTTGCTGCCGCAGTCGCAGGCGGGCGAGTCGTAGCCGGCGTATGCGCCGAGAACATTGCCGCGCCGAGCGACGGCGCCGACGGTCAGGATGGTGACGCTGGCGCCGGTGATGGCCGCGCCGTGGTACGGTTGGCTATCGGCCGGAGTATCTGGCCCGGTTGGCTGCGCCCTCAAGCAGCTAGCCATCAGGGAGCCCGCCGGGTAGCCCGACTGTGCCTGCACGGCGCAGCCGGCTAGCTGGCAGAGCCGAGCCGCTTAGGTGGCACGACCCGGTTAGCGCAGGAGTCAAGGCCCTGTGCCGGCTGGCGTGGTGATCATCTACGGCCCTGGCAAGGCTTCCGAGAAGCCCGTTCGCGGGCGATCCAGCGATACCGACATAAGCGACTAAGAAGGAGCAACGTGCCGCTCAACACCACGGTGAAGAAGGAGATCATCGCCGGGCACGCGACTAATGAGGGTGACACCGGCTCACCGGAGGTCCAGGTCGCGTTGCTGACTCGGCGGATCGCAGATCTGACCGAGCACTTGAAGGTGCACAAGCACGATCACCACAGCCGACGCGGGTTGCTGCTGCTGGTGGGCCGCCGCAGGCGGCTGCTGCAGTACCTTGCCCGCACTGACATCAACAGGTACCGCGCGCTGATCGAGAGACTCGGGCTGCGGCGGTAGCGAGGTTCGCGGGACGGCGTGGCGCCGTCCCGCTTTCGTAAGGCTGCCGGTATACACGAGGCAGTCAGGACAACTAGATAACGTAGAGGTAAACGTCCCGCGGCTCCGGCCAGGAGCGCAGACAGCATCCTTCGCGCCGGTCCTCGGTAGTGGTTCTCGGGTCGATGACCGTCCGCCTGCGGGCGGCGGCTAGGGCCGAGGGCTTCGATCGAAGACCGGCCGGCAGCTGATCCGGCAGCGTGGCTAGCGTTCCCGCGCGGGTAGCCGGGGACCTGCCCGGCCGGCCGAGCGCTCCGGAAGTGCGGCGGACAGGCGCGGGACCTCAGTCAAGGAGGTCACCCGTGGAGGGTGTCTACACCGCCGAGGTCATCATCGACAACGGCCAATTCGGCGCGCACAAGATCCGGTTCGAGACCGGCAAGCTAGCTAAGCTGGCGGGCGGGTCGGCCGTCGTGTACCTGGACGACGACACCATGGTGCTGTCTACCACGACCGCGTCGAAAAGCCCCAGGGAGGGCTTCGATTTTTTCCCGCTCACCGTTGACGTAGAGGAGCGGATGTACGCGGCGGGCCGGATCCCTGGCTCGTTCTTCCGCCGGGAAGGGCGTCCGTCCGAGGACGCGATCCTGACCTGCCGTCTCATCGACCGGCCGCTGCGCCCGTCGTTCGTACACGGTCTGCGAAACGAGGTTCAGGTCGTCGAGACGATCATGGCCTTGCATCCGGATCACCTGTACGACGTGGTCGCCATTAATGCCGCGTCGATGTCCACTCAGCTCGCCGGGCTGCCGTTCTCCGGCCCGATCGGCGGCGTCCGGGTAGCGCTGATCAAGGGTCAGTGGGTGGCGTTCCCGGCGCACTCTCAGCTCGAGGACGCGACCTTTGACATGGTGGTGGCCGGCCGGGTGCTCGAGGACGGTGACGTCGCGATCATGATGGTCGAGGCCGAGTCGACGTCAAGTACGCTGCGGCTGCTTGCCGACGCCGGCAGCGGCGCGGCGCCGCCGACCGAGGAAACGGTCGCAGCCGGCCTAGAGGCGGCCAAGCCGTTCATCCGGCAGCTTTGCGCAGGTCAGCAGGAGATCACCAGGCAGGCCGCCAAGGAGGTCGCTGAGTTCCCGATCTTCCTCGATTACGGTCAGGACGTGCTTGCCGCGCTCGAGTCCGAAGTTGGCTCCGATCTGGGGCACGCGCTCACGATCGCGGGCAAGAACGAGCGCGGCGCGGAAACGGACCGGATCAAGGCGCTGGCATCAGAGAAGCTGACCGCTCAGTTCGAAGGCCGCGAGAAGGAGATCGGCGAAGCCTTCCGGGCGCTGACCAAGAAGCTGGTCCGGCAGCGGATCATGGCTGAGGGGCGGCGCATCGACGGCCGCGGACTTGCGGACATCCGCCAGCTCTCCGCCGAGGCGGGCGTGGTGCCGCGGGTGCACGGATCGGCGTTGTTCGAGCGCGGCGAGACGCAGGTGCTCGGAGTCACGACGCTGAACATGCTCCGGATGGAGCAGATGATCGACACGCTGAACCCGGAGCGCACCAAGCGCTATATGCACAACTACAACATGCCGCCGTACTCGACCGGGGAGACCGGCCGGGTGGGCTCGCCCAAGCGGCGCGAGATCGGGCACGGTGCGCTCGCCGAGCGGGCGCTGGTGCCGGTCCTGCCGACGCGGGAGGAGTTCCCCTACGCGATCCGGCAGGTGTCCGAGGCGATCGGGTCGAACGGCTCCACCTCGATGGGCTCGGTGTGCGCATCGACTATGTCGCTGCTGGATGCGGGCGTGCCGCTGAAGGACATGGTGGCCGGCATCGCGATGGGCCTGATCCATGAGGGCGGCGAGTACGTCACCCTGACCGACATCCTCGGTGCCGAGGATGCGTTCGGTGACATGGACTTCAAGGTGGCGGGCACCAAGGACATCATCACCGCGCTGCAGTTGGACACCAAGCTCGACGGCATTCCCGCCTCAGTGCTGGCGGCAGCGCTCACCCAGGCCCGCGGTGCCAGGCTGACGATCCTGGACGTGATGCGACAGGCCATCGACACCCCGGCCGAGATGAGCGAGTTCGCGCCGCGGATCATCACGATCAAGGTTCCGGTCGACAAGATCGGCGAGGTGATCGGGCCCAAGGGCAAGATGATCAACTCGATCCAGGAAGAGACCGGCGCGGACATCACGATCGAAGACGACGGCACCATCTACATTGGCGCCACCGACGGGGTGTCAGCGGAAGCGGCCCGCGCCTCCATCAATGCCATTGCCAACCCGCATATCCCGGAGGTAGGGGAGCGGTTCCTCGGCACCGTGGTGAAGACGACTACGTTCGGCGCTTTCATCTCGCTGCTGCCCGGCCGGGACGGCCTGCTGCACATCACCCAGATCCGCAAGCTGCACGGCGGAGCCCGCATCGAGAACGTCGATGACGTGGTCAAGGTGGGTGACAAGATCCAGGTGGAGATCCGCGAGGTGGACGATCGCGGCAAGCTGTCCCTGGTGCCGGTCGAGGTCGTAGAGCGCGAGGCGGCCGGCGAGGACCTCGGTGGCCACGATGAGCCGCGAGCCCGTGACGGCCGTGACGGCCGTGACGGTCGTGGCGGCGACGGTCGCGGCGACCGGGGTGGCCGCGACCGCGGCGACCGGGACCGCGGTGATCATCACCGCAGCAGGCAGCGTAGCCGCGGCGGGGCCGGGGCCGAATCCGGCTCGGCCAACTCCTGACAGCTGCCCGCGATCATGACAGCTGGAACTTCGCGGTCTCCCGGCAGCGACGGTGCCCTGCGCAGCGTCCTGCCGGGCGGCCTGCGGGTGGTGACGGAGTCACTGCCCGCCGTCCGGTCCGCCGCCTTCGGTATCTGGGCCGGAGTGGGCTCGCGGGATGAGGACCCGCAGCACGCGGGCGCCACGCACTACCTTGAGCATCTGCTGTTCAAGGGCACACGCCGGCGCACCGCGCTGGGCATCTCGGCGGCGATGGACGCTGTCGGCGGTGAACTGAATGCGTTCACGGCCAAGGAGTACACCTGTTACTACGCCAGGGTGCTCGATGCCGACCTGCCGCTGGCGATTGACGTGCTGTCGGACATGGTGACCAGTTCGCTCATCGAGCCGAAAGAGGTTGACGCGGAGCGCGGCGTCATCCTCGAAGAGATCGCGATGAACGAGGACGACCCGTCCGACCTCGTGCATGAGGCATTCTCGGCGCTGCTCTTCGGCGACACCCCGCTCGGCCGGCCGATTCTCGGCACGGTGGACTCGATCAACTCGATCGCGGCCAACCGCATCGCCGAGCACTACCGCGCCCGGTACACGCCAGCCAACCTGGTCGTCGCCGCCGCAGGCAACCTGGAGCACGACCAGGTAGTCGAGCTCACTTCTGCTGCGTTCGGCCCTGCGCTTGCCGGCGACGCGGCACCGCTGCCGCCGCGGCTGGGCGGGACCCACCCGGGCGCCGCGACCGGGACCGGAGTGCGGCTGCTCTCCCGGCCGGTGGAGCAGGCCAACCTGGTCCTCGGCTGCGCTGGCCTGGCGCGAACCGACGACCGCAGGTTCGCGCTCGGGGTACTCAACGCGGCGCTGGGCGGCGGTATGTCGTCGCGGCTTTTCCAGGAGATCAGGGAGAAGCGGGGGCTGGCGTACTCGGTGTACAGCTTCAGTTCCCAGCACGCCGACTGCGGTCAGTGGGGCATCTATGCGGGCTGCCTGCCAGCCAAGACCGAGGACGTGCTCGCTATCTGCCGGGACGAGATCGCCAAGGTGATCGAGCACGGGCTGACAGATGAGGAGCTTGACCGCGGCAAGGGTCAGGTCCGCGGGTCGATCGTGCTCGGGCTGGAGGACCCGTCCTCCCGGATGAGCAGGCTCGGCAAGTCTGAGCTTGTCTACCCGTTCCTCGAACCCGTCGACGAGATCCTCGCCGCGGTGCAGGCGGTCACCCACGACCAGGTGCGAGAGGTAGCCGCGGCCGTGCTCGGCCAGCCGAAGGCGCTCGCGGTCGTCGGGCCGTTCGACGACGACGAAGCCTTCGCCGTCGCCCTGGCGGGCTAGCCCCGGCAGCCGCGGCGCGGCGCCGCGTCCGGGTCGGCGAGCCAGGCCCGGATCGCCGAGCCGTGCTCATCCAGCGCGGGCGGTGGCAGGTCGTAGCGCGGCGCAGTGGCCGAGAAGGTCAGCGGATTGCGGATGCCCGGCACGGCAGACTCTCCCTGCCCGGCCAGCACGACCGGATCGAGGCCGATCTGCTCGGCAAAGGCCACACCGCCGGCCACGCTGTTGATCGGCCCGCACGGAACCCCTGCCGCGATCAGGTCGCCGAACCACTCCGCGGCGGTGCGCTCCTTCAGCGCTTCGATGAGCAGCGGCCGCAACTGATCCCGGTTGGCGGTGCGGCCGGAGTTGGCCGCGAACCGCTCGTCGGCGGCGAGTTCGGGCGTCCCGAGTACCGCGCACAGATTGCGGAACTGGCCGTCATTGCCAGCGGCGATCACCAGATCACCGTCGGCGGTCGGCAGCGGCTCGTACGGGAAAAGGCTCGGATGCGAGTTGCCCATCCGGTGCGGTACGACGCCGGCCGATGCGTAGGCGCCGGTCTGGTTAACCATCCCGGCAAGCGCCGTGGCCATCAGGTTGGTCTCGACGTGCTGTCCCTCGCCGGTCCGGTGCCGGTGGTCGAGCGCGGCCAGCACGCCGATCGCAGTCTGCAGGCCGGAGATGACGTCGAACACCGCGACGCCGGCCCGGTACGGCTGCCCGTCGGCGTCACCCTGGAGGCTCATGAGCCCGGACATCGCTTCGACGATCAGGTCGTATCCGGGCAGGTGCGCGCCGCCGCCCG
>JAJYUU010000161.1 GCA_021792405.1 Actinomycetes bacterium
TCCAGGTGAGGCCGTACCTCAGCCAGCATCCCCGCGAACCTGTCCTCATCCACCATCAGCTGTCCCATACCACAACGGTAGCCAGCCGTCCCAGACAAACCTGCCTAATTCAGCGGAGAGCCCTAAGGCACGCCGGTATCCTCTCGCGACCCCGGTTCCGTGACCCAGCCTATGGCCGGGCCAACCCGCTGCGACCGGACTCGGCGTCGCGCGACGCCGCACAGAACCGGAGCCTCTGAGCAGACCTGCCGCGCCGCAGCGGTCCTGGCTCACGCGGCGATTGGCTTGCCTTTGAAGACCTCGCGCGTGTGCCATGTGATGTGGTCAGCCGAAGGGGTGATGGTGCCCGGTCGCGGGCACAGCAGCCCCGTTGTCCAAGTCGTCCGGCCCGTCGAAGTTGAACCAGCGCACATGCGCAGCATCGATCCCGGCGGTTGCCGCGGACAGCTGGCCGTCATATCCGCAGAATGCACACTGGCGGTCCCATGCCTGCAGCAGCGCAGTCGCCACGCTGGACTCCGCCGGCGCTGCATGGCCGCACGGTCATCTCCCAGGTCGCCTGCCGCGCTTGGCACCGCGTCGGGTTCGAGGCCGACAGCAGCCAGCACGTCCGGCGCCACCGTCTCAGGGAAGTTGCTTAGCACCAGGGCGCGCGCCGCGGCGGGGATCAGTGCCGGATCGTCGCGCAGCGCAGACTCCACAGATGGCTCAAGTCGGCCGGTGACGTGGCTGCTCGCAAGCGGGCCGACAAGATCCATCTGCACGTCCTGGTTCAACACCCATACGCCGTCAGCGCGCAGCCGGGTGAACGGATAAGCGGCGCTTTGCGCCCGGCTAGTGCGCGATGGCGGCCCGAAGTCCGCAATCAGGTTGGCAAGCTCCGACTCCGCCGTTGACCACGGCAACTCGCTGGAGCCAGTTGCAGCCAGGCGGCCCAGCGCAAGAAGAACAAGCAGCGGCTTGTGCGGAGAGCGCTGACCATCACGCTGATGCTGACGGAGTGACGCGAGCCGATCCAGCACTGTCTCCGCGCCCCACCTAGTCCTGATCCCACTCGGCCAGCGTGGCATAAACGAGGCCCAAGTCGGGTCTCGTGACGTCCGGCAAGCGGCAAGACCGGGCGTTCGGCTCGGCAAACGCCAGAGCCGAGAAGTGCCAGCATCGCTGAGCATCTCGCAGTTGGCACGGCGCGGCGAGGGCTGCCATTGATTGCATTTGGCCGATTATCGTCTTATGGGGTCACCGAGCCAGCAAAGTGATTCAGAGTCAATCTCAGTCTCGCCCGATGGAATCTCCGCCTTCGTTGCACGCGTGCTGGATCAACTGACGCTGAGTGCGTGGCTCCCCGCAGCGCTACTGACGGCCAGCGTCGGCGTTCTGCTGGAGTTCCGCAACCTGAGATCCGTGGACCTGCTTTCAGCAGTCACGGCCCTGACAGCGGACCCCCTACGCGTGCTCGTGATCACGATCCCGGTGCTGATCCTTGCAACCGTGGTAACGCAGGCGTTCTCGTTCGAAGCCATCAGAACTCTTGAGGGTTACTGGTCCTGGCCTCTGGCTTGCCTCTGGCTCCGCTCAGGACGTTGATGATCCGCAGGCAGGTCCACAGAATCCGGATGATCCGAAGACGCTATGCAAGGGCGTGCGAGACCGCGTTTTACGCAGCTCGACCCGCATGCTTAGAGATGGCATCGCTGTTTCGCTTGTCAATGCGATGGAGGCGGACATCCTGGGTGCGAATCATCCGGCGCTGACAGCCGATGAGGAGGCTGCATTGGCGGCGATGAGTTGGCGCGACAAATGCGATCCCTGGAAACTCGCGAGATTTGACCGCCTCCTCAAGGATATGCAGTCGTACCCGATAACTTCGCGGATCCTCCCGACGAGACTTGGCAACCTGCTCCGGGCCACCGAGGACGAACTGACTCATGCTGATGGCGATCCAGAGAGCTTCGCTTTACGGCGGCGCGGCCTCGCGCCTTATCGGGTCCGTATACAGCATGATCAGTTCCGTACCCGCCTTGAGATGTACTGCACTTTGGTGTTGGTGAGTGCCGCAGTCACGGTTCTGACACCGGCGATCCTGGCAGGCGCACGTGTGGGGACTTGGCCGGTTCTTGGCATCACAGCCAGCTTCGCTGCTCTAACGTACGTTAGCTACCTTGCTGCTACCGCCAGCGCCCGTGGCTACTGTTCGGCACTCAGGCAGATGGATAAGGCTTGAACGGCTCTAGAGAAAACTTTGGCCGACCGTAGGCCCCTAAGCCTCAACCATCTTGACGCTGAGGACCGGGTACTCGGGAGCCGCCTCAGCCCAATGCCATGTAGATGATCGATTTCGGGTTTGAGTAGCATCGGCGGATGCCTGCCGGGGGTCAGCTACGGACGGTGATCGCGCGGGGAGTGCATGGGCGGGGCCCGGATGTCGCTCTGGGGCGGCGGCCGGTTCCACGGGCCGGCGGGCGGTGCTGGCTGAGGGCTGGCGGCGGGATCGCGGGTTTCAGGCGGCGAGCGGGCCGCAGATGGTGATGACCGGGGGTGCCGTGCGGGTGGTGATCTCGCGTCCGGCGGCGGGGAATGGCTGGCGGGCCTTGGTCTTGTGGTCGCGGTGCCGGTCCCGGTCGATGACGACGCGGCGCCTGCTCAGGTCGTGCAGGACGGCGTCCCGGGCGGCGGCGGCGAGCGCGCCGGGGAGGCTGGCGGTGGCGGTGCCGGACCTGGTGGTAGTGATGGCGGCGCGGCGGGCGGCGGTGAAGGAGATCTCCCGCGGGTGGACGGGCTGCCCGGCGCGGCGGCCCTTGCGGGCCGGGGCCGCGCGGCGTGCTGCCTGGCGGGCGGCGGCGCGGACCAGTTCGCACGCGGTGACCCAGGCGGTGTGCTCCTGGGTGATCATGTCCGGGGTGCGGGACCGGAACATCGGCCCGGTCGCAGACCGAGCCTGTCTTCGTTCGCGGCAACGAGCATCTAGACCGCTTGCTGTCAGATCCGCAGATCGCCGTCGATGTCGCCGACGCCCAGGCGCAAGCCGATGAGATGGACCGGGTGTACGCGATGAACCTGGCGATGATCCGCAAGGCGGCGCAGATGACCCAGGTCGAGGTTGCCCGCAAGCTCGGCGTGGGCCAGGGCGCGGTGTCCCGGCTGGAGAACCGGGCCGACATGCTTCTGTCGACGCTGTATGACTACCTGACCGCCACCGGAGCAGATGCCGCCAGCATCGTGGTCACCGTGCACGGCCACAAGATCGAGCTGGACCTTGGACGGCTCCGCGAGGCTCAATCTGACCAGTCGGTCGCCTAGTGACTCTTGCCCATCGACGACCGGGCTGGGTCGAAAGCCATCGCTGCTCAGGGCCCGGAGTTCGGCGGATTCGACGCTCGGCAGATCCGGTCGGTGGCAAATGCGGGCATTGCCTGTGCCCGAATGCGATGCATGAATACTTGGGCCGAGCGGCTGCATATTGAGCCAAACGCCTAACGGCTGGGCCGCCTAGGTCGGAGGTTTCCTTTGATAACCGCGCGCCGACCCGCCGTTCGGCGCGCGGCGAGAACTCTTCGCTGATCAGCGGCAGTGGGACGCGATCAGGTCGATCTGTGAGCGATGCCGTCCAGGTAGCCGATGAGCGGGCGGGCGGAAGCGGGAAGTCGATATCGACGATCCGCTATAGTGATTAGGTGACTTCTGAGAACCTAACCGCCGCCGGGCTGTTGCGCCAGGCCCGTCAGCGCGCGGGCATGTCGCAGGTTGAGCTTGCCGCCCAGGCCGGCGTCGCCCAGAGCGTGATCAGTGCTTATGAGTCCGGGCGCCGGCAGCCCTCAGTGCCGACGCTGGCAGCGCTGATCGAGGCGGCCGGGTTTGAGCTGGCGATGGCGGTGCGGCGGCAGCCCCGCCGCCTGAAGATGCTCTCGGGGCCGGTTGGCCAGCGGGTACGCCGCCGACGGCGCGACCTGGTCGCGGCGGCGGCCGCCCATGGAGTCTGCGGGCTGCGGGTCTTCGGCAGCGTAGCCCGCGGAGAGGACCGCCCCGACAGCGACGTGGACCTGCTCGCCGAACTGCCGCCGGGGATGGGCCTGTTCGGCCTGGCGCGCCTGCAGGCCGAACTGGAAGGCATCGTCGGCGCCCGCGTCGACCTGGTGCCGGCCGCTGACCTCAAGCCTGAGGTCCGCCAGCGCGCCGGCCGTGACCTGGTGGCCCTGTGAGTAGCTACCGGGACCGGCAGCGACTAGCCGACATCCAGGCTGCCATCGACGCGATCCGCTCGCACCTGCAGCGAGGCGACCTCACCGACGGGTTGGTCTTCGACGCCGTCCGGATCCGGCTGCTGGAAATCGGTGAGGCTGTCAAGGCGCTGCCCGCCGAGCTGCTCGACACCCAGCCCGCGATCCCCTGGAGCCAGATCACCCGGATGCGTTATCACCTCGCCCACCGCTACTTCGACACAGCCCACGCCATCCTGCAGGCCACTGTCGATGACGACCTGCCAGAACTCGAACGCGCCATCCAGCCCATGGCCGCGTCCCTGCCCGACGAGGCAGACGACCGGGCGCAGTAACAGAGCTGGCGCGTCCCGGTGAAATGCCCGCTCGTGCCGCGATGATGATCGTCTGCTAGCGTACGCAGAACCGGCGGATCTGCATCTGGTCGGCCCATGCGGCAGTGGCGTGCCTAGCCACACCTACTCGGCAGGGAGGCTTGCCCTGATCCGCATTGATGCGGTCGAGTCGACGATCGTCACGGCCAAAACGATTCGATGGAATATGCCAAGCAACGCATGATTATGCGATCGGGACAACGCACTGCTTTCAGACAGGACAGGACGTCCGCGGGCGACCTGATCGGCCTGCTTGGCGCCGTGCAGAGCGATCACCTGAGGCGGCTCCAGGTAGGCATACGTACTGGCTGTGCGGAGACCGTGCCAGGTCTTCGGTTCTCGATGGTTGCGGGCAAGTTTCCGCGGGCGTGCGCCGGCAGCGCCAGGCAGCGGGACCGGGCTGGATTCAGATGGAGCCTGCGCACAGTAGTGAGGTAGGTCTTCGCCGTGCGCACACGGTCTGATCTGCCGTGGCACAACGCTCCGAGGCCTGTGCGGCTAGCTGGGCCAGAGCAACTGGCGCTCACGAGAATGTCGAATCTCTCTCGTCTCTCTATCGTGAACAACGGGACTTGCGGGTCGGCGCCTCACAGGCAGAAGTCGAACGCGTAGCATATGCCCTGGTCAGAGGCGCGATTCCGAGTTCTGGGGCCACGGGTCCCCTGGCGCTCGGAGGCATCGGCGATAAATTCGAGAAATGCTATCTAGCTGCGCCCCCAGCAGGATTCGAACCTGCGCACACGGCTCCGGAGAGGGTTGCTCGGTACGGCCCTGACCAGCGCAAACTAGTTCCTGAGTAGCCTCCCGGGCACGTATGGGGCACGGCGGCCGAGGTGAGAGGTGTGTCAGCGTGCCGCATACCGCCCTATCCGGGCGGTATGCGGGTGCGGGTCGCCCGACTATTGGGCTGGCAGCGGGCCGATCCAGCGCTCGCTGCCGCTTAGCCCGTCCGGGTGGTCCCGGAGGATGTTCTCGGTTGCGTCGGCGATGGCAGCGATGGAATCACGGGTGCGGGTCCGGGTCGACGGGAGCAGGATCAGGCCGGCGTGTACCCGGCCTTGCGCGAGCCACTCAGCGGCGAGGGGCCGGAAGTCCTTGATGTTGTTCGTGATGACAGCCCGGCCCTCGCTGCTGGCGACCTCGAAGACAATGCGGTCGCTTCGCCCTGCGAGGTCCTCGCGATCCGCCACCGCCTCGACGTCATAGCCGGCCTTGCGCAACAGCGCCGCGATCTGCGGCGACAGCTGCTCGTCGAGGATCGCCTTCACGTCCGCAGTGCCCGCTGGCCGGCCGCGGCCGCTGCGCGGCCGCGGTCATACTCGGCCTCGTTGAGCCCGATCTCCCGGTCGATCTCGTCGCGGTACTCGCCGTAGTAGGCCACCGCTGCCTCCACCAGCCCGGCGGGCACCTGCAGGTAATCCGCAGCGTCCGCGACCGAGCCGTTGTTGTCGCGCACGGTAGCGATGACCTCCCAGACATCCAGCCCGCGGCCGAGCAGGCTCGCACGCCGGCCGCTCGGGCCGTCGAGGAACTGGATCAGCGGGTGCGCGTCATGCCGCAGCCCTTCCTCCACGTAGCGCTGTGCCAGGGTGCGCTCCGGCAGGCCCGCCCGTCGCGCCCACTCAGACAGTCGCTGACGGATGCCGGGCGCTAGTCGCAACGTGTAGTGATCAGCCATGAGGCTAATTGTACCACGACGTGGCACACAGCAACGCGAAGTGGCACGACTGGCTGCTAGTCGCAGTGCTGTCGGAGCCCACGCAATGTACGAGGCCGCGCACAGTCCTCGTGAGAGTGACGTCAACGCCGAGCCAGACGCGCGCACCCGGTACGGCGCTGGCAATGCATAGACATACGAGCCGGTCGGCTACCTACTCGGCCATGGCCGGAAGGTCAGTGATGTGGAAACTCTTGATAACCGCGCGCGGGCCGGCCTCAAGCGGATCAGCCCGCACCAGCTGCGGCATTCAGCCGCCAGCGACATCCTGGCTGCCCGCCATCGCCGTCGACGGCAAGGCCGTGCGCGGCGCGGCCGGCCCAGACGGCCTGATCCCGTACCTGCTGGCCGCCGTCACCCACGGCACCGGGATCATGCTCGCCGAGCACCTGACGGCCCGAAAACCAGCGAGGTGCCGGAATTCGCGCCCCTGCTCAGGGAACTGAACGAGTACTACCCGCTGGCCGGGCACGTCATCACCGCCGACGCCGGCCACACCGTCAAGGCCCATGCCACGCTGATCTGCGAGAAGCTGCTCGCGCACTACGTCTTCACGGTCAAGTGCAACACCAAGAAGCTCTGGGAAGAACTGGACGCCCTGGACTGGAAGAGCGTCCCGGTCCAGCACGAGACCAGGGAAAACGGCCACGGCCGCCGCGAGCGCCGCACCATCCAAGTCATGGACGTGCCCGAGCACGTCCGCGACCGGTTCCCGCACGCCCGGCAGGCCGGCCTGATCGAGCGGTACGTCACTCGCACCGTCCGGGCCCGCAAGGGCAAGCGCTGGGTCCGCAAGCAGGTCAGGTCCGCGGTCGCGGTGTTCATCATCACCAGCCTGTCCGCCCGCGAGGCCGCCGCCTCCCACCTGGCCGGCTACATCCGCGGACAGTGGACCATAGAAAACAAGGTGCATTACGCGAGAGACGTCACTTACCGTGAGGACGCGTCCCGGGTCCGGACCGGCCCCCGCCCCCGCATCATGGCCACCCTCCTTAATCTCGCCATCGGCCTCATCCGCCAGGCCGGCTACACCAAGATCGCCGCCACCATCCGCCAGATCAAGTACGACACGCCCCTGCTCATCGCCGTACTCGGCCTGAAGAACCCATCATGACCAGCGGAAAGGACTTTGCGGGACATCCTGGCATGTAACCAGGCGGGTCGCGTATTCTCGTATTGAGCTTGGTTAGGGTCGATTGATCGGCGGCTGACGATGTATGAAATGTCAAGAAAAAGTATGCCTGATTACCATACTTTGCTGCCTCTGCCGGGTCACGACGTACGCATGCTTGTCGGTAATTGCGGAGATCATGTCGACAGTCACGGCTCGTATGCAGACGACGATGACCGCGCCAATGGCGCTTACTCAATCTCTGTCCAGCGCGGCAAATATCATCCACTTGTTAAGATCTCCCGCCAAGTCGAAGGCGCCTGGACTCGGACCATCGAGGCTTGGAATAGGCTTGACGGAACAGATCCGGAGCTAAGTCGATCTCGTGAAGATCTGGCTCAGAACGTCAATTCCTTCTTTGAAGTTCTTGGAACGTGTCTTCGGTCTGGCGCGCGTTGCTCTGTCCATGACACACGCAGCACAAATCGGTGTGTCTCGAAGATTGAGGCAGATGCGAAAGTGCTCATCGAAGTAATGCGTCGGCTACGAGCGAACAAAGACAAATCCGCCACCTCGACAGTCGCGCAGTAACTCACGTGCACGATGTCCGCGACTTCGACCTTGCTTCAGGCCGCCAGCGGTGCAATAACTGCAACCGGTGTGTGTGCAGCAGGAGGTTGGACACTTTACAACTTTGGCCTGCGGCGTATAGCAAAACCTCGCGTCCATCTTAGTATAGGTCCGCCATCCGTCGAGGATAATGGCACTGCTTATGTGATATATATTACCGTTACGGCAGCGAATGAAGGAAACACTAAGGTAAAGCGCGGTTATTCGAGTCTGCGGCTCACTCCCCTTCCGTTGCCAGACATCGGCAAAAATGACTTCGACAGAATAGAGGCGCCGGGCGGTCCGAAAAGGACATATGACGTTTTCCAGCAACATACTTTTCTGGAACCAGGTGAAGTCTTCCAAGAGGATGTTGCAGTTCAATGCCTATCGCTATCACCTATACAACTCGATCTTGAGTTCCGTGGGGACGGCAAGGAGCATGCTTGGAGCGTGTCGCGGATGGTGCACCTGGGCGGTGGCCCAGGTGTAGAAGCGACGAGGTCGGATCCTGCGAGTTCTAGCCCGCTGAATGCAGAGGTGGAGTCTTGGCTGAGCAAGGGCGGCGGCGGTCTCGACGCGGCTGATGCGGCTCGCCACATGCCTGAGTGAGTAGTGCCCGCTCCTAGCCCATCTTTCTGGTAGGCGCCCAAGCGATCCGAGGAAGATCAGGGTCCACGATGGCGCGGAAGCGCCATCACGCAATGACGCGAGCAGTGCGAGCCTCCCTGACGATGATCTTCGTCGGCTCAAGACTTGAGCGCCGAGAGGATGGCAACTCCCAAGTGCGGGCGGTCGGGCGGGCGTAGACGGCGGTCAGCCAGTGGACGGGCCTGACTTGGCTCACGATCATGGAATTGTGGATCTTGTAGTCCTCTGACCTGCGAGTTTGTCAAATTTCAGGGGCCAATTTGCGCACTAACTGATTTTTGCAGATTGGTTGGCATATCCGTTATGCGTCGATCGCGTCAGCGCGCTGACCTGCGCTAACGAGATGCCGATCCTGGCAAGTGCACTAATGTGACCCAACTCGGGAATGACGCGAGCAGTGCGAGCCTCCCTGACGATGATCTTCGTCGGCTCAAGACTTGAGCGCCGAGAGGATGGCAACTCCCAAGTGCGGGCGGTCGGGCGGGCGTAGACGGCGGTCAGCCAGTGGACGGGTAGTACTCGCGTGCAGCCGTCTGGCGGCAGCCCGCCGTGCGCCGCAGGCGCTAAGGCCCGAGCTGCCAGTCCAATCGCGGCGGGCGTCCCGCAGGCGCATGCGTCCGCTCCGCCGAGAGCACCACTTCATCACCTCATCCAGCTAAGTCTCGCTGCTGGCGGGAGCGCGCGCCGGCCGGCGCGCGGCGCCCTTGAAAGCGTAGGGAGAGTTCTAACCGGATTGGGTGCCGCATCTCGGGTGCCGCAACCTGTGCCCTAACTGCTAGACCGGTCTCCTGCGTTCCTTTCGTCGGCCCTGGGCGGCGCGGATGATGTCGTCGGCGCGAGCCTTGCTGATGCCGAGCTTCTCGCCGAGGCGCGCTAGGGACAGCTCGCCCGCCTGCTGCACCCGCAGCACTAGAGCGGCGCGCATCTGGCCGGTGGTGATGGTGGCCTCGCGGAAGGTCTCGGTGAGCCAGCTGGCGTGCTGGTAGGCGGCCTCGTCGCTGGAGCCGCGGCCCTGGACGGCGTCGTCGAGCTCGGCGACGGCATCGGCGATGGCTTTGCTCAGCCGTGTCCTGGTCTTCTCGTATGGGTCAGCCTCGGGCATCGCTGACCAGCGTAGACGACTCCCCGACAGCCACACAGCTAACCGCGAGCAGAGAAGTCGTAGGGGAGTCCTAGACAGAACGTAGGGTACTCACCTACGATGATGCGTATGCGGCACCGCAACCCGCATCGGAGGGAGCACAAGGTGACCACTTCGAAGCCCCGGCTGGTTAGTTACTTGCCGCCGCCGATCGACAGGCGGCTGCGGATGCAGGCTGCGATCCGGCGCTGGCCGATCGCCCGCGTGCTGGCCGACGTGCTGGACCGGGGGCTGCCCAGCGCGGATGACCTGGCCACGCAGATCCGGGAGGACGGCTCTGCCAGTGACAGTGCCAGCTAGCCCGGCAATCCGAGGCCTCGACGACGGCGCCATGTCGGTCGGCGGGCCAGCCCAGGCTGCCGGCAACGACCTCATGGCACCGCAGTCCTGGCCACCTGCCGGCGGATGGCTGGGGGCGCCTGATCTTCGCCGACGCCAGCCCGGCGGCCGGGAGGGATTTCACCGATGACGGCCGGGTCCACGAGGCCCGCGGGCTGAAGGGCCGACCCAGGCAGTCGGCCGCCCGCCGGGCCACTCGCAACGTCCCGATCCCGCCCGAGCTCGTCACCCTGCTGAGCGAGCACATCAACCGGTTCGGTACCACCGAGGACGGCCGGCTGTTCCGCAGCGAGAACGGCAACCCGATCCAGCCCTCGACATACTGGTGGGTCTGGCAGAAGACCAGAGCTCTCGCCCTGCCACCCGCTCAGCTCGCTACGCCGCTGCTGCGCCGCCCCTACGATCTGCGGCACTCGGGCATCACCTGGCGGCTCAACGCAGGCGTCCCGGCCACTGAGATCGCAGCCTGGGCAGGGCACAGCGTCGAGATGCTGCTGCGCGTGTACGCGCGTTGCGTCGCCGGGCTCGAGGACGTCTGGATATCCAGGATGGACGCCACGCTCCGGCCAGCGGCCGATATGACGACCGCAGACGGACGATAGCCAGGAACAGAAGTGACGCCATCCCCTAGCCCGTGCGAGGTCACTACGCTGCTTCGCCCGGACTCCACTGCCCGGTCGTCCTGATCTTCGACAGCAGCGCAGGAGGCATTGGCCAGCTCGTTGACTGGGGGCACAGTCACCTCGATCAGAGTGGCGATGGCGATCCGCGTGAGTGGGCACGGGTGGTGAGGTGGAGGGAAACCGCACCCGACCTGGCTATTGGTGGGTGTGCGACACATTCGTAGGGGTCCCACAACTGTGCAGGTTATGATGGAAGTCTGGTTGTAACAGTTACAACCAGATGAGGAGTGTCCATGACCGAGCCGTCACTACCGGACCTGGAGGCCGAGC
>JAJYUU010000162.1 GCA_021792405.1 Actinomycetes bacterium
CCCAGTCGCCAGCAGGCGGCCATATAACGGGGCACATAGTGTCACCGTCTTGATCTGGCCGGAGCCCTCTTCGCCTACATCAGCCAGCGCCCGCACGCGTTATCGGGCTGGGGCGAAGCCCCGCTAGGCTCTACCGTGCCTACGTCAAGGAATGGGACACCGACGAGCATGCTGCGTGGCTAGGTGGCCTGGCGCGGCGCGAGAGCAGGACGGTCGCCTAATGACTAATGACGATGTGCTCGGCACCCCAGGGCCGCTCGCGCTACGGCTGCGGGGGGCCAGAGAGGCAAGGGGCCTGACCCAAGCCCAGGTAGCGGCCGAACTAGGCGTGAGCCGGCCACTGCTGATCGCTATCGAGAAAGGCACGCGGCAGGCGAGCCCGCAGGAGCTTGCCCGCCTGGCGGAGATCTACCGGACCACCGTCAGCGACCTGCTGCGGCCCGCACCCCCGCCTGCAGCCATCGGCGCGCGGTTCCGGGCAATTATCACCGCAGACCAGCACGACGCCGATGAGCTCACCTCAGCCGCCGACGAATTGCAGCGCCGCGCAGACGACTACCTAGACCTGCTGCGCATCGCGGGCACCGAGCCGCCGGGCCGGCCTGAGCCGGTCCGCGCCGGCCGCACGAGTGACTCGCGCCGCGCCGAGGACCTGGCAACCGAGGAACGCAACCGGCTCGGGCTCGGCGACGGGCCAGTGCGGCCGCTGCGGGAAGTGCTCGAAATCGAAGTCGGGCTGCGCGTGTTCTTGCTCCCGCTGCCGTCACGGATCGCCGGACTGTTCGTGATCGCCGAACCGCTCGGCGCCTGCGTCGCGGTCAACTCGCGGCATCCTGGCGAGCGGCGCAGATGGACGATAGCGCACGAATACGCCCACTACCTTGCCAACCGGGACCGCGCCGAGGTCACCCGGCTGGCCTACCAGCGCCAGCCCGAGTCCGAGTACTTCGCGGACGCGTTCGCGGCGAGCTTCCTGATGCCGCGAAGCGGACTGTCCCGCCGGTTCCACGAACTCAAGCGCACCAGCGCAGAACGCGTCACCCCGGCCATACTCGTGCAGCTTGCGCATGCCTACGGCGTGTCCTTGCAGGCTCTGTCGGACCGCCTGGAAGACCTGGGCCTGATCCCCGCCGGGACGTGGGAACGCCTACGCGAGCGGAACTTCCAGCCACGGCGGGCGGCGCGAATGCTGGGCCTCGGACAGCCCGGACAGGCCGGCGAAGCCCTGCCGCTGCACTACCGCCTGCTCGCCGCGCAACTCTACGCCGACGGCGAGATCACCGAAACGCAATTCGCCCGCTACCTCCATACCGACATCGTGGGCGCCCGCCGCGCCTACGCAGAGTTGACCGAGACCGCAGATGTGGCCTCCGACGGCTCGCCGCAGATCCTCGACCTGGCCGAGGCCGTCGGGTAAGCCATGCCGAACCCCCCACTGCTTCTCGACGCCTGCGTCACCATCAACCTGGTCGCTGCCGGGCCAATTGAACAGATCGCCCGCGACACCGGCCGCCGATTCCTGATCACCAGGCAGGCCGCAGGCGAGGTCGGCCATCTCAGGGATGCTGCCGACGGCGAGGCCGTGGTGATCCCGGTCGATCCCAGCCGCCATGTTCAGGCAGGTGCCTTCGAGATCATCGACATGACCGCCGACGAGGTCCCGCTCTACGTAGAACTCGCCGGCGAGGTCGACGACGGCGAGGCGTCGACGATCGCCGTCGCCATCAAACGCGGCCTACCCCTGGCGACCGACGACCGCAAGGCCAGAAGCGTGTGTGCCGCGCGAGGCCTGCCCGAACCGACCGGGACCGTCGCCATCATGAGGCAGTACTGCGAAGCCAAAGCGCTCGAACAGGCCGAAGTCTCCCGACTGCTCGGCAGAATCCGCAACCATGCCAGCTTCCAGCGCCCGCGCAGCGACCCGGACCTCAAATGGTGGAACGACCACGAGCCAGGCGCATCCGGCTCAGGTTCCTGACAACTGAGGTGTCTCCCCAGGTGCAGGCCCGAAATCATGGGCCGGCGTGTTTGCTCGTTGTTTGCTCGTCTGCCCCGGTACGGGCCGTCAGTGTCCGGCACAGCCCGGCACCGTGCCTCGGCACGTCTCGTTGCCGACGTGCACGATCCGGCAGCACCTGACAGCATCCGGCATAGCCTGATACCTCGCAGACTGGTAAAAGGCGGGCTCTTAATCCGCGGGTTCGGGGGTTCAAGTCCCTGGCGGCGCACCCGTTCTGAGCTGGTATTTTTGTCTTTCCATTACTATTGATGTGGCGTCGCTGGTTGCAGTTATGACTGCAACCAGACCGCGCCCCATTGAGCGATACGGCCGGCCCGCTGCGCCTCAGCTGTCGACCCGGCAGCCTGTTTGGGCTGGCAGGTGGCACGCCCGTCAGGGGAAGACGAAGACTATAGGCGCCGACTCAATGGTTGTCGCGCCGCCTCAACGGTCCCTTGGTCCGCGGGTTCGGGATTCAACGAACGCGGCCGCCTCATCGAAAGTGGCGAACCTCCGGCCGTGCTGGACGGCGTGGCTGTCCCGCCACTGAACCAGGAAACGACACCGCGGCTCACCTGTGACCGCGCGGGCCGGCATCCGCGTGGTGATCGACATGGCACACCTCCACGACACGGCGGGCGCCGCCTGCTGCGATGGACGGGACCGGAAATGGTGGGCCGGGCCTGCCTGGGCTCGACGGTCGTAGCGAGGCCGCCTATCCACTCGCCGCCCTGGCAAATGACCAGACGTCGGCTCCGAGGGGCTGGCCATGGCCCCACGTCGGCGCGGGACCAGGCCGATCCCGCGCGGCTGCGTCCGGAGCGGCCGCCAGCGCCATACGGCGCCGCCGGCCGGATTCAAGCGACTAGGTTGTTTCAACTATATTGATAGTTTAAAATAATAGAAATAGGCGCAGGCGGGAGGATGTGCGATGACCTACGTGATCGGGGAAACGTGCGTGGATGTGCTGGACCGAGCGTGCGTGGAGGAGTGCCCGGTGGATTGCATCTATGAGGGCGACCGGATGCTGTACATCCATCCGGACGAGTGTGTGGACTGCGGGGCGTGCGAGCCGGTCTGCCCGGTAGAGGCGATCTACTACGAGGACGACCTGCCTGCGAAGTGGCAGGCGTACACAGGGGAGAACGCGAAGTTCTTCGCTGAGCCGCTGCCCGGCCGCGGCGAGCCGCTCGGCTCGCCGGGCGGCGCCAGCAGGCTGGGCGTGGTGGGTGCCGACACTCCGTTCGTGGCCGCCTTGCCGCCACGGAAATGACCGGTGTGCGTCAGTTAATGCTGGCGCGGCGCGGCCGACTCTTAGGCCGGTGCCGCAGCGCGGAGGGTTCTGGATGAGGTTCGTGATGAACGGATGGTCTACGGGATTTCTACTGCCGGTACTCGTACCTGGCCAGCCAGCGGGCTGACCTACTCAGCCGGGCTGAGGTGACGGTGGGCTGGCGGGCGGTCGAGCATGACCGCGGCCTGCCTCTGACCGGCAGCCGGTCAGAGAGCGACGGGTCAGGTGGGACCGCGAGCTCGCCTGTTCACCGGTAGCTGGGCGCTGGGGCAGCACCTGAGCAACGCCTGCGAGGTGCGCCGCCTGATCACCGCGGTGATGTGGCCGCAAGAAGACATCACCGACCGGCTGGTCAGCCCGGAGATTCCCAGTCTGCTGCTGCACGACACGGACCTGGCCCGGATGGTGCGCCGGTCGGGCGGCACGATCGCTCCCGACGGTCAGCCGCTGACCTCCACCGGCTGGCGGCGGATCCGGCAGTGGCGGCAGGAATGGCTGGCGCCGCCCAGCCAGGTGATCCCCGCGGTCGTCGGCCCGGACCAGGCCCTGCGGACCGGCACCGACGGGCTCCGCTACCTGGCCGACCTCGCCACCGTTGCCGGCTTGGCGCCGCGCCTGCGCACAGGCACGGACACGGCGCCGGCCTGGGACCGCCGGCCCGTGGCGGCGGCCCAGGGCGGCCTGACCGGGCAGCACGGGCACAGGCACGTGGTGGACCAGGCGGCGTGGTGAGCGGTCCTCTGCAGGGCTGGGCCCGGGTCGCGGGAGGCGGGCTTCGGCCCTGGCCAGTTCGTGCACCTTCGCCGCTCGCAGCGGCGTTGCCGACAATAACCCGCCCGGTGCCGACACGGTCTGCCTAATTTCTACTACCGTTCCTGATATAAAATAAGGGTATGGATGCAGAACAGCTTCTCGCACCCGAGGACAGTTCCCCGCTCGGCCGGAGCCGCGCCGACGTGCTGGACATGCTGCGCGCCGCGGACGGCCCGCTCGGCGTCCGCGAGGTCGCGCAGCGGATGGGGCTGCACCCGAACACCGCGCGTTTCCATCTGGAGGCGCTGGTGGAGGCGGGCCTGGCCGTTCGTGAGACGGAGGACCGGGAGACCCCCGGCAGGCCCAGGATCGGCTACCGGGCGGTCGCGGACGGCCCCGGCGGGCGGCGGCGGTACCGGCTGCTGGCGGAGATGCTCACCAGCCTGATCGCGGGGACCATGCCGGAGCCGGGGAAGGCAGCTGAGGAGGCCGGGCGTGAGTGGGGCGCTTACCTTGCCGACCAGCCGCCGCCGTATCAGCGGCTGGCCGCTGAGGAGGCGGTCGCGAAGCTGACGGCGATCATGGAAGAGCTGGGGTTCGCGCCGCAGGCGGAGGCCGACGCCGATGACGGAGGGCGGTACCGGTTGTGCCTGCGCCAGTGCCCGTTCCGCGAGGTGGCCGAGCATCACCAGGACGTGATCTGCTCGCTGCATCTGGGGCTGATGCGGGGTGCGCTTGCCCGGATGCGGGCGCCGGTCACCGCCGACGGGCTGGATCCGTTTGTCGAGCCCAGCCTGTGTATCGCGCGGCTGACGGCGCGCGACGATTCCGGCGAGCGCCAGCCTGCCGCGGCCGGGACCCGGTAGCCCGCCGGCACCGTGCGGCTAGGTGGTTTCCCGCAGCAATCCGGCGAGGACGGCGGCCTGGCTGAGGTTCAGGTCCTTGGTGGCGGTCAGCAGCGTCACCGGCCCGTCCGCCGTGAGGGCGCGGATCCGGTTGAGGGCTTCCCGCGGGCCGGGCTCGGCCAGTTCGGCGGCGTAGCGGCGGCGGAACTCGTCGAACTTTGCCGGGTCGTGCTGGTACCAGGTCCGCAGTCCGGCGGTTGGCGCGACGTCTTTGGCCCAGTCGTCCAGCCGGGCGGCGTCCTTGCGCATCCCTCGCGGCCAGACCCGGTCCACGAGCACGCGAGTGCCATCGGCTGGTGAGGGTTGCTCGTAGACGCGGCGGACCCTGATGTCGGCGCCCATTATGGGACTCCTTCCTTCAATCGTTCACCAGTGCCCGCACGGCGGTGGCGATGCGGGAGGCGGAGATGCCCGCGGCCTCCATCAGCTCGCCGGGGGTCCCGGAGCCGGGCAGGCCGCTCACCGCGCACTGCCGGACCCGTGGCGGCAGGCCGGTACCGGCCAGCACCTCGAGCACGGCGGCGCCGAGGCCACCCTGGGGGTAGTGGTCCTCCGCGATGACCAGCCGCCCGCCCGTCGCCGCCGCGGCGTCCGCCAGGGTGGCCTGGTCGACGGGCTTGACCGAGTACAGGTCGATGACCCGGACCGCGATCCCGCCGGCGGCCAGCTCATCAGCGGCGCGCAGGCATTGGTGCACGGTGACGCCCGCCCCGATCAGCGTGACTTCGTCGCCGTGTCCGGCTCGCAGCACCTTGCTTCCGCCGACCGGGAAGATTTCACCGGCCGGGTAGAGAACCGGCCAGGCGCCCCGGGTGGTGCGCAGGTAAACGATCCCCGGCGTGGCGGCCGTCTCCGTGGTCAGGGCGGCGGCTGCAGTGGCGTCAGCCGGGTAGAGCACGGTCGAGCCGTGGATCGCCCGCATAGCGGCGAGGTCCTCCAGCGCCATCTGGGACGGGCCGTCCGGGCCGATCTCCGTCCCGGCGTGCGACCCGCACAGCTTGATGTTCGCCCCGGAGATGCCCGCCATCCGCAGGAAGTCGTAGCCGCGGCTGATGAACGCGGCGAAGGTGGAGGCGAACGGCACATACCCGCGCACGGCCAGGCCGACCGCGGCGGCGATGAGCTGCTGCTCGGCGATGAACATCTCGAAGAACCGGTCCGGGTAGGCGGCCGCGAACTGCCCGGCGTAGGTGGAGTTGCCGACCTCCCCATCCAGCGCGACCACCTCCGGCCGGGCGCCGAGCGCGACCAGCGCGTCCCCATAGGCCTTGCGAGTGGCGACCTTGCTGGACACCGCGTACCGCGGCAGGGTGACCGCCGCGGTTCCGGGGCGCAGCGGGACGTCGTGATGCGCGGGGCGGGCCGTGGTGACATGCAGGTTGCGCTCGCCGCCGAGCGCGTCGACCGCCCGTTGGGCCATGTCGGCGGGCAGCGGGCGGCCGTGCCAGCCATTCTTGTCCTCGATCTCGGCGAACCCCTTGCCCTTCACCGTCCTGGCCAGCACCACGACGGGACGCCTGGCGTCCCGCGCCGCGGCCAGCGCCTGGTCGATCTGGGTGATGTCATGCCCGTCGATGACGACGGCGGTACACCCGAACGCCTCGGCGCGCCGCTGGTAGGCGGCCATGTCCCACTCCAGCTCGGTGGGGCCGCGCTGGCCGAGCCTGTTCACGTCGACGACCGCGGTCAGGTTGCCCAGACCGTAGTAGGAGGCCTTGTCCAGGGCCTCCCACATCGACCCTTCGGCCATCTCGCTGTCGCCGCACAGCACCCACACCTGATACGGCAGCTTGTCCAGGCGCCGCCCGGCCAGCGCGATCCCCACCCCGTAGGGCAGGCCCTGGCCGAGCGACCCGGTGGCCACGTCGACCCAGGGCAGCGCCGGGGTGGGGTGGCCGTGCAGCCGGGAGCCGAACCGGCGGAACCCGGTCACCAGCTCCTCGTCGGTGATCGCCCCAGCCGCCTTGAACATCGCGTACAGCAGCGGGGACGCGTGCCCCTTGGAGAAGATCAGGTGATCGTTACCGGGCTCGCCCGGGTTATCCCAGTCGTAGCGCAGGTGCCGGGCCAGCAGCACCGCCATCAGGTCCGCCGCCGACATTGCCGACGTCGGGTGCCCGGACCCGGCCGCGGTGCTGCACCGGATGCTGTCAGTCCGCAACTGCTGCGCCAGCTCGCCCAGGAACCGCTCGTCCGCCGCGACTGGCGCCGGGGTGGCCTTCGTTTCCGTTGTCATCGGGGACCTCCTTTAGCGCTTGGCAGCGACCTCATCCAGGGGGACGGCGGGGTCGGCGAGGCGGCCTGGGTCGGCTGCCTGGCCGGACCGGATCAGGTTCTGGATGGCGTCGTTGACGTCCCAGATGTTGACGTTCATCCCGGCGGCTACCCGGCCGCCGGACAGCCAGAACGCGATGAACTCGCGCTTGCCGATGTCGCCTCGGGTGATCACCTGGTCGTAACCGCCGGGCCCGGCATAGCCGGCGTATTCCATGCCGAGGTCGTACTGGTCGGTGTAGAAGTACGGCACCCGGTCGTAGACGGCGTCGCGGCCGGCCATGGCCGCCGCGGCGGTCTGCGGCTGGTGCAGCGCGTTGGCCCAGTGCTCGACCCGGATGTGCGTACCCAGCAGCGGGTGGAACGCGTTAGCCACGTCGCCGGCAGCGTAGATGGCGGGATCGGAGGTGCGCAGCGACGCGTCGGTCACCACCCCGTTCCCTACCTCCAGGCCGGCCGCCTCGGCCAGCTGGGTCTGCGGGGCCGCGCCGATCCCGACGATGACCGCGTCCGCGCCGATCCGGGTGCCGTCGGCGAGCCGCGCCCCGGTCGCCTTCCCGCCGCTGGTGGTGATCTCGGCGACCCGGATCCCGAGCCGCAGGTCGACGCCATGCTCGCGGTGCAGGTCCGCGAACACCGGGGCGACCTGCGGGCCGAGGACGTGCAGCAACGGCAGTTCCGCCGCTTCCAGGATGGTGACGCCCACCCCGGCGATCCGGGCGGCGGCCGCTACCTCCAGGCCGATCCAGCCTGCGCCGATGATGAGCACCCGGGACGCGGTGGTGAAGGTATCCCGGATCCGGTCGCTGTCGGCGGCTCTGCGCAGGTACAGCACGCGGTCGGCGTCCGCGCCGGGCAGCGGCAGGCGCCGCGGAACTGATCCGGTGGCCAGCAGCAGCCTGCCGTAGGCCAGGTGCCCGCCATCGGTGAGTGTCACCTCCCGGCGGCTCCGGTCGATCCCGGTGACGGCCGTGCCGAGCAGCAGCTCGACTCGGTTGGCGTCATACCAGTCCGCGGAGTGCACGAAGATCGTCTCGCGGCTGGTCTTGCCCTGCAGGTAATCCTTGGACAGCGGCGGCCGCTCGTAGGGGCGGATGTCCTCCTGGGCGGCCAGCACGATCTGTCCGCCGAAACCCTGGTCGCGCAACGCTTCCGCGGTCTTGGCGCCGGCCAGGCCGCCGCCGGCGATGACGAAGGTGTCTGAGGCTGGCATCGCGTCACTCCTGCCGTAGCGTGTTGAGGGCGGTGGCGAGCCGCTGGCCTAGGTTGTCCCAGCTGGCGTCGAATGCGGTCACGCCCTGGTTTTCCAGGGTCTGCACGACGTCGTCGTAGTCGATGCCCAGCGCCGCCAGGTCGTCGAGGACGGCCTGCGAGTTCGCGTAGGTGCCGTGGATGCTGTCGTTCGGGATGTCGCCGTGGTCGGTGACCGCGTTCAGCGTTGCTTCCGGCATGGTGTTGATCACGCCGGGGGCGACCAGGTCGGCGACGTACCGGGTGTCGGGGTAGGCGGGGTCCTTGACGCTGGTGGAGGCCCACAGCGGGCGCTGCGGCCGGGCGCCCGCCTGCTCCAGTGCCCGCCATCGGTCCGTGGCCAGCATTTCCTCATAGCGCTGGTAGGCGAGCCGGGCGTTGGCGATGGCAGCCTTGCCGCGCAGCGCGGCCGCCTGCGGCGTTCCGGTCTTGTCCAGCCGCTTGTCCACTTCGGTGTCCACCCGGGACACGAAGAACGAGGCGACGGAGGCGATGCCGGACAGGTCCCACCCGGCGGCGCGGGCCTGTTCCAGGCCGGCCAGGAAGGCCTCGATCACCTCGCCGTAGCGGGTCAGGGAGAAGATCAGCGTAACGTTGATGCTGATGCCCTCGGCCAGGCAGGCGGTGATCGCGGGCAGGCCCTGCCGGGCGGCCGGGATCTTGACGAACAGGTTGGGCCGGTCCACCAGCCACCACAGCGCGCGGGCCTCGGCGACCGTCCGGCCGGTGTCGTGAGCGATCCGCGGGTCGACCTCGATCGACACCCGCCCGTCCAGCCCGTCCGTCGCCTCGTAGGCCGGGCGGAGTACGTCGCATGCCCGGCGCACGTCGGACGCGGTCAGTTCCCGCAGCGCCTGGTCCGCCGGCGCCTGGCGCAGCTTCAGGTCGCGGATCTGGCCTGCGTAGGCACCGCTGTCGCTGATGGCACGAGCGAAGATCGTCGGGTTAGTCGTCACCCCGGATACCCCGCGGTCGCGGAGCGCGGCGAGGCTGCCGGTAGTCAGCCGTTCCCGGCTCAGGTCATCCAGCCAGACCGAGACTCCTGCCGTCCGCAGCCTTGCGAGCGAGTCTGTCATCACACCTCCAGGTGGTGCGGCTGGCATACACCAGCCTCTCCGTTCGTGACCTGGCTATTCGCGTGCCTCCGCCGGTTGCTGCCCCGCTGGTCCGCGTGCACTCCGGTGCGTCATGCCGGATCAGGCCGCTGCCTTATCCGCCGGCCTCGTGTCAGAAGGAAGCTGCGTCACAGTCGCGGCGGTCTTCTCCTCACGCGATCCTGCGTTCAGGGCCGCCGATGTCCCGCGCGGCTGCCGGGCGGCGAGGAACACCAAGATGAGCCATGCCGCCAGCGAGACGGTGACGACCACCGCCATGATGGCAAGCTGCCCGGCGGAAAGCGCCGAGTCCGGATACATGATGATCTGCCTCCTTCGGAGGACGATGCGGTTGGCAGGCGGGCAGCGCGGGCTGCCCGGTCATGCTTGCGCGCCGGCCCGCGGCTGGTGCATGTCCGCGAGCAGGGCGGCCAGGTCCGCACCGGCCCCGGTGAGCGCGGGCAGCAGCAGGTCGTTCTCCTTGGCCACGTGCGCGGCGAACAGCGTCGCGATCCATTCCGCGACCGTGGCGGCCTCGGTGCGGTCCGCTCCTGGCTGCAGCCGCCCGGCCAGGTCTGCCAGGTCCCGGTGCTCGGCGGTCAGCGTGCGGACCAGCTCGCTGCCGCGGGCCCGGGTGGCCGCGGCCGGGTACAGGGTGCGTTCCTCCGCCTGGGCATGGGGCAGGATCTCCCCGGCCAGGTACTCCCGGAGCGACCGCAGCTGCCGCTCGAACGGGGCGCTGTTCTCCGCCGCCTCGCACAGCGCCCCGGCGCGCCGTTCCAGGCCCCGGCGCAGCACCGCGTGATGGTGGACGATCTGCCCGACCTGCTCGGTGCCGCCGTCGTACGTGATGGCCATCGGGCACCTCCTTTTACCACTCATAATAGTTTAAACAAATTTCTCTCGTTACAATATTCCGGCCGCCCTCAGAGCACGATGTCCAGCGGCTCTTCGATCAGCTTCCTGAGGCGGGTGAGGAAGCCGGCGGCGGTGGCGCCGTCCACGGCCCGGTGGTCGATGGACAGGGTCATCGTCATGGTGGTGGCGATGGTGACCTGGTCGCCGTGCACAACCGGCTGGCGGACGGCTTCGCCGACGGCGAGGATGGCGGCCTGCGGCGGGTTGATGACCGCGGTGAACTGCCGGATCCCGTGCATGCCGAGGTTGCTGATCGTGAACGTGCCGCCGGACAGCTCGTCCGGGGTGAGCTTGCGGGCCCGTGCCCGCGCGGTGAGGTCGTGGGACTCGCGGGCGATCTCGGTGAGGGTCTTGCGGTCGGCGTCGCGGATGACAGGGACGATGAGCCCGTCGTCGATGGCGACCGCGACGCCGATGTTGACGCGGCGGTGCCGCAGGATGCGGGTCTCGCCCCAGGAGGCGTTGACCTCGCGGTGCGCGGCCAGTGCTGCCGCGCAGGCGCGGATGAGCAGGTCGGTGACGGTGATCCTGACGTCCGCGCCAGGCCGACCGTTGGCCTTTGCCCGGAACGCGAGCAGGTTGCCGGCGTCGGCCACGACGGTCAGATAGAAGTGCGGGGCC
>JAJYUU010000163.1 GCA_021792405.1 Actinomycetes bacterium
GCCCAGTACGGGCTCGGTAGTGAATCGCCGGCTGAGCGAGCCGAGCGGGGTGACCAGGGCGAGCGGGGCGTGCGGGCTGGCCGGGGCGAACCTGTCGAACTCGAGGAGGCGGTACGGCGGGCGCTCAAGTCAGTCGTCGGGACGTACGGGCTGGCAGTACTCGACGCCCGTCACCCGGACCGGCTCGTTGTTGCCCGCAATGGCAGCCCGGTTCTGCTCGGCATCGGGGACAAGGAGATGTTCGCCGCCTCTGACGTCGCGGCCCTGGTGCGTTACACCCGCCAGGTCGTTCACCTGGACGACGGCGAGATTGCCACCCTGCATGCCGACGGATTCCGCACCAGCACGCTGGATGCGCGGCGCACCACCAAACAGGCCGCCGTGGTCGAGGCGGATGCCGCCAGTTATGACGCGGACGGCCACGCCCACTTCATGCACAAGGAGATCCACGAGCAGCCCGGCGTTGTCGAGCGGGTGCTGCGCGGCCGGCTTGACGACCGGTTTTACACCGCGCATCTCGGCGGGCTGAACCTGGATCCGCGGGAGGCGCGCGCCATCAGGCGGGTGAAGATCCTGGGCTGCGGGTCGGCGTACTACTCGGGCGTACTCGGCGCCCAGCTGATCGAGGAGCTCGCCAGGGTGCCAGCCGATGCCGAGCCTGCCTCGGAGTTCCGGTACCGGGGGCCGGTCATCGAGGAGGGCACCCTGTACATAGGGGTGAGCCAGTCCGGCGAGACCTATGACACGCTGGCCGCCGTGCAGGAGGTCAAGCGCAAGGGCGGTCAGGTGCTGGGCGTGGTCAACACGGTCGGCAGCACGATCGCCAGGGGGGTCGACGGCGGAGTTTACTTGCACGCCGGCCCCGAAGTCAGCGTTACCTCTACGAAGACCTTCACGGCGACCGCCACCGTCTTCGCGCTGCTGGCGCTGCACCTTGCCCGGATCCACGATCTTTCGCCGGCCGACGGCCGCCGGATCGCCGACGGCTTGCGCAAGCTGCCCGAGCAGATCGCCCAGATCCTCGCCATGGAGGAGGAGATCGCCAGCCTGGCCAAGGAACTGGCGCACTATCCCGGCATGTTCTTTGTGGGCCGGGTCCGCGGCTGGCCCGTCGCGAGAGAGGGAGCGCAGAAACTGAAGGAGGTTTCCTACCTGCACGCGGAGGCCTACCCGGCCAGTGAGCTCAAGCACGGGCCGCTTGCGCTGGTCGGGCCGGAGCTGCCGACGGTGGCCATCGTCCCCGATGACGAGCTCATCGAGAAGAACCTGGCCACGCTCGGCGAGATCAAGGCACGGCGCGGCCGGGTACTGGTCGTCGGCCACTCGGCGCCGGACGGGGAACTGGCCGACAACGTGCTGGCGATACCCAAGAACGAGCCTGAGCTGGATCCGATCCTGCTCTCCGTGCCGCTGCAGCTGCTGGCCTACCACGCTGCCGTGGCGCTGGGCAATGACGTGGACAGGCCGCGCAACCTGGCCAAGAGCGTGACAGTCGAGTGACAGGTGCCCGGCCGGAAAGGGCCTCACTCTCATTACTGGAAACGCTCGAGCCCGGCACGGAATCGGCCGGCAACCGCGTCTTTGCCCGGCGCCGGGGGCGTCGTGCCGCAGACTGTCGGTTATGAAGGAGCAGGCGCTCCAGCCTGAACGGCAGCGACCGCCGCCGGAACTGCCCGAGCCGATGGCTGCCGCGCTGGCTAGGTTCGGCCGCCATCTGGCAGCCGAGCGCGGTTTGTCGCCGCACACGGTCCGCGCCTATCTCGGTGACATCACCGCGCTGCTGGCGTTCGCCGCCGGGGATGGCTGCGGCCAGCTAGCCGACCTGGACATCTTCGTGCTGAGGGGATGGCTGGGCAGCCAGCACCAGGCCGGCCAGGCACGAGCGAGCATTGCCAGGAGAGCGGCCTCCGCGCGGGCGTTCACGGCCTTTGCGCACCGCCGCGGACTGCTCGCCGCGGACCCGGGTGCCCAGCTTGGCACCCCCAAAGTGCACCGGCGTCTGCCGGACGTGCTCGCGCCGGAGCAGATGGCTGCCGTGCTGGCCGCGCGGCCCCGCGCCGCGGGTGCCGTCCGCGGGCCCCAGCAGGGCGGACTGCGCTCCGGGGCTGATAGCGGAGCGCTGGCCAGCGCCCTGGAACTGCGGGATACCGCGATCATTGAACTGCTGTACGCAACTGGCATCCGGGTCAGCGAACTGTGCGGCCTGGACGCCGGCGACCTCGACACCTCGCGGCGGGCCGTGCGGGTGCTCGGGAAGGGCAGCAAGGAGCGGGTCGTGCCAGTCGGAATCCCGGCCGTCCGCGCGGTGCTTGACTGGCTGCACGACGGCCGTCCCGTCGTCCTGACTGGTCAGCATGACGGGCCGGGATTGGCCGGTGCTGCCCTGTTCCTCGGCGCCAGGGCCGGTCGCATCGATCCGCGTACCGTCCGGCGGGTAGTGCATGGCCGGATCGACGCAGCCGGGTCGGCGCCTGACACCGGGCCGCACGGCTTGCGGCACACGGCCGCTACCCACCTGCTCGAAGGTGGCGCTGACCTGCGTAGCGTGCAGGAGATATTGGGTCATGCCTCGCTGGCGACTACCCAGCTCTACACCCATGTCAGCATCGACCGGCTGATATCGGTCTACCGTCAGGCGCATCCGCGCGCCTGATCAGGCTGAGGCGGGCCGGGTACGCCCGCGGGCCGGGCGCCGGGATACGCACAAGCCAGGCCAGCCGGGCTTATCCCGCCGGACATCCCGCCTCGCTCCGGGCATGTAGACTTGCTAACCGGCCTTCTCGTCGGCTCGCGTGAGCGCGCCGGCCCGATGGCTCAATTCGCGCGTCCGCTTGCTGCGTAGCGGCTCTGCCCGCGGGGACCCGGCCGTTTCTCGCACAGACGCCGCAGAGGACGCCCTTCACCGGTCCGCCGGAGTAATCCGGAGGCGAGGGGCGTACGGACGCCAGGAAACCAACCGGCAGGCGTGCCTGCCCTGCACGGCAGGACGCCACGACAGGAAGGGGACACCGGCATGGCTCCGGTAGTCACCATGCGCCAGCTGCTGGAAAGCGGCGTTCACTTCGGGCATCAGACCCGCAGGTGGAACCCGAAGATGAAGCGATTCATCTTCACCGAGCGCAACGGCATTTACATCATCGACCTTCAGCAGTCGCTCGAGTTCATCGACAAGGCCTACGACTTCATCCGCGAGACGGTCGCGCACGGCGGCTCTGTCCTGTACGTGGGCACCAAGAAGCAGGCCCAGGAGGCCATCGCCGAGCAGGCACGGCGGGTTGGCATGCCGTTCGTCAACCAGCGCTGGCTCGGCGGCATGCTCACCAACTTCGGCACGGTCTACAAGCGGCTGCAGCGGCTGAAGGAGCTCGAGGAGATCGACTTCGACGATGTCGCGGGCTCCAACCTCACCAAGAAGGAATTGCTCCAGCTCCGCCGCGAGCGGGACAAGCTGGAGCGTTCGCTCGGCGGGATCAGGGACATGTCGAGGGTGCCCAGCGCGCTGTGGATCGTCGACACCAAGAAGGAGCACATCGCTGTCAGCGAGGCCCGCAAGCTGGGCATCCCGGTGATCGCGATCCTGGACACCAACTGCGACCCAGACGAGGTGCAGTACCCGATCCCGGGCAACGACGACGCTATCCGCAGCGTCGCGCTGCTCACCAGGGTGATCGCGGACGCTGTCGCGGACGGGCTGATCGCCCGGGCCGGCGCGGCGGCCGCCGACGACAAGCCCGCTGCCGAGAGTGGTGACGGGCTGCTGGGCGCTGCCGAGCCGCTGGCCGAGTGGGAGCGGGAGCTGCTCGAGGGGAGCCAGGCCACTGAGCCGGCCGCGGCGAATGGGGCCGGCCCGGCCGGCCCGGCGACCGGAACGCCAGCCAATGGGGCAGCAGTGGGTACTGACGCAGCGGCTGGTGACATCCCGGCGGGTGACATCCCGGCGGGTGACATCCCGGCGGGTGACATCCCGGCTGGTGACATTCCGGCAGGCGACGGGGCGAACCCGACAGCCTGACGGCGCCTGCGGCCCGCGGGCAGAACGCGCTGCCGGAGCCGCCGCCGTGACCGGTGCCGTCGGCATCGGCCCGCCGGTGCCTACCGGTACCACGACAAGGAAAGATGGGGACATGGCGAACTACACCGCTGCCGACGTGAAGAGACTGCGCGAGCAGACCGGTGCGGGCATGCTCGACTGCAAGAACGCGCTGGTCGAGGCCGATGGCGACTTCGACGCGGCAGTCGAGGCGCTGCGTATCAAGGGAGCCAAGGCGGTCAACAAGCGGGCCGAGCGCACCGCTGCCCAGGGGCTGGTCACTGCCCAGCTGGACGGCACGAGCGCCGGCGTGCTGCTCGAACTGAACTGCGAGACCGACTTCGTCGCCAAGACCGACCTGTTCCAGCAGGTTGCCGCTGACATTGCCGCCGCTGCGCTGGCGGCCGGTGCCGCTGACCGGCTGGCCGTGCTGGGCCTGCCGGTCAGGCCAGGTCAGACCGCCCAGGCGCTGATCGAAGAGGCAGGGGCGTCGCTTCAGGAGAAGCTGGAGCTTGGCCGGTTCTCTCGGTTCGAGGGCGGTTACGTGACCAGCTACCTGCACAAGAAGGACCCGGGCCTGCCGCCGACGCTGGGCGTCCTGGCCCAGTTGGACGGCGCCGGCGCCGAGGTCGGCCAGGACATCGCACATCAGATCGCGGCCATGCGCCCGCAGTATGTCACCCGTGACCAGGTGCCGGACGACCTGCTGGCCAACGAGCGGCGCATCGCCGAGCAAGTGACCAGGGAAGAGGGCAAGCCGGAGCAGGCCATCCCGAAGATTGTCGAGGGCCGCCTCAATGCCTTCCTCAAGGACATCGTCCTGGTCGAGCAGGCGTCGGTCCGGGATCCGAAGAAGTCAGTGAAGCAATTGCTTGCCGAGCACGGAGCCAGCGTGCGGGACTTTGCCAGGTTCCAGATCGGCCAGGCAGGTTGAGGCTGGCGGAGGGCGGCATCGCGGTGGCAGACAGCCCGCCGGGCGACCCGGATTCCCGGGCCAGGACGAATCCTGGCCCGGGTGAGTCCAGGCCGATTTGGCGGCGGGTGGTCCTCAAGCTGTCCGGCGAGGCATTCGCCGGCGGCGAGCCGCTCGGCATCTCGCCCGACGTGGTCGTCCACCTTGCCAGGGAGATCACGGCCGCAGCCAGGGAAGGCTTCCAGATCGCCGTAGTCGTCGGGGGCGGCAACATGTTCCGCGGTGCCGCGCTCTCCGAGCGCGGCATCGACCGGTCCCGTGCGGATTACATGGGCATGCTGGGCACCGTGATCAACTGCCTGGCCCTGCAGGACGTGCTCGAGAAGCTCGGCGTCGAGACGCGAGTCCAGACGGCGATCACGATGGGCCAGGTAGCCGAGCCCTACATTCCGCGCCGTGCGATCAGGCACATGGAGAAGGGCCGGGTTGTGATTTTCGGGGCCGGCCTGGGCGCGCCCTTCTTCTCCACCGATACCTGCGCGGCCCAGCGCGCCCTGGAGATCGGCGCCGAGGCAGTCCTCAAGGGCACCATGGTTGACGGCGTGTACGACGATGACCCGCGAAAGAACGCCGACGCCGTACGCTTTCATCATCTGGACTACACCGAGGTGCTCCGCCGGGAGTTGCGCGTCATGGACGCTACCGCGGTGAGTTTGTGCATGGACAATGACCTACCGATCGTGGTGTTCGACCTGATGGGGGAGGGCAACGTGGTCCGGGCGGTGCGAGGTGAGGAGATCGGCACCCTCGTCAGCCGGTCACCGCGCTGATGCCCCGGCATGCCCCCGCCGCACCAGGCGGCGCACCATGGAGATACCACAGACGTGCCCCGGCTGACCGCCTACCAACGCACAGGAGCCGAAGTGATTGACGAGAGTCTCCTCGAGGCCGAGGAGAAGATGGAGAAGGCTGTCGCAGTTGCCAAGGAGGACTTCAACGCCATCCGGACTGGCCGGGTGCATCCGGCCATGTTCAACAAGATCACAGTTGAGTACTACGGCACGCAGACGCCCGTCAACCAGCTGGCTTCCTTCCACATGCCCGAGCCGCGGATGGTGCTCGTGCAGCCCTACGACAAAGGCTCCCTGGCGGCCATCGAGAAGGCGATCAGGGCCTCCGATCTCAGCGTCAACCCCTCCAACGACGGCACACTGATCCGCGTTGTATTCCCCGAGCTCTCCGAGGAGCGCCGCCGGGAGTACATCAAGATCGCCCGGAACAAGGCTGAAGATAGCCGGGTTTCCATTCGCAACATCCGCAGGCATGCCAAGGACTCGATCGACAAACTGGTCAAGAACGGCGAAGCGGGCGAGGATGACGGCAGGCGGGCCGAACGTGAACTGGACGAGTTGACGCACACCTACACCGCCCAGGTCGATGAACTGCTGAAGCACAAGGAAGCCGAGCTTCTCGAGGTCTAGCTTGCCTGCTGAGAAGAGAACCGAGGTAGAACCCGACACCGGTTTCGGGGCGATTCCGGCGGCCGGGACACTGGCCGCCAGTGGTTTTGGGGGGGATGACGGGCAGCAGGATTCGGCCGGGCACCGGTACGGCGACGGGCCAAGCGCAGCGCAGGCAGGTACTGCCCAGGCGGGCACTGCTCAGGCAGGCCCGGTGACCGAGCGCAGGTCGATCAAGACGGGCCGGAACCTGCCCGCCGCGATCGCTGTCGGCCTCCTGATGGGCGGCGTGGTCGTACTTACCCTGTTCACCGTCAAGGTCACGTTCCTGCTCTACGTCGGTATCATCCTCGCCGTCGCGCTCTGGGAATTCAGCCGCGCGCTGCAGACCCGCGAGATTCACCTGGCCCTTATCCCGATCATGGCGGGCGGGGTCGCAATGGTCACGCTGGCGTACTGGACGCAGGCCGGCTGGGCGCTCGGCACTCTCGGGCTGACCGGGATCTGCGTGCTTGGCTGGCGGCTGCGCGGCGGCGCGGACGGCTATGTCCGCGATGTCACAGCCAGCATCTTTACCCTGCTGTACCTGCCGCTGGCCGCGGTGTTCGTCGCGCTGATGCTGGCCCAGCCGGACGGCGCGCGGCGCGCCTTCATATTCGTCACGCTGACCGTCTGCAGTGACACCGGAGGGTATCTGGCCGGCATCCTGATCGGCAAGCACCCCATGGTGCCGTCCATCAGCCCGAAGAAGACGTGGGAGGGACTTGGCGGCGGAGCGGTCCTCTGCCTCGCGGCCGGGGCCGTTATGGTGCCAGGCCTGCTCGGCGGGCACCTGTGGCAGGGCCTGCTGCTGGGCGCCGCTGCCGTCGGCGTGGCCAGCCTCGGTGACCTGGCCGAGTCGATGATCAAGCGTGATCTGCAGATCAAGGACATGGGCCACTTGCTGCCGGGCCACGGCGGCGTCATGGACCGGCTCGACTCGCTGGTAGTGATGGCGCCCGTCGTCTGGTTGCTGCTCGCCGTCTTCGTGCCGAACGGGCGCTCGGTCTAGGCAGGGCAGGCCGGGCAAGCAGGGGCACTTCCCGGCTCCCCGCTCAAGGGCCGTAAACCCAGCTTCGGCGCTGCGCGGCCAGCTGAGTGACGAGGCTGGCCGAGCTGCGTTCCCTGGCCAGGCGGCGCTCGCGCTCGTTGATCGGCACGATCCAGAGCCAGCGAACCGGGTCGTTGCTGGTGCGGAAACCGTCCAGCCGCGGCACTTCCGGGCCGGGCAGCCGGGATGGATCGTCCAGCAGCAGGACGGCCTCGTTGCCGCCGCCGAGCGGGAACGTGGCGGGCTCGTGATACCAGGGGATGCTGTGCCCGGAGCCGAGCCAGGTCACTTCGCGCCACGGGAACTGGGCAAGCCAGAGGAAGATCCGCGCCGCCGCGGCACTCGGCATCGTGGTCGCTAGAGCGAGCTCGATCCTGGCCCGGCTGTCGGCGCCTTCACCGGTCTGCTCGACGACCGGCATCCGCTGGCCGCTCATGCCGACCGTGGACAGCACCGTATACGGCCGCCTCGGCAACGGTGGTCGTTCGGACACACCGACGGCCGGTGTCTTGCCGCCGCTCACGTCCCAGTAACTGCCGCCGGGGCCAAGCCTGGCCAGCAGGTGGCCTAGCTCCGCCTGCTGGAACAACGCCCATGAGCCAGCGCTCGCCCGCCAGCGCCAGAACTGGGCCGACTGGGAGATGCGCCGGCCGAGACCTTCCATCGCGTCGTCGAGTGACCAGGCGAACGGGGTCTGCCCGATAGCGTCCCTGGCGTACCCCGGCAACCGCCTGGCCAGATCGGACCAGCCGGGGATGACTGCGAGCGGCTGCGAATCCTCAAGGATCGCGACCCCATCGCCTTCCTCGAACCAGACCGCGCTGAGCGCCGCGGCCATGATCGGCGGCCGGCCGTCCGGGTGCTTCGTGTGCTCGGCCGGCATTTCCGGCGGGGCGCCGGAGCGGAGTTTGCCGAGGTCGACGGTCGCTGGCGCTGGCCGGTGATTAGCGATCCAGGTAGCCGCGATCGCACCGGACTTATCGTGCAGGTGGGCAGACGTGGTGGCGCCGTCGTACTCGACGACCACGCGCCGGCTGCCGTATGGGCTGATGCTGTCAAGCAGCACGGTCGGCCGCCCGGCCCGCTCGCTCTCGCGGGCGCGGTGGTCGCTCCCACGGGATCGGCCCTTCTCGCGGGTGGCGTCACCCTGCGGGGCGCGGTCGCTCGTGCGGGCTGGCCCGCCCGTAGCGCGGCTGCCCGGCTCGTCGGCCGCGCCGGATATCCTGGAACCCTGCCTGGACCCTCTGCGCAACCTCGGCACATGCCGAAATCTACCGACTTCCCGCAGGTCGTTGTGCGGATGCTGAGAGATTGATCAGTGCGTCACAGTGGCGCCGACTGGCTGGAGCCGCGAACTACCGGAGGTGAGCACTCGATGGCTGAGGCGATTGAGCTGCTGCCGGCCGGGCTGGCAGCAGCGGAAGCGGGCGTGCGCGACAGGCGGCAGGCGCGGCCGCCGCGTCACCTTGCCGATCTCGACCCGGCCGGCCGGCGTGCCGCAGTCGCCGAACTCGGCCAGCCTGAGTACCGCGCTGACCAGCTTTCCCGGCATTACTTCGGACGGCTGACCGACGATCCGGCGGGCATGACCGATCTGCCGGCCGACGTGCGGGCCGCACTGGGTGCGGCCTTGCTGCCGCCGCTGCTTACCGCGGAGCGTGAGCTCGAATGTGACGCCGGAACGACTCGCAAGACGCTCTGGCGAGCATTCGACGGCGCATTCGTCGAGTCGGTACTGATGCGGTACCCGGACCGGGTCACCATGTGCGTCTCCTCGCAGGCCGGATGTGGCATGGCCTGCCCGTTCTGCGCCACCGGCCAGGCCGGGCTGACCAGGAACCTGTCGACCGCCGAGATCGTCGCGCAGGTCTTCGCCGGGGCCCGGGCGATGGCAGCCGGAGCGGTGCCGGGCGGGCCAGGGCGGGTCTCGAACGTGGTGTTCATGGGCATGGGCGAGCCGCTGGCGAACTATCGCAGCGTGCTCGCGGCGGTCCGGCGGATTACCGATCCGGCCCCTGCCGGGCTCGGCATCTCGCAGCGCTCGGTCACCGTGTCAACCGTCGGGCTGGTGCCGGCGATCAGGAAGCTGGCCGCCGAGGGGCTTTCGGTCCGGCTTGCGGTCTCGCTCCACGCGCCCGATGACAAGTTGCGAGACGAGCTGGTGCCGGTGAACCGCCGGTGGAAGGTCGCCGAGGTGCTGGACGCGGCCTGGCAGTACGCGGCGTCGACCGGCCGCCGCGTATCGATTGAGTACGCCATGATCCGAAACGTCAATGACCAGGCCTGGCGGGCCGATCTGCTGGCAAGCCTGCTGGCCGGCGGGCTGGCTCACGTCAACCTGATCCCGCTCAACCCGACGCCGGGCTCGAGATGGACGGCGTCTGATCCCGCGGTGGCCGCGGAGTTCCTGGACCGGATCGCCGCTCGCGGTGTCCCGGTGACGGTCCGTGACACCAGGGGAACGGAGATTGACGGTGCCTGCGGGCAACTGGCCGCCGCGAGTGCTCCGGGCTGAGCGCTGATCTTTCCCGCTGCCGGGTGCCGTTAGCCGCCATGGCGCTCCGACATGAACTCGCCAGGCGCCGCCGGGCGCTCGTGGAGCGCTGGATCGAGGCCGGCGACCCGAGTGCATGATCGCCGAGCTGGTCACGCTGTGCGCGGGCATGGCACCCGGCCACGACCTCGGCCCCGATCCGGTTCTGCGCCGGTCAGAAGGGGACAGATGTCAGCTCCTGTCGGCAGTTGAGGTCATGTACCCCGGATGTCCCCGACAGCGGGGCGCTGCATGACGGGCTTAACGAGGGCCGGCTGGCAGACAGCGCGTCCGGCCGGCCGGATGGCTTGACGCCGCTTAGAATCTTGTCATGGCCGCTGCTGACGTGGAGAAGTTCCGGGTGGTCTTCGATCTGTGCGACGCCGGGGTGCGAATGTACCGGCAGAGGATGCGGCGCGAGAACCCGTCAGCCTCGGATGAGGAGATCGAGGCCAGGGTGCAGGCGTGGCTTCGCAGGCCAAGCGGCGAGGCGGGCAACCGCCTGCGGGTGCCTGCCCGCGGGTAGGGCGGATGCAGTCCGTCGATGCGGTCCTCGGGCAGGCCGCGGCAGATCTCGGCGCCATCGGCGCGCGGTGGGCGGTCATCGGTGGCCTAGCGGTCGCGTTCCGCGCGGAGCCAGGTTCACCAAGGACGTCGACCTCGCCGTCGCGGTCGCAGACCATAAGGAAGCGGAAGGCATCGTCAACCGCCTCCAGGTGCGCGGTTACGCGCTGGCGTCGCTCGTCGAGCAGGACTACGTGAACCGGCTCGCAACGGCACGGCTGGTGCGCCCGGTGGCGGGAGCGTCGAGCGCGTTCATCGACCTGCTCTTCGCCAACTCCGGCATCGAGGATGAGATCGTCCGCAGGGCCGACCATCTTGAGGTGCTACCGGACGTCTTCATGCCGGTCGCGTCGATCGGGCATCTGACCCGAATCAGCGAGTAGTGCGGCGACACGCCGACTGAGGTTTCTTAGATCAGGGGTGCTGGCTGGGATGATTTAGCGTTGCAGCGCTGGAACTTCCCAGAAGGAGAGTCACCCAGATGGTT
>JAJYUU010000010.1 GCA_021792405.1 Actinomycetes bacterium
CCGCTCCCGCCGAACCCGGCGCGACCACCGGGCCGTTGTCATGCCCGCACGCCAGGCCGGACAGCTTCAAGATCGTCTGCCCGATTGTGGATAACGGCTGACGCTTTACTCGTTGATTCGGGTCTGATCGCGCTCAAGGCCCTGGCGGGGCGCCACCAGGATCTCACGGATCTCGGTTATCTGATTTCCGTCGCGACAGACGCCGACCTGAACGAGGCCAGGGCATCAGCTGCGATGATCGAGGAGCGCGGCTTCAACAGGGGTCAGCACCTATCCGAAGACCTAGCCGCCATCATCGGCCAAGCCCAGAAGTAACCTGCGTATCAGTACCTTCTGCCCGGTTCGCCGGCATCGAACGGCAGTCGGCGCGTCTGATCCCGGGGTGGCCGCGGAGGGCCTGGACCGGATCGCCGCTCGCGGTGTCCCGGTGACGGTCCGTGACACCAGGGGAACGCAGATTGACGGTGCCTGCGGGCAACTGGCCGCCGCGAGTGCTCCGGGCTGAGCGCTGATCTTTCCCGCTGCCGGGTGCCGGAGTACCGTTAGCCGCCATGGCGCTCCGACATGAACTCGCCAGGCGCCGCCGGGCGCTTGTCGCGAATCTCATCCAGGGCGGCTGGCGGCGGGTACAGCAAGCCGGTGTTGTCACGGCCGAGTCGGCGGCGGGCCGCCGGTTCGCCGTGTTCGGCGCGGGCTCGCTGATGGCCTTCCCCACGGGCGCCGTCTACGGCGAGCGCTGGATCGAGGTCGGCGACGAGTGCATGATCGCCGAGATGGTGACGCTGTGCGCGGGCATGGCACCCGGCCACGACCTCGGCCCCGATCCGGTTCTGCGGGTCGGCGACCGGTGCGTCATCGGGCGCGGCAGCCACATCGTTGCCCACCACTCGATCGAGATCGGCGCCGACGTCTTCACCGGACCGTATGTCTACATCACCGACCAGAACCACAGCTACGCCGATGTGGAGGTGCCGGTCGGGCGGCAGTGGCCGGTGAACAGCAGCGTCAGGATCGGGGCCGGCGCGTGGCTCGGCACGGGTGCCATCGTGCTGCCCGGCTCGGTCATCGGCAGGAACGCGGTCGTCGGTGCCGGTGCCGTGGTTCGCGGCAAGGTGCCTGACTACGCGGTGGTGGGCGGCGTGCCGGCTAAGGTCCTCCGGGAGTACGTGCCCGGCGCTGGCTGGGCCGCGCCCGCCGGCTGACCGGCTCACAAGACGAACGGCGGGCGTTCTTGATGATAGGTTTGCGACGTTAGGTCGCCATTGCCGGGCCATTCTGAGCGTGGCAGTGCGCCTTTGATCAAGAAGGGCACACGAGATTGACTACGGACAGCGCTTCGGCACCACAGGCGCACGGTGATGTCGCGGGCCGGCCTGCGGTGCCATCCTCCTTCGATACCTCTGTCGCCCATCCCGCTAGGGTCTATGACTACCTGCTTGGCGGCAAGGAAAACTACGAGGCCGACCGGGAAGCTGCCGAGCGACTCATCGCGATCAGCCCGAATGTGGTGCCGTCCGTCCGCGCCAACCGGTCATTCCTCCGCCGCGCAGTGCAGTACCTGGCAGCCGAGGCGGGGATCCGCCAGTTCCTGGACATCGGGACGGGCCTGCCGACCGCGGAGAATACCCACCAGGTGGCTCAGGCGATCGCGCCGGAGAGCCGGGTCGTGTACGTGGACAACGACCCGATCGTGCTCGCCCACGCCCGCGCGCTGCTGACCAGCGCGCCCGACGGTGCTACTACCTTTATCAGTGCCGACCTGGGGGACACCGACGCGATCTTGCGAGAGGCGGCCAGGACGCTGGACTTCAGCGAGCCCATCGCGGTCATGCTGCTGTGCATCATGCAGTACGTTCCGGACTCGGCCGGCCCGCACCAGCTCGTTTCCAGGTTGATGGCCGCAGTGGCGCCGGGCAGCTACCTGACAATGTCGGACACGACCAGGGACATCCAGTCCGAGCAGATGATGGCCGGCGCCGCGCAGTACAACGCGCGGCTTGGGACCAATGTATTCACGCCGCGGACGCGCGCCGAGATCGCGGCGTTCTTCGATGGCCTGGCTCTCGTCGAGCCGGGCCTGGTACCGCTGCCGCAGTGGCGTGCCCTGGCCGATCCCCGCCAGGTCATACCGATGTATGCGGCGATGGGACGCAAGCCCTAGCTGGCCAGATCCGCTCTGCTTGAAGCAGATTGACTGGCGGCGGACTAGCTGGCCGGGCAAAGGTGATGCCATGCGTCCGTTCCGTTTCTCGTTCAACATCTTTGCCATTAGCAGTCGGCAGGCGTTCGTCGACGAGTGCCGGGAGGCCGAAGGCTACGGCTACGATGCCGTCCTCTCGGCCGACCACCTTGGCCTTCCCGCGGCGTTCCCGCTGCTGGTCACGGCTGCGGAAGCGACCCAGCGGATGCGGGTCGGCACCCTCGTGCTCAACGCGGCGTTCTGGAATCCAGCGCTGCTGGCCAGGGAGGTGGCGACCACCGACATCCTCACCGACGGCAGGCTTGAGCTTGGCCTCGGGTCGGGACACATGAAGTGGGAGTTCGACGAAGCCGGGATCGAGTGGCTGCCGTCGGCCGCGAGGTCAGCTAGGCTGGCGGAGCTGATCGGCGAGCTGGGCAGGTACTTCAGCACCGACCTGGAGCGCCTCCGGGCCGGCCGGTCAGCGCCGAAGCCGGTGCAGCGAGCCGGGTTCGGCGGGTTCGGGCCGCCGCTGCTGGTGGGCGGTACCGGCGACGCTGTGCTGCGCATTGCCGGTGAGCAAGCCCAGATCGTCGGGGTGGCCGGCGCCTTCCAGGTCAAGGGACAGCCGCCAGGCACGCTGCGGCTGGCCAGCGTGGCCGAAGCGGACGAGCGCATGCTGTTCGCTCGTGCCTGCGCGGGCGCTCGCGCCGATGAGATCGAGTGGCACTTGCTGGTCCAGGCAGTGACCGTCACCGACGACAGGCATTCGGCCGCTGAGAAGCTTGTTGCCGAGCACCGGGCCGGGGCCGAGGAGGCCGGGGTGACCGACGAGCGCGCGGTCCTGACAGTGGACGAGGCGCTGGAGACGCCCTACCTGCTGATTGGGACCGTCGACGAGATCGCGGCTCAGCTGCTCCGGACCCGCGAACGCTGGGGCTACTCGTATGTCACCGTGCACGAGCCGTACATGCGGGAGTTCGCCCCCGTCATCGAACGGCTGCGCGGCCAATAGGATCGCGGGGCCGTTAATCTGGGCCTGCGCCAAGCAACCTCATTCGCGAGCCTGTCGTCTTAGCGGTGATCGCGGAGAGTAGGAGGTTGCATGGATAGACGGCAGACGCGAGCCTTCGAGGAGTTCGCCGCCGAATCCGGGGCTGAGCTGCTGCGGATCGCGATATTGCTCACGCCTGACTGGCATACCGCCGAAGACGTCTACCAGGAAACGCTGCAGCGGCTGGCGGCGCGCTGGTCCAAGGTGGCTAACCCCAAGGCGTTCTGCCGCCGGGTCATGCACAACATCGTCGTCGACCAGACGCGGGCACGTGCGCGGCGGCCGCACGAGCTGCGCCTTTTCGACAGCGGCGAGAGGATAGATCCGTGCTCAGCCGATCCGCAGCACGCCGTCGAGGTGTGGCCCTCGCTGCGCGCCGCACTGGACAGCCTGACCGTGCAGCAGCGCACGGTCCTCGTGCTGCGCTACCTCGACGATCGCAGCGAGGCTGAGGTCGCCGCTCTGCTCGGCATCTCCGTGGGGACCGTCAAGAGCACGACCTCGCGTGCCATTGCGCGGTTGCGCCACTTTCCCGGCCTGGCCGCCGTCTTCACCACCACCGACATCATGCTCTGAAGGGACTCACCATGCCTGCTACCGATGAAGACGTCGTTCGTGACCTGCTGCACCGGTACACCGCCCACGTGCACCCTCCGGTCTCCATCGCGGTCGGGGTGCTCGCGCGCCAGCGCTGCCGGGACCGCCGACGCAAGGTCACCTCCCTTGCGGCGGCCGGCGCTGCACTCGGCACCGCGGTCGGCGTGTTCGCCGCTGCCGGAGGGCACCAGACCTCGGCGACCGGCGGCCCGGGCGCGGCCGGCCGGAGGTGGCCAGCCATCAGGCTGACGGCCGACCAGCGTGTGCTCTACCGCCTCAGTTCCGTCGCTGCCAGGCAGCCGCAGGGCCAGGGCCGCTATGCGGTGATGAGCACGGAGGGGGACGACGTGAAGGATACCTCCGTCATCGACAGCCTGACCGGGAACATGTGGTCCTTCCAGCAGGGCAGCGACGGCAGTCCGTCCGGCAAGAGCTTCTCGGCTGGCTACTCGCCGACCTCCGCGCAGTTCGCCGCGATGCCGACGGGCCTGGCTGCCTTGCGAGTCGCACTCATCGCCCAGTGGGACAGCCAGCACAAGTCGGCCTTCGCACCACTGCGGTCGAGGGCCAGCGGCACGGGCGCCATCCCAGTCCCGCGACCGGTCACGGTGAGCGACGACGACAAGGTCTTCCAGCAGGCCAGTGACATGCTCTGGAACCCACTCGTGAGCCCGGCGCTGCGTGCCGCGCTGTACAAGGTGCTCGCTGCCGTGCCGGGAGTGGAGGTCAATCCTTCGGCGACTGACGGCACCGGTCGGCTGGCCACGGAGATCAGCCGCGTGGACAGCAGCGGGTTCCCTGGCGGTAAGTCGGACGGGATCACTTATGCCACGTACGATAACCCGGCAACTGGTGCGGTGCTCGAATCGACGATCACCTACCCGCCAGGCTCAGACATCGTGACCCCGCAGGACCCGCGCGGCACCAGCACGGTCGTCGACACTACTGTCTACCTGGGCATCAGCTGGGCCAGCAGCGTCCCCGCCGACCCCTACGGCGGCTGACCACCCTGGCGGCTGCCTGGTGAGCTGGCCAGCCCCGGCACGAACGTCTCACCACGCAGCGCGCGGCCGACCAGGTCCACAGCTCGCGCCGTAGCCACCAGCCGCTCACCTTCGGTCTGGTACGCGGACAGAACTGCGGCCAGGCCACCGGGCGGCAGGTCGTCGCCAAGCTCGGCCCGCGCGCTCCGGTAGCCCTGGCGGGCGCCCTCCACGCATGCAGCCAGGTGATGCCCGGCAAGCGTCGCCAGCGCCACGGGATGGCGAACCAGCACGCCGTGCAGCCGGTAATCCGGCGGTACGACGTCGAGTAGCCAGTTCACGGCCGTCTGCTCGAATCCGGGCGTGCCCGGCGGGTGCACGCCCTCAGGCCACCCGGTGGGCACGAATGCTGCCGTCACAGTGCCAGCGTAGCTGTTATCGAACAAAGTATCTATACATTAATCTGACCACAGGACGCAGTGGTACCTATGGGCTAGCCGCAGGCAGTGGTCAGGAGTTGACCAGCACCGAATACAATGAGGTCCGGCCGTGATCGCGGCGCTTCCCTCAGTTACCGGAGCCTTTCCGTCATGCCTGCCAGCCCTGCACCTGCCAGCCCTGCCTCAGCGACCGCAGGGCCCGCCGCGGGCGGGTCCGACGGCCAGCTCGCCAGGCGCGACGACATCCGCAACGTCGCGATCGTCGCGCACGTCGACCACGGCAAGACCACTCTCGTCGACGCCATGCTCTGGCAGTCCGGCGCGTTCCGGGCCGGCGCGCAGATAGCCGAGCGTGTCCTGGACTCCGGCGACCTGGAGCGCGAGAAGGGCATCACGATTCTGGCCAAGAACACCGCAGTCCGGCACGGCGGGATGACGATCAACATCATCGACACGCCTGGTCACGCCGACTTCGGTGGCGAGGTCGAGCGCGGGCTGTCGATGGTCGACGGTGTCATCCTGCTCGTCGACGCCAGCGAAGGGCCACTGCCGCAGACCAGGTTCGTGCTGCGCAAGACCCTCGAGGCGAAGCTGCCGGTGATCGTAGTGATCAACAAGGTCGACCGGCCGGACGCCCGGATCGCGGAGGTCGTCGACGCGTGCTACGAGCTGTTCCTGGATCTGGACGCGAGCGAGGACCAGATCGAGTTCCCGATCGTCTACGCCTCGGCGCGAGCAGGCCGCGCGTCGCTCAACCGTCCCGCGGACGGGACTTTGCCCGACTCTGACGACCTCGAGCCGCTGTTCGCGGTGCTACGGGAGACGGTGCCCGCACCGGCCTACGATCCGGCGGCCCCGCTGCGAGCCTGGGTGACCAACCTGGACGCCTCCTCCTACCTCGGCCGGATCGCACTCTGCCGGATGTTCAGCGGCGAGATCAGGAAGGGCCAGCAGGTCGCCTGGTGTCGCAGGGACGGTTCGGTCGAGCGGGTGAAGATCACCGAGCTGTTTCTCACCGAAGCACTCGACCGGGTGCCCACGCAGGCTGCCGGGCCCGGCGACATCATCGCGGTATCCGGCATAGCGGACATCATGATCGGCGAGACGCTGGCTGATCCGGACGACCCGCGGCCGCTGCCGCTGATTACCGTCGACGAGCCGGCCATCTCGATGACCATCGGTATCAACACCTCTCCGCTCGTCGGCCAGGTCAAGGGTTCGAAGCTCACGGCGCGCATGGTGAAGGACCGGCTTGACCGCGAACTGGTGGGGAACGTGTCGCTGAACGTGCAGCCGACGCAGCGTCCCGACACCTGGGAAGTCCAGGGTCGCGGAGAACTTGCGCTGGCGGTGCTGGTCGAGACGATGAAGCGGGAGGGCTTCGAGCTGACAGTCGGCCGGCCGCAGGTCGTGACACGGCTGATCGACGGCAAGGTGCACGAGCCGGTCGAGCGGCTTACGGTGGACTGCCCCGAAGAGTACCTGGGCACGGTCACCTCGCTGCTGGCCCTGCGGAAGGGCCGGATGGAGAACATGTCCAACCACGGCACCGGCTGGGTCCGGCTCGATTTCACCGTGCCGGCCCGCGGCCTGATTGGCTTCCGCACCCAGTTCCTCACCGAGACTCGCGGCACCGGCATCGCGCACCATGTCTTCGAGGGCTTCGAGCCGTGGTCCGGTGAGATGCGCGCCCGGCCTACCGGGTCGCTGGTGGCTGACCGCCGCGGCGTCGCGACTGCCTATGCGATGTTCGCGCTGCAAGAGCGCGGCAGCCTGTTCGTGGAGCCCGGCACCGAGGTGTACGAGGGCATGATCGTCGGCGAGAACTCGCGGTCGGACGACATAGACGTCAACATCGCCAAGGAGCGCAAGCTCACCAATGTTCGCCAGTCGGCGGGTGAGGAACTGGAGCGACTGATCCCGCCCCGGCTGCTCAGCCTGGAGCAGGCGCTGGAATTCTGTGCCGACGACGAGTGCGTCGAGGTGACGCCGACCGCCGTGCGCATGCGGAAGACCGTTCTCGACGCCAAGGAACGCGGCAGGCAGCGCGGGCGGCGCGCCCGCGAGTCGCAGTAGCGCCATGCCGCGCCGGGTTAGGCGCTGGCCGGCAGATCCGGGTGCGGCCGGGAGGCGGCCTCGCTCTGACTGATCAGCTGGCAGACGGCCGCGAGCCGCAGTGACACCCAGTCGCCAGCGTCCGCTGATGCGGCCGGCTGCCAGCCGTCGCTGAGGGCGGCCCGGACGAATCCGGACGCGTAATGCAGCAGGAGTTCACGCGGCACGGTCGGCTCGGCGTACCGCGCGCTGTCGGCAAAAGGCACGTCCGGGCACGGCGGGTGAGCCGGTTGCGGCGTGCCGCGCCTGGTCGGCGCATCACCCGAGTGGCTCCCCGGATCAGGTCGCTCCACCGCCGACGGCCGCTGGCAAGCGCGAAGCTCGGCACGGACGGCGGCCACGTGCTGATCAAGCTCGGCGACGACCCCGCCGCCGGCTGCTGCGGCCCGGTCTAGCGCGATCTGACCGACATGTCCGGCTAGCCGGAGGGCAGCCGGGGACAATGGCGCGGCGGGCTCTGCCATATCACGACGATACCCGCAATATGGACTAACAGCGCCAGATCGTTAGTCCGCCGCGGTCCGGCCCGGGGCAGCCAGGCGGCGAGGCCGGGACGGGCTGGTCAGGGCAGCTCACCTGACCTTGAGGTAGATGATGCTGCCCAGGCCGAACACGAAGCAGTAGATGGCAAACGGGGTCAGCGTGCGGGTCTGGAAGTACCTGACCAGGAACCGGACTGAGATGTAAGCGCCGATGCCGGACAGGATGCTGCCGACAAGGATGGGGCCGTACATCCCGTGCCCCTTCTGGATCAGGTTGGGTACCTTCAGCGCTCCCGCGGCCAGGATGACCGGGGTGGCGAGCAGGAACGCGAACCGCGCCGCGTCCTCCCTCGACAACCCGCGGAACATGCCCGCGGCCATGGTCACGCCGTCCCGGCTGATGCCCGCCAGCAGCGCCAGGATCTGCGCCGAGCCGATGATCAGGGTCTGCGCGAAGTCCAGCGCCGACAGGCGACGATCCGCCCGCACGCCGGCCGCGGTCTGTGCCGCTCGGGCTGTCTTCGGATCAGGTTTCGCGGCGGCGTGGTTGCCGTGGCCGGGCCTTCGGGGCGGCGGCCCGGTGATGGCGGCACTGCCGTCGGCTGCGGCTGCCAGACCGACGGCAGCCGGCTCATGCTGAACCCGGGCGGGTGCCATCGCTTGCCGTCGTTCCGCGGCCACTTCCGCATCGGCCTGCCGGGATTTGCTGGTCCTGAATTTCTCCCCCGCGAACAAGATCACTCCGTTGACGACCAGGAACACGGCGGCCAGGATGGGCGTGCCGAAGATCTCCCGGAACATCTTCTCGAACAGCAGGCCAGTGAGGCCGACCGGGATAGTCGCCACGATGATCATCCAGGCAAGCTTCTGGTCGGCAGTGACGATGTCCCTGTCCCGGATGGAACTGAAGAAGCCCCGGATGATCCGCACCCAGTCACGCCAGAAATAGATCAGCAGCGCGAGCGCGGTGGCGACATGCAGGCCGACGATGAAGGCCAGGTACGGCGACTCGGGGGCCGCGACGTTCAGCGTCTTTGCCCAGTTGCCGCCCACGAGAGCGGGGATAAGAACGTTGTGGCCCAGGCTGGACACCGGGAAAAGTTCGCTGACGCCCTGAATCAGGCCGACGACGATGGCCTCGGGATAGGTCATCAGGGGGACGTGAGACATGGCAGCCTTTCGCTCGGGCCGTCGGGGCGCGCCGCTTCGACGTGCGGGGCGCGCCTGTAAGAGTAGCTATAGTTGCCGGTCGAGTTCGCCAAACCCCGCGTGCCGGGCACGGTTACAAACCCGGCCGGTCATGGACGGGAGGCGGAAGTGCTCGCGACAGGCCCGGTCTCCGCTCAGCAGGCCCGGTTCCCGCTCAGCAGGCCCTGTTCCCGATCAGCCTCGGGGCCGGGACGGCTGGCGGCTCGGCCGGTGACCATCAGGCCGGACCGCCGTGGCACACGGCAACTAGCGGCTCGCCGGTGCGTTCCCCGCGCGAGCCGCCGCCTGAGCTGCCTGGCCGCCGCCTGAGCTGTCAGGTAGCGTCAGTGCCGATTGTCCGGCACCTTCGGGGTGCCGGTGCTGCGCGGCCGCCGGGCAATCTTGCTGCCCAGCCAGACCAGCGGGTCGTACCTGCGGCCGGCTACCCGCTCCTTGAGCGGGATCAGCGCGTTGTCGGTGATCTTGATGTGCTCCGGGCAGACCTCGGTACAGCACTTGGTGATGTTGCAGAAGCCGAGGCCGAAGTCATCTTGCGCGATGTCCCGCCGGTCGGCCGTATCGGCCGGGTGCATCTCCAGTTCGGCTACTCGCATCAGGAACCGCGGTCCGGCGAACGCATTCTCGTTCTCGGCGTGGTCGCGGATCACGTGACAGGTGTTCTGGCACAGGTAGCACTCAATGCACTTGCGGAACTCCTGCGACCGCTCGACGTCGGCCTGCTGCATCCGGAACTCGCCGAGGCCAACCGACGGGTCCGGGGTGAACGACGGGATCTGCCGTGCCTTGGCGTAGTTGAACGACACGTCGGTGACCAAATCCCTGATCACCGGGAAGGTGCGCAGCGGGGTGATGGTCAGCACCTCGTCCTCGGTGAAGGTAGACATCCGGGTCATGCAGGCCAGCCGCGGACGGCCGTTGATCTCCATGGAGCACGACCCGCACTTGCCGGCCTTGCAGTTCCACCGGATGGCCAGATCGCCCGCCTGCGTAGCCTGCAGCCGGTGCAGCACGTCGAGCACGACCTCACCCTCGTTGACCTCGACCGCGTAGTCAGCGAGGTCGCCCCGGCCGTGGTCGCCGCGCCAGACCCGCAGCGCTGCCTTGTAGCTCATCAGTGCGCCTCCTCGCTGGCGGCGGCGACAGAAGCCGGAGCCTCAGCCGGAAGCGCGGCCATCTCTTCGTCGGTCAGGTACTTCTTCAGCTCGGCACGGTCGAACAGGGCGATCAGGTCATCGCGCATCGGCGGCACCGGCTGCCGGGAAATCCTGATCTCGTCGCCGTCGAGCGTGCAGACGAGGTTGACCTTGCGCCACTCTGGCCGCATGCCCGGGTAGTCGTCGCGGGTGTGCCCGCCCCGGCTCTCCTGGCGCTCCAGCGCGGCAGCCGCCACGCACTTAGCCATCAGCATGATGTTGCGCAAGTCCAGGGTCAGGTGCCAGCCAGGGTTGTAAGCACTGCCGCCCGCCGCCGCGACCGCACTGGCGCGGACGCCGAGCGTCTCCAGGTCGGCCAGGGCCTTCTTGATCTCGGTCTCGGTCCTGATGATGCCGACCAGGTTGCTCATCGTCTCCTGGACGTCGGAATGCACCGCATAGGGATTCTCCCCGTCCGGCCGCTGCAGCGGTGCCAGCGCCTCGGTGCGCGCCGCCTCGATCTCACCCTCGTCGGCCACCGGGAGCTTGGCCCCTAGACGGCCTACGTACTCCGCCGCGCCGAGGCCGGCCCGGCGGCCGAATACCAGCAGGTCAGACAGCGAGTTCCCGCCGAGGCGGTTCGAGCCGTGCATGCCGCCGGACACCTCGCCGGCCGCGAACAGGCCAGGCACGCAGGACTCGCCGGTATCTGGATCGACCTCGACGCCGCCCATCACGTAGTGCTGCGCCGGCCCGACCTCCATCGGCTCCTTGGTGATGTCGACATCAGCCAGTTCCTTGAACTGGTGGTGCATCGAGGGCAGCCGCCTGAGGATCTCCTCGGCCGGCAGTCGCGAGGCAATGTCCAGGAACACCCCGCCGTGCGGCGATCCGCGTCCGGCCTTGACCTCGGCATTGTTCGCCCTGGCGACCTCGTCACGCGGCAGCAGTTCCGGCGGGCGGCGGTTGTGGTCCGGGTCGGAGTACCAGCGGTCGGCTTCTTCCTCGGTCTCGGCGTACTGTGCGCGGAACACGTCCGGCACGTAGTTGAACATGTACCGCTTGCCCTCGGAGTTGCGCAGCACGCCGCCGTCGCCGCGCACCGACTCGGTGACCAGCAGGCCGCGCACCGACATGGGCCACACCATGTGCGTCGGGTGGAACTGGACGAACTCCATGTTCAGCAGCTTCGCCCCGGCCAGCAGGGCGAGCGCGTGCCCGTCTCCGGTGTACTCCCAGGAGTTCGAGCTGACCTTGAAGGTCTTGCCGATGCCCCCGGTGGCCAGGATGACCGCGGGTGCCTCGAAGACCACGAACTGCCCGGTCTCGCGGATGTAGCCGAACGCGCCGGCGATCCGGCCCTCGCCGTCCTTGATCAGCCGGGTGATCGTGGTCTCGGCATAAACCTTGATCATCGCCTCTGGGTCACCGTGCGAGACGGCGTCTTCCTGCTGCAGCGCGACGACCTTCTGCTGCAGGGTCCGGATCATCTCCAGGCCGGTGCGGTCGCCGACGTGGGCGAGCCGCGGGTATTCGTGCCCGCCGAAGTTCCGCTGGCTGATCTTGCCGTCCTTGGTGCGGTCGAACAGCGCGCCCCAGGCCTCCAGCTCATAGACGCGGTCCGGGGCCTCCTTAGCGTGCAATTCCGCCATCCGCGGATTGTTCAGGAACTTGCCGCCGCGCATCGTGTCGCGGAAGTGCACCATCCAGTTGTCGTTGCTGTTGACGTTGCCCATGGCGGCCGCACAGCCACCCTCGGCCATGACGGTATGCGCCTTGCCGAACAGGGATTTCGAGATGATCGCGGTTCGCTTGCCGGCCAGCCGTGCCTCGATTGCGGCTCGCAAGCCCGAGCCGCCAGCCCCGATCACGACGACGTCGTAGGGAATCCGCTCGACCTCCCTGTGCCCGGCGGCGCTGTGCTCGGCGGCGCTGTGCCCGGCGGCGCTGTGCTCGCTGGCACTGGCAGGGCCGGTGCTGGGCGCGATGTCAGTCATGGTCTTGCCTGCCTCAGTTGTAGAACCGGAAGTCGCTGAACACATGGGCCGCCACCAGCCAGATGTACAGGTCGGTCAGCATCAGGGTGCCAAGAGTCGTCCACGCGAGCTGCATGTGGCGGGCGTTGAGCCATGAGATCCGGTTCCAGATCCAGTAACGGACCGGGTGCTTGGAAAAGTGCTTCAGCCTGCCGCCGGTGATATGCCGGCAGGAATGGCAGGACAGTGAGTAGCACCACAGCAATACAACGTTCACGAGCATGATCAGGGTGCCGAGGCCGAACCCGATGCCGCCAGTCTTGCCGTGAAAGGCCTGAATCACGTCGTAGGTATTCAGGATTGAGATGAGGATCACCATGTAGAAGAAGTACCGGTGCAGGTTCTGCATGATGAGCGGGAACCGGGTCTCACCGGTGTACTTCTGGTGCGGCTCGCGTACCGCGCAGGCGGCTGGCGCCCGCCAGAACGCCCGGTAGTAGGCGCGCCGGTAGTAATAGCAGCTCAGCCGGAAGCCCAGCACGAAGGGTAGCGAGACGACGGCGTACGGAATGATCGGCGGCAGGTGGCCGAACCAGGTACCCAGGCTGGCCGCCCCCGGCACGCACTCGCCGCTGACGCAGGGCGAGTAGAACGGCGTCAGGTAGTGGTACTGCGGCACCCAGTACCACTTGCCGATGAAGACATGCACGGTCGCGTAGGTGACCCAGATGGTCAGCAGCGTGGCGACAATGGCCGGCTGCTCCCACCATCGGTCAGTGCGCAGCGTTTTCTGGCTGATCTGCGCCCTGGTCTTGGCCGGCGCATCCGATACTTGCGTCATTCGTCGACGACTCCGCCCTGGAACTCACTGGGATCGCTCCGGGTCCGCTGCCGTTCCGCGGAAGCCGCCCGGATTAATGGGCGAACGGCCGGTCGCAGCGGGCTCGCGTCGCGGGGAAACCCTATTCCACTGAATACCACCCGCGTACCCCTGGCGGGACTTCCGGGTATGTGACACTGACTACACAGGGCCTGTCCCAGGGCCGGGCACGCTGTGAAGTTACCGACAGCTCCGCGGCAGCGGCCGGTCAACCTGCGTTACCTTAGCTGGTCATGTCCTCCGATGGCGGCCAGACCCTGACGGACCGGGCCTACCTTACCCAGGTCCAGTATCGGACGCCGGCGAACCTGGCCGCCCGGCAAGCCGTCTATGCCTTCCAGCGGCCGAGAATCGATCTGGTCGGGGCCGTGCTCGGGCTAGCCGGCCTGGCCGGAACCGAGACCGTCGCCGACATCGGCTGCGGGAACGGGATTTACCTGGCTGAGCTAGCCCGCCGCAGCCACGCTGGCCGGCTGCTCGGCGCTGACCTGTCGCCCGGCATGTTGGCGGCCGCACGGGCGGCTGTGCCGGCGGCGGGGCTGGCCGTGGCGGACGCGGCTCGCCTCCCGCTAACGGACGGAGTGGCCGACGTCACACTGGCCGCGCACATGCTGTATCACGTTCCGGACCGCCGCGCCGCGGCGGCTGAGCTCCGCCGGGTGACCCGCCCCGGTGGCCGGGCGCTGGTCGTGCTCAACGGTTCCGGGCACCTGGCTGAACTACGAGAGCTGATGACCTCGACGGCCGCCGCACAGGGCCTGCCCGTCGAGGCGATCGGCGCCGAGTACCAGACGTACCTGCAGGTGACCCTCGATGCTGGCGCCAGGTTGCTGGCTGGCGCGTTCGGGTCGGTGCAGCGGCACGACTTCGATGCCGAGCTGGTGCTGCCGGGCGTGGCGCCGGTGGGCGGCTACCTGGCGAGCATGCGGTCGACCCAGGCAATGCCCGACCCGGCCGGCTTCGTCGCGGCCGCGTGCGCGCGGATCCCGCTCGGGCCGGACGGGACATTCCGGGTCAGGACTCAATCGGGCCTGCTGATCTGCCGCTGACTGTCTGTTCTGGCGCTGACCTGGGCCCGGACGTAGTCCAGCGGCACCGCGTGCCGGACATGGCCGCGGAAGCCCGTCGTGGTCACGGCCATGAACAGGGAATTCAGGATGGCTTCCTCGGTCGCCTCGATCGCGGCCCGGAAGAGCAGGTCAAGGTCTTTACCGGGAACGCGGTAACCATCAGCTGGCCTGGCCCGTCCGGCCGCGGATTGAGGGGCAGCGCTGACCGCGATCGCGTAGTCGCCGCTGCCCCCGGAGAAGTCCGAGCCGGTACGCGCCATCCCGGCGAATGCCCGGTTCGCCACCCTGGTGAGCTCACGAGAATCCAGCGCAGCGTCGGTGGCTAGCACGATAACGCATGAATTGCCGGAATCAGGATGCTCTGGGGCCGGCTGCTCGCCGGCCGCCGGGATGGGCACGCCCAGGACGGTGAGCTCGCCGCCGAAGTTGGCCTGCACCAGCGCGCCGAGCGTTACCGGTCCGGCTGCCCAGTTGACGACGCGCGAGGACGTGCCGATGCCGGCCTTGAATCCGAGCGCGCTGGTGCCGGTGCCAGCCCCCACGCAGCCTTCCGGCACTGGGCCGCCGACCGCAGTGTCGAGTGCCATCGCGACGTGCTCGGTAGTGATCGGGCGTGCCCAGATGTCCGACAGGTAGCCGTCGTTGGTCTCGGCCACGACCGGATTCAGCGTGCGGGGAGGCTCGCCTCCGTGCCGCTCGTACAGGTAATCAAGCAGCGCATCAGCGACCCGGAAGACGGACAGGGTCGCCGTCAGCAGCACCGGCGTCTCGATCATGCCGAGCTCGGCGAGCTGCGTGCTGCCGACCATCTTGCCGAAGCCGTTAAACACCGACAGCCCGGCCGGCAGAACGCCGATGGTAGCTCGCTGCGGGCCACCGTCATCCGGAGTTCCATGGCGGTCAGCGCGCTGCGGATGATGGGGCAGCAGCTTGTCGTGCACCACGGCGGTAACGCCGGTCCTGATTCCCGTGCCCTCGATCACTGTCGCGTGCCCGACCCGGATGCCGGGCACGTCGGTGATGGCATTGGCCGCGCCGGTCGGCAGCGCGCCCGGCGCAATCCCGAGGTCGCGGGCACGTGCCCGATCGGGGCTCACGGCAGGATCACGGTCGGGCTCGGGATGTCGATGGTGCGCTCGATCTCCGGGATGCCGGTCGCCGGGTCGATGCGCATCGCCATGACCTGATGCGACCGCTCGTTGGCGACATACAGCAGGTCGTTGTCGAGCGCGATATGCCGCGGCCAGTCGCCGACCGGCACTTCGGTGACATGGCGAGGGAGCTCGCCGTCGAGTGCGAACACCGCGACCGTGTTGGGTCCGCGGTTGGCCACGTACAGGTAGCGGCCATTGCTGGCTAGCTCCGATGGCTGGTTGTGCCCGCCTGAATTGCCCGCCGGGCCCGTGCTGGCCGGGCCTGTGCTGGCCGGACCCGTGCTGGCCGGCACCGCGCCCGCCAGCTGCCCATCCTGGCCGAAGACGAGCACCTGACCACTGAGCTCGGCGGTCACGTAATACCGTCCGTCGACGGGCAGCAGGTGCCGGGGGCCGGAGCCGGCCGGCGCGGCGATGACCCGCTCGAGCTCGAGCCTGCCATCCTTGCCGAGGCCGTACCGGTAGATCGCGTCGCCGCCAAGGTCGATGACCAGCACGCCGCCGTCGATGGCCAGGACCATGTGCGGGTGCGCCTGCCGCTGCCGGGGATGGTCGCCGTGCCGGATGTGCCGGACGAGGTCGGTCCGCGGCCCGATGCTGCCGTCGTCGTCCAGCCGGTGCACGCTGATGCTGCCGCCGCTGTAGTTGGCAGTGATCAGGAACCGGCCCGAGCCGTCGACGGCGAGGTGGGCGGGCTCGGCTCCGCCGGTCTCACCGCTGCCCAGATAGGCTGCGGGCACGCCGTCGGCGAGCGACCAGGCGCGCACCCGGCCGTCGGCTACCTCGGCTACCGCATACAGCACTGGCAGCCGCGGATGCCTGGCGATCCAGGACGGGGACTGCGCCGGAACCATGCTGGCAACGCCATCGTCGCCGACCACCGCAATCCCGCTGCCCGCTCCCTTGTCGCCGGTGTATCCGCCGATCAGCAGGCGGGTCATGGGGCCTTCGCGCCCGGCGGGGCCGTGATGCCCAGCGCCGTGCGCATGAAGTCCACCTGGAGCAGCAGGAGATTCTCCGCCACCTCCTCCTGAGATGCCATGTGGGTTACCCCGGACAGCGGCAGCACGCTGTGCGGGCGGCCGGCCGCCAGCAGCGCCGAGGACAGCCGCAGCGTGTGCGCGACCGCGACGTTGTCATCAGCAAGGCCGTGAATGAGCAGCAGCGGCCTGGTGAGCTTGGGCGCGTCGGCGAGCAGCGAGCTCCGTTCGTAGGCTTCCGGGTTCTCCTCCGGCAGGCCCAGGTAGCGCTCGGTGTAGCAGGTGTCGTACAGCCGCCAGTCGGTTGGCGGCGCTCCGGCGATCCCCGCGTGGAATACGTCGGGACGGCGAAGTACCGCCAGCGCGGCCAGGTAGCCGCCGAACGACCAGCCGCGGATTCCGACCCGGCTGGTGTCCAGGTCCGGGCACTGCTGCGCGGCCGACATCAGTGCCGCGACCTGATCGTCGAGTACGGGCCCGGCGAAGTCCCCCGCCACGGCGCGATCGGAGGCCGGCCCGCGGCCCGGCGTGCCGCGGCCATCGGCGATGACGACGGCGAAGCCCTGGTCGGCGAACCACTGCGGGCTCAGGTACGCGCTACCGGCCGCCAGTACCCGCTTGCCGTGCGGGCCGCCATAGGGATCGCACAGCACCGGCAGCTTGCCCGAACCCGGCTCGTGCCAGGACGGCAGCACGATCGCGGTCCTGATCCGGGCTGGCTCGGCTGACCAGATCAGCCGCGGCTTCGGGACGGGCAGGCGCGGGGCCTCGGCGAGCGAGCGGATCGCCGCGACCTCGGTCAGTTCGTCGCCCGGTCCGGTCCGCAGCACCCGGACGCTGGTGCCAGGATCGGCCAGCGTGCGGCTGATCAGCAGCAGCGTGCCGCCAGCGAGCAGGCCGTCGTGGCTGCCGTCCGCCGGGCTGACCCTGGCCAGGCCCGCCGGACCCGTGGTCCACAGCGAAATGGCTGCCGGGTCGTCGGCGTAGGCGCTGAACAGGATTGTCTCGCCGTCAACCGACTGGACGCTGCGGACGTTCAGCGAGTCAGGCGTGAGGATTGCCGCGCTGCCGCCGGCGTGCTCGGCGACGGTCCCGGCCAGCAGCCGCTTCGCGCCGCCGATGTCGGCGGTCCAGACGATGCGGCCGGCTGCGGTGATCGCCGGCACGCCGGGCACGATATCGAGCCAGCACGGGTCGGTGTCGGCGCGAACCTGGCTGGTCTGGCCGGTCTCCGGATCGACCGCGAGGATGCGCATGTCGCGCTGATCACGGCTGGCCACCACGATCAGCGGCCGCCCGTCGCCGCTGCCGTCCCAGGTAGCCGTGACCAGATACGGCAGCGACTGCGAGTCCCACTGAACGGGCGTGAGCCGGCCGTCAAGTGTCGCGACGTGAAGCGACACGATGGCGTTCGGCGTGCCGGCCGCCGGGTAACGCACGGCGGTGGCCGGACGTTCCGGATTCGCCGGATCGGCGATGTGCCAGACCTGCACGGGGGTTTCGTCCACCCGCGTGGTCAGGATGGCCGAGCCGTCTGGCGCCCACCAGTAGCCGCGGCTGCGATCCATCTCCTCGGCGGCGATGAACTCGGCCAGCCCGAAGCTGATTCCCTCCGCGCCACCGGGGTCGGCGAGCACCTGTTCCGCGCCGGTGGCGACGTCGTGTACCCGCAATGCCCCGTTACTGACGTAGGCGACGAGCCGGCCGGATGGGTCGGGCCGCGGATCGGCCGCCGGCGTGGACGTAGCGAGCTGGCGCGGGCTGGCTCCGCCGGGCGCCAAGTCGGCCAGGTAGACGCGGCCGGCCAGCGCAAAGGCGGCCGTAGTGCAGTTCTCGTTGGTGCCGAAGCCGACGATGCCAGCGGCGCGCTCGCGAGCCCGTTCCCGCCGTGCTTTCTCGATCCGGTCGTCTTCGGCGCCCGCCACGGCGAGCTGTGCCGGGTCGGCGATCAGCCGTTCGGTGCCGGTCGCCACGTCGAGCACCCACAGGCAGGTCACCGGGTCGGTCCCGCCCTGCGAGCGCAGGAAAACGACGCTCTGGCCGTCAGGCGCGACTTGGAAGGAGCGAGGAGCGCCGAGAGTGAAGCCGATGGTCCGCGCGGCCTGGCGCGGGAAGGAGTCAGTCACGCTTCTGATCCTGCCAGTTGGCAGGTCTGCCCGGTCGGTAGGCTCACCTATGTGACTAAACCGGACGGCAGGCGCCTGCTGCTGGTGCATGCTCATCCCGACGACGAGTCCATCGGCACTGGCGCCACGATGGCTAAGTACGCGGCCGAGGGTGCCAGCGTGACGCTCGTTACCTGCACGCTTGGCGAACTCGGCGAGGTGATTCCGGCCGAGCTCGCGCACCTCGCCTGGGACGCCGGCGGCGGTCTCGGCCAGCACCGGATCGGCGAGCTGGCCGCCGCCTGCCAGGCGCTTGGCGTGGCCGATCACCGGTTCCTGGGCGGCGCGGGCCGGTGGCGCGATTCGGGCATGATGGGCACGCCGGCCAACGGCTGGCCCGGCAGTTTCTGGCAGGCAGACGTGGACGAAGCCGCAGCCGAACTGCTGGGCGTGATCCGCGAGACGCGGCCGCAGGTGCTGGTGACTTATGACGCCAACGGCTTTTACGGGCACCCGGACCATATCCAGGCGCACCGGGTGGCCTGGCGCGCCTTCGAGCTCGCCGATGGCCTGGTGAGCAAGTTCTACGCGACCGCGATTCCGCGCTCGGTGCTGGCCGAGGCGATGGCACTGCTCCCCGACGCCTCAGGCGACAGTGGCCAGCAGCTTGGCGGAGCCGACTTCCGCAGGGTTGAGTCTGTGGCCGAACTGCCGTTCGGTACTGACGACGAGAACGTGACCACGGCGATCGACGCCAGGGATTACCTCGGCGCCAAGCTCGCCGCGATGCGCGCCCACGCCACGCAGATCGCCGTGGACAGCCCGTTCTTTGCCTTGTCCGACAACGTCGGCCAGCGCGCGCTCGGAGTCGAGTACTACACGCTGCTGGCCGGGCCTGCCTGGCGCGCAGCCGGGGCGGCGGACCGTGAACCAGACCTGTTCGCCGGTCTCGGCTAGCCTGCTGGAGTGAGCAGCACACGGGGCACGTCCGCCGCATCGCAGCCCGGTCGCGGGGGGCGGGGTGCCGCCGACCGGGGCGCCGGGGTCCGGGGTGCCGGGGTTCGCGGAGCGGGGGACCGCGGAGCGGGAGACCGCGGAGCAGGGGAGAAGGCCGGCAGCCGCGCGCCGCAGTACGTGACGGTAGCCGCTTACCTGGCGTTGTTGCTGCTGGGGGCGCTTATCGGGCTCATCGGCTCATTCCAGTACAGCCAGGGGCCAGTGCCGCTCGCCGCGGTCCTGTTCGACCTGGCCATCCTCGCCACCTGTGTGCTCGGTTCGACCGGCATGCGCAGTGCCGTCGGCGGGGTGCTGCCGGCGATCGGCTGGTTCGTGATGACGCTGCTGGTCAGCAGCGGCACGCCGGGCGGCAGCGTCGTGGTCACCGACACCCCGGCAGGCAAGTGGTTCCTGTTCGGCGGCGCGGTATGCGCTGCCGCGGGCGCCGTCTACTCCTTTGCCGTCTGGTCCAGGGCCAGCCGTGACCGTCGGGCCGACCGGTAAACCAGCGGGCTCGGGCTACTCAGCGCCTGGCATTTTCAGCGGATAGCGCTGAAAATGCCAGGCGCTGACTATAGCGGTTCCGCCGCCGTGTACTCCCAGCCGGGCTGCCAGCCGGAGTCCCGGCTGGCCAGGTCCTCCAGCGGCGTGCCGAGCAGCAGGTGCTCGAGCCCCCAGTGGGTGGCGATGTGCCCGATGACCAGCACTCGTCGGCCCGACCAGCGCAGCGGCAGGTCGGCTACGAAGCTCGCTACCCTGGCGGTGGCTTGCCGCCAGCTCTCGCCGTCCGGATACGGCACGTCGATGTGCTTGGCCCAGTGCGCGTGCAGCTCGGCGGCCGGCGATCCGGTCAGGGAGCCGTAATCGCACTCCCGGAGCCGCCAGTCAAGCAGCACCGGAACCGGTGTCCCGCCGAAAGCGATCGCCGCGGTGTCAGCCGCGCGGGCCAGGTCGGAACTGAATGCGGCGGCGATTTCGCCGGCTCGGTGCCGAGCGCCCAGCTGTGCTGCCCGCTCGCGGCCAAGTGCCGACAGACGGCCCGGCAGCCAGCCGGTGGCGATGCCGTTCTCGTTGTCGTCGGTGGTCGAGTGCTTCTCGAACACGATCCGGATCGTCACCGCGGCCCCGGTTCCGTCAGCCCGCGCGGCAGTGGGACAGGGTACGCCGACGGCGCCGCGGGCGGCAGTCAGCGAACCAGTGCCTCGACCTGGTCGATCGCCCAGTCCAGGTCGTCCTCGCCGATGACCAGTGGCGGTGCCAGCCGGATGGTCGAGCCGTGGGTGTCCTTGGCAAGCACGCCCCGCTTGGCTAGCTCCTCGCACGCGACCCGCCCGGGCAGTTCGGCAAACTCGATCCCGGCCCACAGTCCGCGGCCGCGCACGTCATTGACCTTGCGCTGCGGCAGCGCGCTCAGCCGGTCGTGCATGTGCGCGCCGAGTTTGGCCGAGCGCTCCTGAAACTCCCCGGTCGCGAGCATCGCGATGACCTCGCGCGCGACCGCGCAGGCGAGCGGGTTACCGCCGAAAGTGGAGCCGTGCTGGCCGGGCTTGAAGACGCCGAGCACGTCGCTCGACGAGACGACCGCCGACACCGGCACGATGCCGCCGCCCAGGGCCTTGCCCAGGATGTACATGTCCGGCACGACGTCCTCATGTTCACATGCGAACGTCGTGCCGGTGCGGCCCAGGCCCGACTGGATCTCGTCGGCGATGAACAACGCACCGTGTGCGGTGCACAGTTCGCGGACGCCCGGCAGGAAGCCGGATGGCGGCACCAGCACGCCAGCCTCACCCTGGATCGGCTCTGCCAGGACTGCCACGACCCGGTCGTCCATCGCGGCGGCCAGGGCGGCCAGGTCACCATAGGGGACAATCCGGAAGCCCGGCGTGTACGGACCGAAGCCGTCGCGCGCGTCCGGGTCAGTGGAGAAGCTGACGATCGTGGTGGTCCGGCCGTGAAAGTTGCCCTCGAACACGATGATGACGGCCTGGCCGTCGGGAACGCCCTTGACCTCGTAACCCCATTTGCGGGCAGTCTTGATCGCCGTCTCGACCGCTTCGGCACCGGTGTTCATCGGCAGGACCATCTCCATGCCTGCCAAGGCGGCCAGCTCAGCGCAGAACGGGCCGAACTGGTCGTGCTCGAAGGCGCGGCTGACGAGCGTGACGCGCTCCAGTTGACGCTGCGCGGCCGAGACCAGCCGGGGGTGACGGTGCCCGAAATTGAGAGCCGAATAGGCGGCCAGCATGTCCAGGTAGCGCTTGCCCTCCACGTCGGTCACCCAGGCGCCGTCAGCCTCGGCGATCACCACTGGCAGCGGATGGTAGTTGTGCGCGCTGTGCGCCGCCGCCTGAGCGCGCAGCTGTGCTGACAACTCGGGGCCTGTGCTCACCATGTGCTCCTCCCGCCATCGACCGCCATGTCGGTTACCTCAGCTCCAGAGTGCAGCATTTCGGGCCGCCGCCCGCCTTCAGCAACTCGGACATGTCGACACCGACCGGACTGAATCCCGCCTCGGCCAGTTGCGCGGCGAGGCCCGTCGCCTGCACAGGCAGCACGACATTGCGGCCGTCGCTGATGCCGTTCAGGCCGAGCACTTCGGCGTCCTCGTCTTTCGCCTCGATGATCTGGCTGAAATGGGACGCCAGCGCGGCCCGGCTAGCGTCGTCGAAGGCGGCCGGATAGTAAGCAATAGTGGTCTCGTCCAGTACGACGAGCGCGGTGTCCAGGTGGTAAAAGCGCGGGTCGACCAGGCGAAGGCTGATGACCGGGAAACCGAAAAGCTCGGTCAGTTCGTCGCGCACGGCCTGGTCGCTGCGGAATCCGTAACCGGCCAGGATGGCTCGCCCGGCGAAGACGATGTCGCCCTCGCCCTCGTTCAGCACGTGCGACTCGCGGACCTGGCCGTAGCCGTGCTCGCGGAACCAGTTGAGGTAGGCGTCAGCCTCGGGCTGGCGTTGCGGGAACTTGAAGTTAGCGCCGAGCACCTTGCCGTCGATGACGGTAGCGCCGTTCGCCGCGAAGACCATATCCGGGAGCCCTGCCTCCGGCGTAATAGTGCGGACAGTGTGACCGAGGCTCTGGTAGGTGTCGCGGAGGTGGCGCCACTGGCGCATGGCGAGCGCATTGTCAACTGCCCGATCCGGGTTCATCCACGGATTGATCGCGTACTGCACGGCGAAGTGCTCAGGCGGGCACATCAAGTACGTCCTCGCGTGAGTGCAGCGGCGGGTGGTCTCCGTCATGGTCAGGTGCTCCCGTTCGGCGGATGATCTGGGCGGATGATCTGCTCCTGGCCCGATGATCTAGGTCAGTCCAGCGTAGAAGCCGCAGGCGTGCTCGTGCCCTGACGCCTCATGCGCATCACTGCCGATCTGTTGCGTAATCTGCCCGGCGAACGCTGATCTGTTGCGCCGCGGCGCCCGGCTTTGGCGAGCGACAGCCGATGGTCGCCCGGCGGGCAGCCGACGCCGCCCGTTCCAAGCTGATTTATCCGCTGTACGGAGACTCAGCAGGCGTTCCGGGGCGCGGGCCGCACCGTCCACGCCTGGCCTTCCGGCGTGTCCCGAACCGCGACGCCGAGGTCGGCCAGCGCGTCCCGCAGCCGGTCACTGGCGGCAAAGTCGTTCCGCTCGCGGGCCGCCGCCCGCTCGCCGAGCATCGCGTCCGCCTCTTCCGGCAGCGGTGCTGACCGCGGCTTCCCCACCAGGCTGACCAGGTCAAGAGCCAGGATCCGGTCCGTCGCGGCGAACGTCTCGAACTTCGAGCCCGCCGGGATCGCGCGGTCCTTGGCCAGCTCGCGCAATGTGCGCAGGGCCGCCGGGGTGTCCAGATCATCGTCCAGCGCGGTAGTGAGCCGGGACCAGTACTCGGCGCAGATGGGCTTGCTCGGCTCGTTGGCCCAGTCCGCCACCAATTCGCGCCACCGGCGCACGGTGCCGTCCGAGGCAGCCAGGGTGTCCCAGGTGAGGTTCATCTGCTGGCGATAGCGGTGCTCGAGGAAGGCAAGCCGGACGGCGAGCGGGTCCAGCCCGCGGGCTGCCACATCCGACAGCAGCACCACGTTGCCGGTCGACTTGGCCATCTTGCGACCGTCAAACAGGACGTGCTCACCGTGCACCCAGTGCCGCACTACCTCGTGTCCGGCAATCGAATTGGACTGGGCTCGCTCGTCCTCGTGATGCGGGAATCGCAGATCGATGCCGCCGGTGTGGATATCGATCTGGGTGCCGAGGAACTTCAGCGACATCGCCGAGCACTCGGTGTGCCAGCCGGGGAAGCCGGTGCCCCAGGGCGCCTGCCAGGTCAGCTCGCGGTCAGCGGGCGCCGCCTTCCACAGCGCCCAGTCAGCGTGGAACCGCTTGCCGGTGTCCACGCCGTCGGCGAACCGGTAGCCGGGACGCAGATCGTCCAGCCGGTTCCCGGAGATGGCCCCGTAACCGGGAGCGCTGCGCGCGTCGAAGTACACCGAGCCGCCGGTGACCGGGTACGCGTGCCCCGTCGCGATCAGCTTGGCGATCATGTCGATCATCAGGTCGATCGACTCTGAGGCGCGCGGAGCGTAGTCCGGCCTGCCGATGTTCAGCGCGGCGCAGTCCCGCCAGAACGCGTCTTCGTAGAACCGCGCGACATCGAGCGCGGACTTGCCCTCCGCGCGGGCCTGCGACAGGACCTTGTCCTCGCCGTCGGGGTCGGGCTCGTTGTCATCGGCCAGGTGACCGACGTCGGTGATGTTCTGGCAGACGATGACCGACCAGCCATGCCGCTCGGCATTCCGCCGGATCAGGTCACAGAGCAGGAACGTCCGCATATTGCCGACGTGGGCGAACCGGTACACCGTTGGCCCGCAGGCGTACATCCGCAGCTGACCAGGCCGCGCGGGGACGATCTCCGCCACGCCGCGCTGCCGGGTGTCGTAGAGGCGTAGCACGGCTGCCAGCCTAGTGACCCGCCGGGCAGTGCTGCGACCGACGGCGCGGCCGGGGCGGCCGGGGCGGCCGGGCGGCCAGGTTTGGCTGATCCGACTGCGCGAACCGGGCCGAAAGCGGTTGAGGCGGTGCCCGCGGCGCGGGTAATAATCGTCGCATGACGACCCCCGGTGTCCGCCGCATCCTGGACTCGCTTGCTCGCGACGCGCGGCTCGCCGGCTTCCTGCGCGATGGCAGGGTCGAGGTGATGCCGGCCAGGCGATCGCGGCGGCTGCTCTTGCTCGGCGAGGTGGCGCAGGCATTCGAGCCGGGCACCCGCTACCCCGAGCGCGAAGTCAACCAGATCCTGTCCGCGATCTTCAGCGACTACGCTGCGCTCCGCCGGTACCTGGTCGATGAGGAGTTCCTGGCTCGCGCCGACGGGGAGTACTGGCGCTGCGGGGGCCCGGTCGAGCCGTAGCCGAAGGCTGGCTAGCCGCTCTAGTACCCGTTGGTCATGGCAGTCGGTCCGTTGCCGAATGGCACCGCACTGATCACGCCTACCTCAGCGGCCGGCGCGGTCAGCGCGGTCAGCGCCCTGCCTGTTGCCGGGTTGAACCACAGTAGCGACGACGTTCCCGGGCAGCTCGTCTGTGTCAGCACCAGCAGCCGCTGCCGGTAGGCGACAACGACGGTGCTGTAGTTGTTCGTGCTGCCGGGGATCGTGACCGGGCCGGCGCCCAGGCGCAGGATGGCCAGGCCGCCGGGTCCGCTCGGCGCGGCCGGGCACTCGCGCGACGTCACTGAGCTCACGTAGGTCGTCTGACCAGCCAGCCAGGCATCCCTGATGCCGCCTTGCGCAGCCGATACGACCGCAGTGAGCGCGGTCGGTGCTGATCTGTCATCGGGCACCAGCCACAGCCGAGCCCCGTCCGGTGCGCCAGCCGCGGCGCAGTCGGCCAGGACGGTGGTGTCGTTCCACCAGGTGAGCGGCATGCAGGCGAGCGGGTGGCCGCTGTCCTTCACCTGCAGCCGGGTGGCCTTGCCGCCGGCGTTGCTGACTACCTGCATGGCATCGCCGGCCACGCCCCAGACATCGGTCAGCCCATCCGGCGAGCTCAGCGCGCAGGCGGCACCGATGTCACAGGTGTTCCACGCCAGAGTCTCGTCCAGCTTGCGCGGCAGCGCGGCCAGCGTTTGCTGGAGCTGGCCGGACAAGGTATAGCGCTGCAGATGGAACTGCGCCGGTCCCTGGTGTACCGCCAGGATGGCAAGGCCCAGCGGCCTGGCGAACCCGACCGGCACTACGCCGCCCGGCAGTGACAGCGGCGCGAAATGCCCGGTCCGCACGTTCAGCAGGGCATAACTGCCGGTGCCGCCGGCCGCACCGGAGCCGGTATAGACGAGCGCCTGCTTGGCATCCCCGGACCATGCCATCAGCCCAGGGGCGGTGCCGCCCGACGACGCCTTGATCTCGTACTTGCCGCCTTTCGGATCGACCAGGTACGTGATGTAGCTGCCGGCGCCGGAGGCTTGCCCGGCCGGGTTCGGTGCGGCGGTGGAGAACTCGGCGAGAGCCCAGCCCGGCCCGACGAGGGACCACGGAATCGCCGAGCGCCTGCCGGTGCGCCCGGCGGCGAGCATGTGCGGCTTCGGCCGGCCGCCGGACTTGCTGGTCGCGTGCTGGCTTGCGGCCGGAACGGGCGCTTTCTGGCCACCGCCGGACAGGTGAGTGATAACCGCGGCTGCGAGCACGGCCACCGCGACCCCGGCGATGATCAGGCTGCGGCGCGAACCCAGCCGGCCGAGTCCGCTGCTGGCCAGCTGGCCCAGTCCGCCGCTGGGCAGCCGACCGAGTCCGCGGACCTGGGGCGCGCCATTGCCGAGTCGATCGGATCCGAGCCCGTCGGATCCGGGCTTCTCAGAGTCGGCCGGGCCGGGCCAGGCAGCCGCGGCAGAGGTCGAGGCTGGAGTTTCGCTGCTGGTGCCGTCGATGCGGCCCGCGCCATTGCGCCACGGGCCGGCGATGGTCGCGTCGGGATCGGCCAGCGGCCGACCCTGACCCGCGCCGCGCTGAGCGGGCGGCAGGTAGCGTTCCCGCCCCGCCCTTGGTTCGCTGGACTGGGCCGATGGGCGCCGGTTAAGGCCTGTAGCCGCCCGGCGGCGCTCATAGGCGGCCCTGGCAGTCGTCAGCACCCACGCCTGCGGATCGGGGTAGCCGGACACCTGGTACCACTGCTGGTAAGCCTTGGCGTACGCCTCCCTGATGGCGTGATCGGCGTTAGGGTCGTCAGCAGCCAGCTCGTGCATCTGGTTGGTGACGCTCCAGACCGTGCGCGCGTAGAAGGCGTCGAACGTCTCTGAAGCAGCCATCCGCCTTCTGTACCTCCCGCCGCAGCACCTCTGGAGCGCGCCCGCAGGCCCGCCGCGCTCGCCGCGCGCACAGGCGTAGCGCTCGCCAGGCGTAGCGCCGGCCGCCATCGGATGATAACGCGCAGATCGCCAATTTAGGGCAGAGTTATCCGTTATCCGTTATCCGGCTACCAGCGGGGCGACGTCAGGCCAGCCGGGCGAGCCGGCTCACGGCGGCGTCGACCCGCTCGTCGGTGGCGGTCAGCGCCACCCGGATGTGCCGGGCGCCGCCTGGCCCGTAGATCTCGCCCGGCGCCACCAAAATTCCGGCCTCGGCTAGCCGCTGCACCGACGCCCGGCAGTCCAGGTCCGGGTGCGTTGCCCACAGGTACAGCCCGCCAGCGGACTCCTCGATATCCCAGCCAGCCGCCTGGAAAGCGGCCCACAGCCGGTTCCGCCGGTCCGCATACCGGGCGCGCTGTGCGTCCGCGTGCACGTCATCGGCCAGGGCGGCCGCCATCGCGGCTTGCACGGGCGCCGGGACGATCAGGCCGGCGTGCTTGCGGATCTCCAGCAGTTCCGCCACCAGGGCCGGATCTCCGGTCACGAATCCGGCCCGGTAGCCGGCCATGTTCGACCGCTTGGACAGCGAGTGCACGGCCAGCAGTCCCTGGTGCGAGCCGCCGCACGCAGCCGGGTGCAGCACGGACAACGGCGTGGCATCCCAGCCCAGTTCGAGGTAGCACTCGTCGCAAGCCACGACCGTGCCGCGCTCGCGCGCCCAGCTGACGACCTTGCGCAGGTGCTCGGCTGGCAGCACCTGGCCGGTGGGGTTGGCCGGTGAGTTCAGCCAGAGCAGCGATACTCGCTGCGGCCCGAGTGAGAAGACCCCTGCGGCCGGCACTGGCCGGGCGCCGGCCAGCCGGGCGCCCACGTCATAGGTGGGGTAAGCCAGCGCCGGATGGGCGACGATATCGCCGGGTCCACAGCCAAGGGCTGTGGGCAGCGACGCGATGAACTCCTTGGTGCCGATGACCGGCAGTACGGCCGCAGGGTCCACGCTGACCTCATGCCGCCGGGCCAGCCAGCCGGCGGCGGCCTCACGCAGAGCGGCGGTGCCGGCCGTTGCCGGATAGCCGGGTGAGTCGTCGGCGGCTCGCAGCGCAGCTCTGACCACCTCGGGCACTGGGTCGACCGGAGTGCCAACGGACAGGTCCACGATCCCGTCCGGATGCTGCCGGGCGAGCTGCGCCGGGCCAGCCAGTGAGTCCCAGGGGAAAGCCGGCAGCCGCGCCGCGATCGTCGGCGCACCGGCACCCGCTGCCGCGCCCGCGGTCATGCTGCCCGCCGTCACTGCCCGTTCCCGCGTTAGTGCTCGGTCTCCTGCGGGGGGAGCGCGGCAACGATCGGATGATCTTTGTTGATCTTGCCGACCTTGGAAGCGCCGCCTGGCGAGCCGAGATCGCTGAAGAACTCGACGTTGGCCTTGTAGTAGTCCTTCCACTGATCGGGCACATCGTCCTCGTAGAAGATGGCCTCAACCGGGCAGACGGGCTCGCAGGCGCCGCAGTCCACGCACTCATCCGGGTGGATGTAGAGCATCCGCTCGCCCTCGTAAATGCAGTCGACCGGGCACTCTTCGATGCAGGCCTTGTCGAGCACATCGACGCAAGGCTGCGTGATGATGTAGGTCACTTCCGCGTTCTCCTCTTCCGTCCGCGCCCTGGTGCACCAGCGGTGCGGCTGACCCAAGTGTCGCGGCTTGCCACCAGTATCGCGTCCCGGCAAGACCGGGGCACAAGCAGCCGAGCCGGGGACCGCAGGTTATCAGCCGAACAGTACCGAAGCCCCGGCAGCCGGCCCGCGCGCCGAGGCCCGGTCCGGCTTCCAGCCGCCGGAACCGCTCGCGAGCCACTGGAAGCCGGCATATTGCACGTCCGTGATGCCGTACGTGGCGGCGTGCGTGACCAGCCAGGCCGCTACCGCCCAGCCCTGGCGGACACTGCCCACCGTCACGCCCGCGCCGCGGTGGCTCGCCCGGGAGCCGCGCAGCCTGCCGAACGCATCGTCGAGAGCGACCCGGGCGCCGGCCAGCCGGGCCCGGCCGACCGGCGAGCTGTAGCTGCACCAGACGGCGTGCGCCTCGTCTCCGCTGAACGCGCGGGCTAGCTCGGTCCCTTCCTCAGCGTACTGCCCGTAAGCGAAGCCGTCCGCACTGCGCTGGACATCCTGGGCGGCCTGGTAGATCGGCAGCCGGCGGTAGCGCGGGACCAGCGTCAGCGCGGCGAAGAACCGGCTGGTCGCATAGACCGGGTTCTCGATCTGCCGCGCCGTTCCCCAGCCTTGTGATGGCCGCTGCTGGAAGACGCCGACCGAATCCAGGTCGCCGTAGTTCAAATTGGCCAGCTTTGACTCCTGCAGGGCAGTCGCGTAGGCGATGGCCACTGCCCTGGTCGGCAAGCCGCGGTCACTTGCGACGCCGGCGATGGTGGCAGCGATGCCCGCCTGGCTGACGCTGAGCTGGACTGCCTGCGCTGCCGGGCCGGCCAGGCAACTGGCAGGCTGCAGCAGCTTGCCAGCGAACTTGATCGCCAGTACGCCGGCCAGCAGGCAGACCGACAGGACCACGATCACCGTCGCGATGCCGGACCGCCGGCTGGCTCGGACAGACTTGCGTCGGTTCGGCATGCGTCCGAAGCTACCCGTTCGCGCGGCGGACTTAGCTGCCTGCCGCCCGCGAGCCCGTTGCGCGCGGCAGGCGGCAGGCGGCAGGCGGCAGGCGGCAGGCGGCTGCCGGTTGGCCGAGCCGGTAGCCCCCATTAGGCTCGCTGGCTATGACGCACGCACGCGATGCGGACGGGACTGACGCCGGTGCCGTCGTCTCGCCGCTGCCCGCCGAGATCGACGACTTGTGGGAGCGCCGGGCCAGCCTGACGCCATCCGACGCGGTCGCCAGGGACCTGGTCTACCTGGCAGTCGACATGATCGACGCAGGCCAGTGCAGGGTTGCCTGGATCGATCCCGCTTCCGATCTGGTGGTCGTCGACGAGCGGGCCAAGCGCGCGATACTGCTCGCGTTCCGGCTCATGCCGATGGTCGCCACGCAGGTCGGCGATTTCCGCTACAACGACCGGGTACCACTGACAAGCCGGCTCGATGACGTCCGCGCGGTGGCCGGCTCGATTGTCAGGTGGGGTGCTTACGTGGCACCGGGCGCGGTGCTGATGCCATCGTTCGTCAACATCGGCGCCTACGTTGACTCCGGCACCATGGTGGACACCTGGGCGACCGTCGGGTCGTGCGCGCAGATCGGCAAGAACGTGCACCTGGCCGGCGGCGTGGGGATCGGCGGCGTCCTCGAGCCGCCGAACGCGGTGCCGGTCGTGGTCGAGGACGACGCCACGATCTTCTCCCGGTCCATGGTGGTGGAGGGGGCGCGGGTCCGGGCTGGCGCGGTGCTCGGTGCCGGAACCATCGTGACTAAGTCCAGCCACGTCATCGATGCGGAGACCGGCGAGGAACTGCCCCGCGGCGAGGTACCGGCCTGGTCGGTCTGCGTCGGCGGGACCCGGATGCGCAAGTTCGGCGGCGGCGAGTTCGGCATGCCGTGCGTGCTGGTGCTGAGGCGACTGGCCGAGGGAAGCGCCCACGACAGGGCAGCGCTCAACGACATCCTCCGCGATCACGGGGTGAGCTCATAGCCGCCGCTGGCCGGCGATCCAGGCCCGCGGTGCGTTGGCTGAACATCGCCCGGCGGCGGTTACCTTATGGGCCATGAGCCTGAATTCCGAACCACGCCGCCGGCTGCGTCGCCAGGGCCCCGCCACCCTGCGGGGTGAGCACATTCCCAAGACCACGACCGACCAGCGGCTGCTCGACTGGCGCGGGCCGAGCGACTGGGTGCACACCGATCCGTGGCGGGTGCTGCGGATCCAGGCCGAGTTCGTCGAGGGCTTCGGGTTGCTGGCGGAGCTAGGGCGGGCAGTCTCGGTGTTCGGATCGGCGCGGACCCGGCCGGGCACGGCCGAGTACGACTGCGCTGAGCAGATCGGGGCGGGGCTGGCAAGCGCCGGTTACGCCGTGATCACCGGCGGCGGCCCGGGCATCATGGAGGCGGCAAACAAGGGCGCGGCCGGCGCGGGCGGCGTCTCGGTGGGGCTCGGCATCGAGCTGCCGCTCGAGCAGGCCCTGAACGAGTACGTCGAGGTCGGCCTTGAGTTCCGGTACTTCTTTGTGCGCAAGACGGTCTTCGTCAAGTACTCGCAGGCCTTCGTGGTGCTTCCGGGCGGCTTCGGCACCTTGGACGAGCTGTTCGAGGCCGTGACGCTCGTGCAGACCGGCAAGATCACTAGGTTCCCGATCGTGCTGGTGGGCAGCGAGTACTGGAAGGGTCTGCGGGCCTGGATCGTCGACACGATGCTCCCGGCAGGCAAGATTTCGCCGGCCGACCCTGGCCTGGTCCAGCTTGCCGACGACCCCGCTGAGGTCGTCCGGATCATCGTCGAGGCGCACAGCCTGGATGGGGCCACCGGAGCTTCCGCGACATAACCCGACGACGGCATGGCTGCGGTGATGCGCCAGCACACCGCAGGTCGTGGCACGATGGCGAGGTGCCCGTTGTCATACTGTTCGCCGCCGCCCTGATCCTTGGCGGCGTCGTGGTGGTCGCGATGGGCCGGGGCGGAGAACTCAGCCGCGACCGGTCCGAGTTGCCTGGCCGCCCGGACTTCCGGACCTGGTCGGACATCGCGAACTACCGTCCTCCGGGTGCGCTGCTCGGCTATAACGCTGCCGTTACCGAGCATGCGCTGGCGCTGATCGCAAGGGCTATCGCCGAGCGGGATGCCGAGATCGACTGGCTGCGCAGCCGGCTGGCGGAGGTATCCGCTGCGCACCGCGCCGGTCCGGGCGGGAGCGCGCCGGATTATCCGGCCGGGTTCCCTGCCGACAGCGATCCGGACGGGAACGCGCGGCGGCCGGCCGGCCTGATCGGCGGCGCGAGCGCAACGGGCGAACTGGGTCCGCCGCCGGAACAGCACCACCTGCCAGGGACCACCGGCTGGCAGTCTCAGGCCGTACCCGGCACGGCAGCCGGGCCCGCCGGCCTGCGTGGCCAGCAGGCGAGCATCCAGTACCCGGGTGAGGGCGAATGACGACGGGACTGCCCGTCGCCGGTCCTGACGGCCTATTGCGATGCCCGTGGAGCGTGAGTCCTCCCGACTACCTCAGCTACCACGACGAGGAATGGGGGCGGCCGGTCCGAGATGACAACGGGATCTTCGAGCGGCTGTGCCTGGAAGCCTTCCAGTCCGGCCTTTCCTGGCTCACGATCTTGCGCAAGCGAGCGAACTTCAGGCTGGCCTTCAGCGGATTTGAGGTCGAGGCAGTCGCCAGGTTCGGGCCGGACGACGTCGCGCGCCTGCTGGCTGATCCGGGCATCGTCCGGAACCGGGCGAAGATCGAGGCCGTCATTGCGAACGCGCGGGCCGCTCTCGGGCTTCCGGCTGGCCTTGCCAAGCTCGTCTGGCACTACGCGGGCGATCAAGCGCCCGCGCCGGTCAGCATCGCCGACGTGCCGGCCGTGACATCCGAATCCAGGGCACTGGCCAAGGACTTGCGCGGCCGTGGTTTCACGTTCACCGGCCCGGTCACCGCGTATGCCACGATGCAGGCCTGCGGGCTGGTCAACGATCACCTGGCCGCCTGTGTCAGCCGTGGCCCCGCGGAAGCCGCCCGGCAGGCTTAGCCTGGAGTTCTGGGCACCGGCAGGCCGACCTCCAGCGAATGGCCGGGCCAATTGCGGCGACATTCAGCGAATCCATTGCGAAACTTCGCACAATACCCATAACCTGAACGGGAGGAGGCCTAACTCGGGAGGGCGGAGGAGCATGCGGCCGCCAACGCCCGCCGAAAGTGGCGGTAGCGCGCTCGGCTCACCAGCGGCCGGCGATCCGCTGCTGCCCGTCGGCCTGCTCGGAGCACCTGTAGCGGAAGCGCTGGCGTTCCTACCCGACCCCGCCGAGCGGCTTGCCTACGCAGGCATCAGCGCTGGCGGCTGTTTCGCGAGGCCATTGCCGATCGATACGACGTGCGCAGCGGCGGCACGCCGGTTCTTCCGCGAGGCCGTATCGAGCCTCGCCATTCCTTCCGGACTGGTGCATGACGGCGTCACCATGGCCAGCGAACTGGCCGCTAACACCCTTCATGCGCAGCGCAATGTGGCCGCGGCCGGGACCCGGCAGCGATCGGCCGCGGGCGTCCCGGAGATCTGGCTGTACCTTCGCGGCACCGGCCGGTCACGGGAACTGGTGTGCAAGGTTTTCGACACCGAGCGCGGCTGGGCGCCAGGCAATCGTCCTGGCATGTCCGATGCGCCACCGGACTCGGTCAGCGGCCGGGGACTGCAGGTTGTGGCCGGCCTGTCGGCCGGGCAGTGGGGCTGCCACCTGAGCCGATCACGGCTGGGTAACTGGAAGGTGCCGGGCAAGGCGGTCTGGTTCTCGCTGCGCATTCCGCCGGCTGCCCTGCCAGATCACGTCGGCAGGCCGAGGTACAGCCCTGACTTGCTGGTCGATGAGCTCGAGGTCATGCTGGCCGACCGCGGGCTCGCCAGCATTGTCCGTGCTGACCTGGACGGGATCTCGGTGCTGTCCATCAGCCGTCACTTGACAGTCTGGCGGCACGGCACCGAGGTTTCCTGGCGCTCGCCGGCCGGACAGTACGAGCGGGTGGACCTGATGGACGCCGTCGACGTCGCCGAGCAGATCCTCTGCGCGCACGAGGAGATGGCGCTGGCCGACCCTGTCGCCGTCTAGCGATGCGATCGCCCGTCTAGCGATGCGATCGCCCGTCTAGCGATGCGATCGCCCGTCTAGCGATGCGATCGCCCGCCTGGTAGACGTGCTGCCCGGAGGCGGAGGTGGCGGGCCTGCGCGGCTGCGGCGTGCCTCATCGGCCCAGGTACACCGGTGTCTGCTTGTTCACGAATGCCAGTGTCGCGGCCTTGTGGTCGTCCGTGCTCCCGAGCCGCACTTGCAGGTCGGCCTCTCTCTCCAGCGACTCGCCCAGGCCATGGCTGCTCGAATACGCCAGGCTCTCCTTGATCGCGGCGTAAGCCAGCGTCGGCCCGTCGGCCAGCCTGGCAGCCATGGCAGCTGAGACCGCAGGCAGTTCCGCGTCCGGTACGACGGACGTGAGAAGCCCGAGGTTCAGCGCGGTGGCGGCGTCGATCGGCTCTGCCAGCATCAGCATCTCCGCCGCCCTGGCCGGGCCGACGAGCCGCTGCAGAGTCCACGACGCCCCCGAGTCCGCGCCAAGCCCGACCTTGGCGAATGCCAGCAGGAAGCTCGCTCGCTCGGCGGCGATGCGGAAGTCACAGGCAAAAGCAAGCGCGGCGCCCGCTCCGGCGGCAACTCCCGGCAGCGCGGCGATCACTGGCTTGGGCATTGCCGCGATAGTCTCGATCATCGGGTTGTAGTGCCGCCGGACGGTATCGAGCGGAGCCGAGTCAAGGGCCAGCAGTTCGGCGTGCTCCCGAAGGTCCTGGCCCGAGCAGAACGCCTGGCCCGCACCGGTGAGGACGACCGCGCGCACTGCCTCTGTCACGCTGCAGTCCCGCAGCACTCCCAGCAGGGCGACCTTGGCATCCAGCGTGAGGGCGTTTCGGGCCGCTGGCCGGTTTATCGTGATCGTGGCGACCGCGCCGTTGACCTCATAAAGCACGTTTTCGGTCACTAGCCCTTCCTCTCCTGGTGCCCGGGCGTTGCAACTGGGCCGCACTCGCGGGTGCGGGACTGTCGAGGCCGAGCATGCCTGAGTCGCTGGCTGCGGGCAACCAGGCCCGGCGTCCTGCGGCTAGCTGACTGCGTGCCGCCGGCCGGACAGGGCCGGCCGGGTTCTGCCGAGTAGCCCGGTATCAGCCGTCATGGAACTGGCGTCCGCGGGACGGCTGATCATTAGCGCCGGACGGCCGAACACTGGATAATAGAGGGACTGATCGAGATGTATGTGGCTGGCCGGAGTACCGGCAGCCGCTCGGCGCGTTGAGCGGCTGCTGCGGTCTGTGCGGCCGGAGGGCAGGGAAGGGGAGCAGAATGGCGGCGATGAAGCCGCGGACGGGCGACGGTCCGCTTGAGGTCACCAAGGAGGGCCGTGGCATCGTGATGCGCGTGCCGCTGGAGGGTGGCGGGCGCCTGGTAGTCGAGCTCACTCCCGACGAGGCCCGTGCTCTCGGCGAGGCGCTCCATACCGCCGTCGGCTGAACCTGCTGCCGTAACAGTCCGGATACCCCCTGCTGCCCGGGTTCCGCGTTCCTCGATCTGATGGTGCCGGCCAGTCCTAGCTGCTGCTGCCGCCTTGCCGGGCGGCAACAAGCAAGCCATTGCCGATCGGCAGCAGCAACTGAGTCAGGCGCTCGTCGGCCCGAACCTGCTCGCGTACCTCGGCCGCCGCGGCAGCCTCGGCGTCGGTGGGCAGTCGCTCCGTTCCCGCGCTGCCTGGTAGCACCGAGTTAAACAGCACGATTCCGCCGGGCCGGAGCAAGCGCAGGGCGCTCGCCAGATAGGCACTCAGCTCGAGCCGGTCGGCGTCACAGAACACCATGTCGTAGGCGTTGTCGGCGAGCCGGGGCAGTACTTCGAGTGCCAGGCCGCCGATCAGCCGGTACCTGCTCGGCGGAAAGCCGGCCGCGAGGTAGGCAGCGCGCGCCAGGCGCTGATGCTCGGGCTCGGAGTCGACCGTGGTAAGGACCGCGCCAGGCCGCATGCCGCGCAGCAGCCAGATTCCGGACGTGCCGCAGCCGGTCCCGATCTCCACCACCGACCTGGCGCCGATGGCGGCAGCTAGGAACCGGAGTGTGCCGCCCGTGAGCGGGCTCACCGGCGCGGCACCGCCCACTTCGGCCGCGTTACGCCGGGCGCTGATCAGGGCGTCATCCTCGGGCAAGAAGTCGTCGATGTAGGCAAGCGTGGCCGCACTGATCGAAATGAGTACCTCCATACTGGCCGGCCGCCGCCGTATCCGGCGGCCCGGCCCGGCTTTGCTTGTCCCGGGCTGACTTGTCCTGGACCCCTCAGGGCGCAGCCTAGCGGGCAGTCCGGCGATCCGGGAACTGGCCGGGTAACCTCGCGCGTTAACGGGTGCGACAGGCAGGCGGAGCATCGAGCGCCAGCCGTGGGGTTGATCTGCCGGGAGCCGGGAATATTCGGTTTCGGCACCTTCGCCGCCGCGGCAGCTCGCCAGCCGCGAAGACGCGGGGCCAGCGGCCGGATCGACGGAACAACGCCGACCCGCCGGGAGTTGCGGTAGGAGCAGGCGTTGGAGGACGTGAGCCGGTGCACGGGGACGTAGCAGATCAGGCAGGCCGTACCGAGCAAGCGGCTGAGGCGGCGCAGTGGACCCCGCCGAGCTGGGAAGCGGTGGTTCGTGACCATTCTGCGCGCGTGTACCGGCTTGCCTATCGGCTTACCGGCAACAGCCACGACGCAGAGGACCTGACGCAGGAAGTGTTCGTGCGGGTATTCCGCTCGCTGGACAGCTATGTCCCCGGCACGTTCGAAGGATGGCTGCACCGGATCACGACCAACCTCTTCCTCGACATGGCGCGCAGGAAGCAGCGCATCAGGTTCGAGGGCCTGGCTGACGAGACGGAGGCGCGCCTCGGTGGCTCGGAGCCGACTCCTGCGCAAGCATTCGACGACCGGCATCTGGATGGCGACATTCACGCCGCGCTCATGGCGCTTGCGCCCGAGTACCGTGCGGCAGTCATTCTCTGCGACATCGAGGGCTTGCCCTACGAGGAGATCGCGGACACTCTTGGCGTGAAGCTGGGTACCGTCCGTAGCCGGATTCACCGCGGCCGTGCTCAGCTTCGGCAGGCACTTGAGCACCGGCGCCCGCGCCCCCTCAGGACAGCAGTGCCGCAGCCGCGGCTGCAGATCGACCTGCCAGTAGCACAGGGAGGTCAACCTTGACGCACCTCGGCCAGCGGCTGTCCGCGCTGATCGACGGTGAGCTCGACGGCAGCGAGCGCGAGCGTGTGCTCCTGCACATGGCTAAATGCGGCTCGTGCCGCGACGAGGTTGCCGCGCTCCGGATGCTGAAGCGCAGGATGACGGAGCTGGGTGAGGCCGCTGCCGGCGCCGGGCTGACCGGCAGGCTGATGCGGCTCACCGACGCCGACCCGGTGGACCACGGGAGGCCTGTGGCAGAGGCCGCCTGGCCGGTTCCGCCACCGCAGGCCGGGTGGGATTTGCCAGCTCACTCAGCACGGCCGGAGCAACGGGCAGGCCGGTATTTCCTGGCCGGCTCGCTCGTCGTCTTCCTGGCTGGCCTGGGTACCGCGGCATTCATCGCCGGCGGCGAGCCGCAGGCGCAGGCTCCGTCGCCGCCAGCGACACCGTCGGTGGATGTGCTCGTCGTCCCGCGCGAGCCGGCCAGCGCTCCCGCTGAGCGGCGCCCTGCTCAGGATCCTAGCCGCGCCGTCCCCTACACGGTGGCCTCGCCGCACGTGCCCTGACGGCGCCTTGCCCGCGGGTGCCGCGCAGCCCAGCGTGGCCTCGCGCGAAATTCTGATGACCGCAGGTCACGGGCTACGCTGTCAGAGCGGGCCACAGCCTGTGTGGTCCTAGCCCCTTGGAGCCTGCCGGTGTTCGACCAGGAATTCATCAAGCTCTTGGTGCTCGGGGTCGTTGCGCTGATCATCTTCGGGCCGGAGCGGCTTCCTGCCTTCGCCGCCCAGGCGGGCCGGGCGCTGCGGGAACTGCGCCGGATGGCTGACGGCGCCAAGTCAGAATTGCAGGAAAATCTCGGCCCCGAATTCAGCCAGTTCGACCTGGCCGACATCAACCCCAAGCACTTCGTCCGCAAGCACTTGTTCGACGACCTCACCGCTGATCCCGTCGTGATCGGCGGTGCTGCGAATGGCGGCCCCAACGCGGCCATGCAGTCAGGTCGCCTGACCGCCGGGAACAGCTTGCTGCCCGGCGAGAGCCCGCCGTATGACACCGAGGCCACCTGACGGTGACCCGGCTTCGTCAGGGGCCGTTCAGACGGGAGAAAGGCCGAGCTGACGGCCAGCCAGGCTCCTCGTGCGACCGGCCAGCCTTTCGGCGATCTTCCGTAGCTGCTGGGATGCAGGCGTGTCGGGATCGGCCAGGACCAGCGGAATGCCGGCATCCCCTGCCTCGCGGAGTTTCGGCTCGATCGGGATCTCGCCAAGCACCGGTACCGGGACACCGGTAAGCCTGGTCAGCGTGTCGGCGACCGCCGCGCCACCGCCCGCGCCGAAGACGTCGACCCGCTCACCGCAGTGCGGGCACGGCAGGTAGGACATGTTCTCGATCACGCCCACCACGCGCTGGTTCAGTTGCACCGCGAGTGAGCCGGCCCGCTCGGCAACCTCGGCTGACGCCAGCTGCGGCGTGGTCACCACGACGAGTTCGCTGCCCGGGACCAGGTGCGCGGCCGAGATGGCAACGTCTCCGGTGCCAGGCGGAAGGTCTAGCAGCAGAATGTCTAGATCGCCCCAGAATACGTCGGCGAGGAACTGCTGCAGCAGCCGGTGCAGGATAGGGCCGCGCAACGGCAGCGGCTCATTGCCCTTCTTCAGCATGCCGCTGGAGATAGCCCGGACACCGTGCGCGGTCGGCGGCATGATCATTTGCTCGACCTGCGTCGGGCGGTCCTTGATGCCGAGCATCCGCGGTACCGAATGCCCGTAGATGTCGGCGTCCAGCAGGCCGACCTTCTGGCCGAGCGCGGCCAGCGCGACGGCCAGGTTGACGGTCACGGACGACTTGCCAACGCCACCCTTGCCGCTGGCGATCGCGTAGACCCTGGTGAGAGAGCCGGGCTGGGCGAACGGGATCTCCTTCTCGGGATTGCCCCCGCGCAGCTTGGTCTGCAGCTCGCGCCGCTGCTCCTCGCTCATGACGTCCATCTCGACCCGGACCGCCGTGACACCGCCAAGCTTGCCGACCGCGGCGGTGACATCACGGTTGATGGTGTCCCGGAGAGGGCATCCGCTGACGGTCAGCCACACGCCGACGATGACGCCGCCGCCGGGTGTCACCTCGATGCTCTTGACCATGCCGAGGTCAGTGATCGGGCGGTGGATCTCGGGGTCGTTGACGGTCGAAAGCGCCTGGGTCACCTGCTCCGGGCTAGGCAGGACGACACCCGAAGCCGCTGGCGCTGAGTCTGTAGACATGGCCCCATGGTAGGCCCCATGAGTCCGTGCCCTGCCCGGCGAGGCACATCCAGCCCTTGCGCGAGCCGTGACGGTCGGCGAATCTGGCTGGGCGGGGCGGCCGCGCGCCCGGCCGCGGCGGCAATTATGCTCAACCGGCGTGAGTGCTCGCGCATACCGGCCAAGGCGGACGACTCTGGCGGTGCCTGCCAGCAACGCCAGGTTCGTGGTCAAAGCCCGCGAACTGCCGGTCGATGAGGTCTTCCTCGACCTTGAGGACGCTGTGGCCCCCGCGGAGAAGGAGCGGAGCCGCGCGGCTGTCGTGCAGGCGCTCCGCGACGGCGGCTGGGGCAGCAAGGTCCGGGCGGTCCGGGTGAACGACGCCAGGACTGGCTGGGCCTATCGCGACGTTGTCGACATCGTCGAGCAGGCGGGCGGGTCGCTCGATGCCATCGTGCTTCCGAAGGTGACGAGCCCGCTGGATGTGGGCTGGCTGGACATGCTGCTCAGCCAGATCGAGCAGGCGTCAGGACTGGCTCGGGGCCGGATCGCCATCGAGGCGCAAATCGAGGACGCTGCGGGCCTGGCTGCTGCCGACGAGATAGCAGCGGCTTCGCCACGGCTTGAGGCACTGGTGTTCGGCCCGGCAGACTTCATGGCCAGCCTGGGCATGCGCTCCCTGACCGTCGGCGCGCAGCCACCGGGTTATGCCGGGGGCGATGCGTTTCATTACGCGCACCTGCGCTTGCTGGTGGCCGCCCGAGCGCACGGGCTGCAGGCGATCGACGGGCCGTTCGCGGCGATCAGGGACGCTGCGGGGCTGGCCGCCAGCGCGGCAAGTGCCGCGGCGATCGGCTTCGATGGCAAGTGGGTGGTGCATCCTGGCCAGGTCGACGTGGTGAATGCCGAGTTCTCCCCGTCCCAGGCCGATTATGACCGGGCTGAGTTGCTGATCGAGGCGTACGACTACTACACCACAGTGCAGCGGCGGGGAGCCGCGATGCTCGGCGGCGAGATGATCGACGAGGCGTCCAGAAAGCTCGCCCTGGTCGTCGCGGCCCGTGGCCGGGCGGCGGGATTGGACCGGACAAGCCGGTTCGAACCGCCGCAATAGCCCTCCTTGGAACCGGCTCGCGGCTGCCGTCAGGTCCAGGATCGCAATGCAGCCAGCAGCCCGGGCGTCAGTTCGCCGCGTGCTTGCATCTCGTCGGCCTCGGCGTCGCTCACCCAGCGCACGGCGGCGGCATCGTCGCCGGCCCTGGCCGGCCCGGCGCCCGGCGCCGGCGCCGCCAGGTAGTCCCTGACCTCGATGACGACACCGTCGCCGGGCAACTCCGCGATGCCCAGTAGCGGGCCGCACGTCACGGCTAGCCCGGTTTCCTCCATGACTTCCCTGACGACCGCCTGTTCGGCACTCTCCCCGGGCTCGATCCGGCCGCCTGGGATCGACCACAGCCCCATGCCCGGCTCGTGCCCCCGCAAGATCAGCAGCAGCCGCCCGGCGCCGTCCCTGATCACGGCTCCCACGCACGGCAGCCGGACGGATGAGTTGCGTTCGGGCGGAGGACTACCAGGCTCGGCCACTGGTCCATTATGTCCTGGCAGCGGAGATCACCGCGCGGTCGGCATTTGACGCAGTGGATCTGGGGGATAACTCTGTGTGAGATGAGACCCGTACTCACCTGCCCGCGCTGCGATAACGCAGTGCGGGAACCTAGCGTTTGGTCCAGCGCGTACCACTGTGACCAGCACGGCGAGGTCTACCCGCTGCGATCGGCGCTCAGCCCGTCGCAGGAGGGGCTGGAGGGTGTGCTGCGCGATGCGCAGGTGCCGGTCTGGCTGCCATGGCCGCTGCCGCTCGGCTGGCTGGTTACCGGGTTTGCGATCGCCGGCGACCAGCGCACCGGAACACGGGGTTGCTCGGTGGCGCTGTCCGGCCCGAACCCGGTCGGCGGCCCCGCGGAGATGCTGCTGATCTCCGAGGAGCCTGGCGTGGGCCTCGGCGCCAGATTCGCCGGCCTGGGCGGCCGGGATCCGGGTCTGCAGTTCACGACCGGCCCGCCCGCCGCGGTGGTGGAGTTCGCGAATCACGAGTTCCCGCTGTGGAACGTGGAGACCCCGGACAGAGCCGCGTTCGCCGGCGAGGTCAGCGGAACCTGGCTTTGGGTGGTGCTGTGGCCCCAGACCGCGGGCCTGCTGATGCTCGAGCCGATGAAGCTCCGCGATCTGCGAGACCCTGGCCAGGAACTGGACCTTCCGTTCGGCGCCCGCTCGCCGCTGCTTCCCGGCTAGTGTCGCCAGGGTGCGCGCCGACCTGCACACGCATAGCAGCGTCTCTGACGGTACGGAGCCGCCAGCGGTTGTCATCCGTCGCGGCGCCGAAGCTGCCCTGGATGTGATAGCGCTCACTGATCATGACACCGTGGCCGGTCAGCGCGAGGCCGCCGGCGCACTGCCGGCTGGGATGACGCTGCTGCCTGGCGCTGAGATCTCCTGTCGGCTGGAGGGCCACAGCGTTCACTTGCTGGCCTACTTGTTCGACCCGGAGAACGACGAACTTGCCGGTGAGCTGGCGGAGATCCGGGAGAGCAGGCTGTACCGGGCCAGGGCGATGGTCGATAAGCTCGCCGCGCTTGACGTGCCAGTGACGTGGGAGCAGGTGAGCGAGATTGCTGCCGGGGGTGTCGTGGGCAGGCCGCACATCGCCCGGGCGATGCTGGAGCTAGGCGTAGTGGCCAGCGTGAACGAGGCATTCACCGCGAACTGGATGGGGCCGGGCGGTCCTGCCTACGTAGCCCGGTACGCGCTGGACCCGGTGAAGGCCATCCGACTGGTTCGCGCGGCCGGCGGGGTCACGGTGCTGGCTCACCCGCGCGGCGCGGGGCGTGGCTGGCAGTTCCCGGACCAGGTGATCGCGGACTTGACCGCGGCCGGCCTGACCGGCATCGAGATCAACCACCCTCAGCACGACGAACAGGAACGCCGGTTGCTGGGCGAACTCGCGCACTCGCTCGGCCTCGCGCCCTCGGGCGGTAGTGACGACCACGGCGCGCTGACTGGCTTCCGGATCGGGACTGAGATCGCGCCGGAAGGCGGCTACGAGGCGCTAGTCAGCCAGGCAACCGGCGCCAGGCCGGTAACCGGAACCTGAGGTAGCTTGCTGACGGCTCGGGCTATCGTTGCGCAGTGTTTACAGGGAGGCACGGTATCGATGAGCAAACCGGACGCTCGCATCGACGTTGTACAGGGCACGGCCAACACATGGCTCGTGGGGAATGACGAAGAGGTCATCGTGATCGATCCGGGCGACGACGCCGGCGTTGTGCTCGGTGCTGTCGGTGACCGGGAAGTCCTGGCCGTCATCTGCACCCATGGCCATGCCGGCCATGCGGCTGCCGCGCTCGAGGTCGCCGAGCATGACGAAGCCCCGGTAGCGCTGCATCCGGCTGACCGTCAGGCGTGGCGCGAGCTGCACGACGAGGATCCCGACATCCGGATGGAGGATGGCGGCAGGTTCGACGTCGCGGGAATCACCATGGAGGTGCTGCACGCTCCAGGTCACAGCCGCGGATCGGTTCTGCTGTATTGCGAGGAGCTCGAGGCGGCATTCACCGGGGACGTGGTGGGCGAGAACGGCCCGGTGCCGACCCGAGACGGGTTTCCTAACTGGGGCCGCCAGCTCGATGCGATCGGCGCTCAGGTGCTCACGCTGCCATCGCAGACCCGGCTGCTACCCGGTCACGGCGGCGAACTGACCGTCGCGGAAGCGGAGAAGCGATTCGACTCCTGGGTTGCGGCCGGCCAGGACCAGACTGTCAGTGGCGTCCAGGACGATGCTGAGTAGCCGCTGGGACCGGCACGGAAGGGCAGATGGAACAGCTCGGATTCGAGGGCATGCCGCGAAGGCTCTATCCCTGCACGCCTACCAGGCTCAGCACGTGGCTGGACTGCCCGCGCCGGTACCGGATGAGCTACCTGGACCGCCCGCCGCCGTCCAAAGGGCCGCCATGGGCGCATAACAGCCTGGGCGCGAGCGTGCACAATGCCCTGGCTGGCTGGTGGCGGCTGCCGCAGCGGGAGCGGACCGTCACGTCGGCCGGGGACTTGCTGGATCGCGGCTGGCTGTCCGACGGCTTCGCTGACGCCGCGCAGTCGGCGGCGCACCGGCGGCGGTGGCGGCAGGTTGTCGAGGCATACGTCGCAGGCCTCGACCCTGCGGCTGAGCCGGCTGGCATCGAGCGGACGGTGGCCACGCGGTCTGACCTGATCACGTTGTCCGGCCGGATCGACCGGCTGGATGACCGGCGGGAGCCCGGCCAGCCGGCCGGGCCCGGCGATCTGGTCGTCGTCGACTACAAGACCGGCCGGCACCGTCTGAGCGTTGACGACACCCGTACCTCGCTGGCTCTCGCTCTGTACGCTCTGGCCGCGAGCCGAGTGCTGCGGCGCCCGTGCACCAGAGTCGAGCTGCATCATCTGCCGACAGCCAGCGTGCTTGCCTGGGAGCACACGTCGCAGTCACTGGCCCGGCAGCTCCGCCGGGCGGAAGAGATTGCCGCGGAGTGCGCGGCCGCCGACGAGCAGTACAAGGCCGTCGGCGGTCCCGCGGCACATGAGGCCTTCCCGCCGCGCACTGGCCCTGGCTGCGGCTGGTGTGACTTCCGCGCGCATTGCCCGGAGGGCGCCGCAGCCGCACCACCTCGCCGGCCATGGGACGGCTTGAGCCCGGAGGCCGGCGACGAGCAGGCAAGCGGAGGCCATCGGCTGCCAGCGCCGGTGCGGACCGAGCAGATCAGGACGGGCTAGCGGCCGTCCCGGCGGCCGGCCGGCGGTGGCCGCGGCCGCAGGCGTGCACGGTGGGCTGCCGACGCTCGGCTGCGTTCCAGAACGCAGTCAGCGAACTGGCCGTTGTCACCGGCGCCTCGATCGCGGGCGAATGCGCGGCACCAGGAATGCAGGTGCGTTCCGCGCCGAGCTGACGAGCCATCAGATCCTGTACGTCTGGCGGCCAGGCGTCGTCGTTTTCGCCGTACACCACCATCGCGGGCAGTCCGCGGCTGACCAGATCGGCTAGCTGACTGGTCCGGTCCGGACAGCTGAGCAAGTACCTGGCGAGGACGATGAGGCTGACCGGGCAGGTCCGCAGTGCGCGTTCCCGCAGGAAGGCGATGACGTGCTCGTCGGCCCCATCTGCCCTGGCCTGCGGTTCATGCTGGTAGTGCCAGGCAAACCGGACCATCGCCCGCAGGTGCTCAAGGTCATCGGGCACCATCCCGGCTGCCGGATCGAGGACGGTAAGCACCTGGCGCAGACTCTCAGCGCGCTGGCCGCCGATCGCGCCGGGCCCGGAGCCGAGCAGGGTGAGCGAGAGCAACCCAGCCGGGCGCTGCAGCGCGGCGTCGCGCGCGATCAGGCCGCCCATGGAATGGCCCACCAGGTGCACCCCGGCCTCGCGTGGTATCGCATCGGCGAGAGCCAGCACATCCGCCACCATCGCGTCGGCGGCATATCCGGCACGGCATGCCGCATGCGGGCTCTGATACTGCCCGCGCAGGTCGACCGCCACGACCGTGCGCCCGGCAGCGGCGAGCGGCTCGAGTATCGGCAGGAAGTCTTCCTTGCTGCCGGTGTAGCCGTGGATCAGTAGCGCCGGCCGACGGTGCGGGACGCCGCGGGCTGGCTGTGCCTCCAGGATCGCGAACCTGCCGCGAGCGGTCGTCAGGATTCCTGACCGCACGCCTTCGGGCAACTGCAGGGACCTGATGGTGCTCACGGGGTGGCAGCCTACCGATAAGTGGCTGAAATATAACAGCCCAATAACGCAAGGTTCACCGAAAAAGACTACCTTCCGGTCGGCCCGCAACGGTCTCCCCGCAGGTCAGCAGCCATCTGAGCGGATTTAAGCGGGATGGCGGGCGGCCGCCCGGCTCGTCCGGCAACGGCAGCCGGGCAGCGTTCAGTCGGCTGGCCCGACCGCGGCATGATCCGCGGACGCCTGTCCCGGCCGGCTGCGAGACGAGCGCCGCCGCCGTGGCTGGCCGTCGGCTTGGTGATCGGGGACGGCCGGCGCGTTGCCTGGCCTGGTGGCGGTGCCGTCACTCTCGCGTGCCGAAGGACGGGCGCCTGCGCCGCCGAAGCGGGTGCCATCGGCTCCGGTGCGGGAACGTGCGGCGTTACCCTGGTCGGCGCCGCTCCCGGCCTGGCTGCGGTCCGGTGTCTCAGCTGGCCGCCCGCCACGGGTCCGGCGCCGCTTGCGCTGACCGCGCTGGCCCGGCTCACTGGTACCACCGCGCCGGTCGGGCCCGGCTGAGCCGCCCGTACGCCGACTGCGGCCGGCGGTGGTGCCGCGGGATCGCGTCTTGCCGGTCTCGCCAATGTCCTCCAGCGACTCGGCCTCGAGGCCGAGCCTGGCCCGCTGGCCCTTCGGCAGCATGCCGGTCGCACCTGGGGGAATTCGCAACGCGGTGTACAGGTGCTCAGAGGTCGAGTACGTCTCGAGCGGGTCGGCAAGTTCCAGCCGGAGCGCGTCGTTGATCGTCTTCCACCGGTGCATATCGTTCCAGTCCACGAACGTCACGGCCACTCCGTCGCGCCCGGCTCGTCCGGTCCTGCCGATCCGGTGCAGGTAGGCCTTCTCGTCCTCGGGACATTCGTAATTGACCACATGCGTGACGTCGTCGACATCCAGGCCGCGGGCGGCGACTTCGGTAGCGACCAGCACGTCGACCTTGCCGGACCGGAAGGCCCGCATTGCTCGCTCCCGCTGGCTCTGGCCCAGGTCGCCGTGGATCGCGGCGGTTGCGAAGCCCTTGGCCGTCAGCGCGGCGGAGACTTGGTCGGCGGACCGCTTGGTTCGACTGAACACGATGGTCAGGCCGCGTCCCTCGGCTTGCAGGACCCGGGCCAGTACCTCGATCTTGTCCAGCTGATGAGCGCGGAATACGTGCTGCTCAGTGCTCGGCACATGGGCCGGCTCGTCGTGCTGCTCAGCCCTGATGTGCGTGGGGCGGTTCAGGTGCCGCCTGGCAAGCGTCACGATCTCGCCGGGCATCGTGGCGGAGAACAGCATGGTCTGCCGGTTCGGCGGAGTGAGCTGGAGGATGCGCTCGACATCGGGCAGGAAGCCGAGATCCAGCATCTTGTCGGCTTCGTCGAGTACCAGCTGGCGAACCTTGTCCAGCTTCAAGTGGCCCTGCCGGGCCAGGTCGAGCAGCCGGCCCGGGGTACCGACGACGACGTCAACGCTGGCCAGCGCGTCGATCTGAGGTTCATATGCGCGGCCGCCGTACAGCGTCACGACGCTCGCGCCGATCTGAGCTCCGGCCACCCGCAGGTCCTCCGCAACCTGCATGGCCAGCTCTCGCGTCGGGAGGACGATAAGGGCACGCGGGGCGGCTGCCTCCCGGTCGGCCTCGCTGAGCCGCTCCAGGATGGGAATGCCGAACGCCAAGGTCTTGCCGGTCCCGGTGCGCGCCTGACCGATGACATCATGACCGTCGAGCGCGATCGGCAAGGTGAGCGCCTGGATGGGGAACGCGGTGGTAATTCCCTCGGCTTCCAGCGCGGCGCAGATAGGCTCGGCAATGCCGAAATCGCGGAACGTCTTCGTGCCGGCAGCCAGTTCGCCATCCAGGCTCCCGGTGCCGGGGTTGTCGTCCATGCTCGTTGCGAAAGTGCTCAGGGCTAACGCCTCCAGTAACGGCCCTCGGTGGTGGGCCTGACGACCATGTGCAGGCGAACCGCTGCGCGCTCACCGACGGGAGCAGCGCCGCACCGGCAGAAACCGATGTCCAGCGGCTATGACGCCTGACAGGGTGTACAACGCGGCCAGGGGAACCCGCATTCCTGCTGCGAAACTACCTGCAGTTTAGCAAGACTAAGCTCGTGCACTTGTGCGACGCTCGGTGGGCCGCCGGACTGACTCTTGCTAAGCTGCGGCTGTGAGCGACGCGAGCTCTCCGGTTCCCTCCGCCGACGGCGTTCTCGACCTGCTGGGCCTGCTCGCCTACGCCTCGCTGACGGCGTTCTTCCGGCTCGCCGACGACGCCGCCCTGGCCATCTCGCTCGCGGACAAGACTGCGCTCGCCGAGATGGCGGTGGCAGAGTTCGGGCACTTCCAGCTGCTGCGCCGGCGCATCGAGGCGACGTCGGCTGACCCCACGGAGGTCATGCAGCCGTTCGTAGCGGCCATAGATGCCTTCCACGCCAGGACCGCGCCGTCGGACTGGCTGGAAAGCCTGGTCAAGGCATATGTCGGCGATGGCATCGCAGCCGACTTCTACCGCACCATCGCCCAGGTTCTGGACCCGGAGACCAGAGATCTCGTGCTGACGGTGCTCGCTGACACTGGGCACTCGGAATTCGTGATCGCGAGGGTTCGGCAGGCTATCGAGGCAGATCCGCGGGTGGCCGGACGGCTTGCGCTGTGGGCCCGGCGGCTGGTCGGCGAGGCGCTCGGCCAGGCGCAGCGCGTCGCAGCCGAGCGAGAGCCGCTGGCAAGAATGCTGGCCGGCGAGGCTGCCAGCCAGCTCGGCGACATCGGGCGGATGTTCGCCCGGCTGACCGACGCCCACGCCGCACGGATGGCGTCGTTGGGCCTTGCCGACTAGCCCGCGGCATGGCGCCGACCGCGGCCGACTCACTCCCTGTCGGCTTGCCGGGGCTTCCGAAGCGATTTGCCGGTTGGGCTAGCGGCTGGTGAAGCCGACCCGGCGCTGTTCGGTACTGCTGATCTCCAGGTAGGCGAGCTTGTCCGCGGGCACCAGTACCCGGCCGCCCTTGGCTGTCGTCAGGACCAGCACGCCGTTCTCGGTGACCGCGGCCTTGAGCGCGGCCTCGACCTCGCCGGACTCCGACTCGGTCTCGATGACGAGTTCGCGTGGCGCGGACTGTATCCCGATCTTGACTTCCACAGCTCTCCCTCAACCTCGACGTCAGCCCGTCATGGGCCAGTCACTGATGCCGCGCCAGGCCAGTCGGGCGATCAATTGCTCCGCGGCGTCCTTCGGGATCTCCTGGCCGGTGCTCAGCCAGTACCGAGCGCTGACCTGGGCCATGCCTACCAGCGCCATGCCGAGCAGGTGTGCTTCGGCGTCACTCACGCCAGCATCCTCACGGATGAACTGACTGACCATGTCCGCGCAGTCGTACATGGCCCGGTCCAGCTTCTCCCTGACGGCCGGCTCATTGCTCAGGTCGGACTCGAACACCAGCCGGAACGCTTCGCCGGTGCCAGCCACGAAGTCGTAGAACGCCTTGAACGTGGCCGGGACACGCTCCCGGTTATCCGTCGTCGACGACAGTGCGTTGCTCATGATCTGGACGAGTTCTTCGGCGCTCGCGTCCAGGAGAGCCAGGTAAAGCTCTAGTTTGCCCGGAAAGTGCTGGTAAAGGACTGGCTTGCTGACCCCCGCGCGCTCGGCGATCTCATCCATCGCGGCCGCATGGTAGCCCTGGGCAACAAAGACATCACGGGCTGCGCCAAGCAACTGCAATCGGCGCGCCGGGCGCGGCAGCCGGGTACTGCCGGCCTTGGCAGGTGGCGATACGGTCAACGAAGACTCCGGATAACTGCGGCCTGTAGTCGCGGCTCTGCGCCAGCCCTTTAGCAGGCAATCCTAG
>JAJYUU010000011.1 GCA_021792405.1 Actinomycetes bacterium
CCGGCGGATCGCTGGTGGTTGCCCGATCCGGGCACGGCCCAGCCTGGCCGGCTGCGCGAGCCCGGTGCCCGGCCGCCCGAACGCGGCGGCCCGGCAGATCGCCGTGCGCAACCCCGATCCGGGCCGGCTGAACGCAACCGGGTGCCCTCGCCGCGCGCGTACGAGGGCGGCCGGCCGCGCGAGCCGGGCCGGATTCCGCAACGCCGCCCGCCCGAGCGCGGCCCCGCGCCCGAGCGCCGTCGGCTACCGGAGCCCGAACGCCGCTTTCCAGATCGCCGCCAGCCCCAGCCCAGCCGGCTGCCGCAGCTTCGCCCTGCCGAGCGTGGCCGCTACCCCGGAAGCAGAGTGCCAGATCACTGGCAGCGGCCAGGATTCGGCCGCCCGCCCGGACAGCGCCGCCCGCCCGGACAACGCCAACCGCCCGGACGCGGCCGGTCTCCTGGGCCACGTTCGGCCAGCACCGGACACCCCCGCGGCCTCCGGCGGCTGCAAGGGATTACAGCGGGACCGCTCCGCAGCGTCCGGTACGCATTCAGGGCCTTCCGGGTCAGTCGCCCGTTCTGGGGCGGCCTGCTCGTCATCGGCGGCGCCGGCGAGATCCTGCTTTCCGAGCACGGTCCGCTGCAGGTGGCGATTCATATCGGGATCCAGGGACTAGCCGGCTATCTCATTCCGATGATGTTGCTGTTGTGCGGACTTCTCCTCTGGTTCAACCCTGCTCAGCGGACTTTCTATGCATTGCTGTCAATACTGCTGGCGCTCGGTTCCTGGATTACCTCGAACCTCGGCGGATTCTTCATCGGAATGCTGCTGGGCCTCGTCGGCGGTGCACTGGCTTTCGCCTGGACGACGGTCTCCGACTCTCAGCCGCTCAGGTACTTCAGCGGTACACCCCAGATGCTGCGGCCGTCGTGGGGGGTGGAGCTGACCTACCGCCCGATACTGGCCCTGCCTTCGCCAGATCGTCCCCGGGCAAGCCCTGTCCGCGTCCTCACCGGCACCCTCCTCCCCTCCGGCGCGTGGCCCGATGCCGCCGCCCCCGATGCCGCCGCCGCCGCGCCCGCCGTCCCCGATGCCGCCGATGCGATCGCTGACGGCACGGAGTCCGCCGGCGACGAGTCCGCCGCCAGCCCAGAAGACATCGGCGGTCCCGGACCTGCCAGGTGAGCGGAATCCGGCCCGGGACCTCGGGCACGCCGAGAAGGCCGGCAGGCAGCTGATCCGGCTCGGCTGTCGGGTCAGAAAGTAACCTCGGCCGGCTGCATCAGCTTGCGCGCAGCCTCGGTAAGGCTGCCGGACAGTGACGGGTATACGGCAAAAGTGTGCGCCAGGTTATCTACGCTCAGGCTTCGCTCGACGGCCAGCGAGATTGCCAGGATCAGTTCGCTCGCCCGCGGGGCGACGACTACCCCGCCAAGCACCGTGCCGCTGCTGCGCCGGGCGATGACCTTGACGAAGCCATCCCGGAAGCCCTGCATCTTGGCCCTGGCGTTGGTCGCAAGCGGCAGCTTCACCACGGTCGCGTCCGGGACCTCACCCGCCGCCACCGCCTGTTCCGGCACGCCGACGGTGGCGATCTCCGGCTCAGTGAAGATCGTCGCCGCGACATGCGCAAGGCGCAGCGGCTTGACCGCCTCACCGAGGGCGTGCCACATGGCGATCCGGCCCTGCATCGCCGCAACCGACGCCAGCATCAGCACGCCAGTGCAGTCGCCGGCCGCGTAGACGCCCGGCGCGGTCGTCCTTGACACCTTGTCGACCTGGACGAATCCGTTGTCGTCAACAGCAACGCCGGCGTCTGCCAGGCCGAGGCCGCCGGTATTCGGCGTCATGCCCACGCTGAGCAGGCAATGGCTGCCGCGGACCGTCCGGCCATCGCTCAGCGTCACGGCCACGCCATCAGCCGTCCTGACGACCTGGCGGGCCCTGGATCTGCCGAGAACCGTCATGCCACGGCGTCGGAAGACGTCCTCCACCACTACTGCCGCATCCGCGTCCTCATGTGGCAGCATCCGCTCCCTGGACGACACCAGCGTCACCTGCGAGCCGAGCGACTGAAAGGCGCAGGCGAACTCGGCGCCCGTGACGCCCGAGCCGACCACGATCAGCTCCTCCGGCAGCTTGTCCAAGTCGTACAACTGCCGCCAGGTGAGGATCCGCGTGCCGTCTGGCTCCGATCCGGGCAGTGTCCGGGGCTCGGCTCCGGTCGCGATGAGAACCGCGTCGGCCTCGATCTCGGTGTCGCCGGCGACCACGCGGTGCGGTCCGGTCAGCCGGGCGGTGCCGGAGATCACCTTGACGCCTTCGGCGGAGAGCCGGGAGGCGACATCAGCGGACTGCGCGCGGGCTAGTGAGCGCACCCTGGCGTACAGCCGGGGGGCGTCGAGCAAGGCTGGCCCGTTCCCGGCCTGATTGATCCGGATGCCCAGGCTGGGTGCGTCGTCCAGTGCTGCCATCATCCCGGAAGTCGCGATGAGCGTCTTCGACGGCACGCAGTCCGTGAGAACGCAGGCGCCTCCCAGCCCGTCTCGCTCGATCACGGTGATGTCAGCACCTAGCTGGGCGCCGACCAGGGCGGCTTCATAGCCGCCCGGGCCTCCACCGATGATCGCGATCTTCGCGTGCGGCTGGCTCACGTTTTCTCATTCTCTCCCATCCGGGCCGCAGGACCGAATCGGACCGGCACCGGGGCAATCGAGCCGACGCGTTGGACCAGCATCCGGTGCGCCCGGCTCGTACGCTTAGGGTTCGTGGCGATATACGCGGCCTACGGAAGCAATATGGATCCCGCGCAAATGGCGCATCGTTGCCCGCACTCGCCGCGGCAAGGCGTTGGCTGGCTGGAGGGCTGGCGGCTGACCTTCGGCGGTGAGGATCTCGGCTGGGACGGTGCCCTGGCGACGGTTGTCGAGGACGGCGAGGCTCGCGTCTTCGTGGTCTTGTACGAGGTCTCGGGGGCTGACGAGGCCTCGCTCGACCAGTGGGATGGCGCGGACCTCGGCTACTACCGGAAGTCCAAGGTGCGTGTCAGCACGCTGGACGGCGAGGTCGTCGCCTGGCTGTACGTGCTGAACGACTACGAGGGCGGCTTGCCGTCCGCGCACTACCTCGGCATCATCGCCGACGCGGCCGAGGCAGCGGGCGCCCCGGCTGACTATGTAGCCTCGCTGCGGCGCCGTCCGTGTACCTCGGTAGGCGCCTAGGGCGGTCACCTGGCCAGCAGCAGCGCAAGCAGCGCCGCCGCGGGGACAGCGATGCACACGATCGGGAACCAGGCCCAGCGGCTCTCGAGCGTCGCGGCCGCCGGGCCGGCCGCCTTGGCCTCCGTTGACCGGCGCCCGAGTTCGGCGGCCATGAGCTGCGCCGGGTCCTCGACGGCCGGCTCGATCGCTGCATCGCGCCGGGCCGACGGCCGGCCCCACGAGCGCAGGCCTAGCTGCTGGGACTTCAGCCGGTTACGGCGGCCGGAGTACAACGCCCAGCAGTAGATGGCCTTGTCCTTGCGGGGCGCGGTCCTGGCGCAGCTCAGCTCGACAGCGTCGCCCAGGTAAATCCCGTTAAGCGCGCCCCACCGGATCAGGTGGTCGCGCACCGGATTGCGCACCTCAAGGCCATCCGCCGCAGCGAGCACCCTCGGCCGCAAGGCGGTCGCGTAGGCGATGCCGGTCACGGCAAGCGCTCCGACTGCCAACTCGATCGAAAGATAGTCGTGATCGGGGATGATGACCTCGATCAGGTTAAACAGCGCGAATACCACCCAGATCCACCAGACAACGACTGGTGCTGCGCGACGGAAGACGGTCCTGCCGTCCTTGCCTTCCTTCCATGGCTTCCGGCTGCCCTGCGGAGTCACGCCCGATGCCACCCGGCCGGAATCCGGCAGACCGGCCGTCCGCCCCGGGCCGGAGACGGCTGACCGTGCCATGGCTGGTGCCACATCCGGGGGCGGGAACGCGCCGGTCCCGGGCCGGCCCGTGGGCTCCTGCGCGGTCGCGTGCGGGCTCGAAGCCTCCGGCACGGTCGCGGGCTGGCTCACGCCTGCCGCGACCTCGTCCTGCTGCGATGACACGAGGCGTCACTCCAGTAGTAAGGGTCAGCGCCATGGTCCGGGCGGCTTGACGGCCGCCGCCCGGCTGAACCGGGCACTGCGGCAAGGCAACCGTCCCGGTGCCTGACGTAGGTCCTGGCCCACAACTGTATGCGCTATGCCGGGCTCGGGCGATTTCTGCCGCTCAGCGGCCAGTGCCTGGCTGCGCAGGCTGAGCCACGTTCAGGCGATCGCGGCGTCAGCGACCTTCGAACGGTTCGCCGTGGCACCTGGCATCGCACCGGGCGTCACGCTGCCGCCGTCCAGTATTGCGGTCATCGCTGTCGCCGACATCAGTCGCACTCCGTAACCAATGGCCCGCTCGTCTACGTCGAAGACGGCCTGATGGATGTCGAAGTCGGCCGCCGAGCCGGGATTCCGGGTGCCCAGCCTGGCCAGCGCACCCGGAATGGAGTCCAGGTACCAGGCGAAGTCTTCGCCGCCCAGGCTCTGCGGTGCCTCGGTGATCGAATCGGGGCCGAGTACGCGGTCTGCGGCCGCCTCGAACATGGCGGTGCTGATCGCCTCGTTAACGGTCGGCGGCACATTCCGCTGGTAGCTAATCTCGGGAACGACGCCGTAGGCGCTCGCCACCGACTCGAGCAGCGCCTTCACCAAGTCGGGCGCCTCGTGCCAGGCCGCGTCGTCCAGGCACCGGACGGTGCCCTCGACCATGCCGTCGTCCGGAATCGCGTTCGCCGCCGAGCCCGCGCTGACCCTGCCCCAGACCAGGCTGAGGCTGGATCGCGGATCGACCCGGCGGGACAGCGCCGCTGGCAGCTCGGTGATGATCTTGCCGAGCGCGAACACCAGGTCAGCTGTCAGATGCGGCCGCGCCGTGTGACCACCAGGGCCGGTGACCTTAACAGTCAGCTTGTCGCAGGCTGCCGTGATCGGGCCGGTCCGGGTGCCGATCTTGCCCACGTCGAGCCGGGGGTCGCAATGCAGCGCGAAGATGCGATCCACCGAGGCGATGCCGCCAGCTGCCATGACGTCGACCGCTCCGCCGGGCACTTCCTCGGCCGGCTGGAAGATAAGGCGCACTCTGCCCGGTAGCGGGCGGGCTGCGGCTGCCCGGGCGAGGAACAGCCCCGTGCCGAGCAGGATGGCCGTGTGCACGTCATGCCCGCAGGCGTGGCACGCGCCGCGATTGAGCGAGCGGTACGGCACGTCCTTCTCATCGCTGATCGGCAGCGCGTCGATGTCGGCGCGCAGCGCCACCACCGGCCCGTCGGCGGAGCCCGAGCCGATGTCGACGGTGAGCCCGGTGCCTTTCGGCAGGATGGCCGGCTTCAGGCCGGCCGCCTCAAGTCGCAGCGCGATGCGCCGGGTGGTCCGGTACTCGTGGTAGCCCGTCTCCGGGTGAGCGTGCAGGTCCCGCCGGAACTCGATGAGCTCCGGCTCGTGTCCGGAGAGGAACGCGTCGAGTTCTTCTCCGATGTCATGCTCGGCCATGCGTAGCCTCCCCGTCGAGACTGCCCTCGTCGACTCTCCGGGCTGCTGTCCTGCGCCTATCTCGTGCGGCGCTTAGCGGGTTGTCCATCTGAACCTCGAACTCACTCCAGTCCGCTGCCAAGCCGGCATCGCCCGGGATGAGTCAATGCCGTCGGCTACGACACCAGATCCCGGCCATGCCCGGTTACATTCCCGCTCCAGAACTGCTCCGGCATCCCTCGTACCGGAAAATGCGCCCGGCGGATCACGGCACTCACGCTCAGCACTTGCCGCTGCCGCCGTCAAGCCCGTGCACGTGTCTCTGCATCCCGTGCTCCCGCTCGCGAGCTGGACCCGCTGCCCGGCAGTTCAGCGAGGCGACCGCAGCGGCTCGGACGTTCTGGCCATTCGCTTACGAGATCGTCCTACTGGCGAGCATCGTACCGCCTGGCGTCGCCGGTCCGCTGATGTTGCGGGATTGTCGCGCAGCGGCTCGTATCGTCCGCTACCGGGCCACCGGGCCGCAGCGCCTAATACACCTCAGGCGGCCGGTAGACGCCCCAGACGTCCCGCAGCGCGTTACTGACCTCGCCCACTGTCGCCAGCGCTCGCAGGGCCTCGCGCAGCGGGTACAGCAAGTTCGCATCGCCCGCCGCGGCCCGCCTGACGTCCTCCAGGCACCGCTCGACTTCCCCGCAGTCCCGGCGCGCCCGCAGATCGGCAAGTCTGGCCGCCTGCTCGTGCTCGATCGCCGGGTCGACCCGCAGCGGCTCGTAGGGCTCCTCCTGCTCGGCGAGGTAGGCGTTCACGCCGACGACTGTGCGTTCCCCGGAGTCAACTTCACGGGCTATCCGGTAGGCGGACCGCTCGATCTCGGCCTTCTGGAAGCCCTGCTCGATCGCGGCAACCGCGCCGCCGATGGCGGCAACCTGGTCCATCAGCTCGCGAGCCCTGGCCTCGATTTCATCGGTCATCGACTCGATGGCATAAGAGCCGGCCAGCGGGTCGACAGTGGCGGTGAGGTCGGTCTCGAAGGCCAGCACCTGCTGCGTGCGCAGCGCGAGCGTTGCCGCCTTCTGCGTCGGCAGCGCGATCGCCTCGTCGTAAGAGTTGGTATGCAGCGACTGGGTGCCGCCCAGCACTGCCGCGAGCGCCTGGAGGGTCACCCGTGCCAGGTTGACCTTCGGCTGCTGCGCGGTCAGCTGCACGCCCGCCGTCTGCGTGTGGAACCGCAGCATCTGCGACCTGGGGTCCTGCGCACCGAATTCGTCGCGCATGATGTGCGCCCAGAGCCGCCGGGCCGCCCGGAACTTGGCTACCTCCTCCAGCAGCGTCGTGCGGGCCACGAAGAAGAACGACAGCCTCGGCGCGAACTCGTCCACCGCCAGGCCGGACGCGATCGCGGCCCGTACGTACTCGCGCGCGTTCGCCAGCGTGAAGGCGATCTCCTGAACGGGCGTGGCTCCCGCCTCGGCCATGTGGTAGCCAGAGATCGAGATGGTATTCCAGCGCGGGATCTCCGCCCGGCAGTAGGCAAACGTATCGGCAACCAGCCGGAGCGACGGTCCTGGAGGGTAGATGTAGGTTCCGCGCGCGATGTATTCCTTCAGGATGTCGTTCTGGATCGTGCCGGAGATCGCCGCCGGCGGTACCCCCTGCTCCTCCGCGACCAGCTGATACAGCAGCAGCAGCAGCGCGGCCGGCGCGTTGATGGTCATCGACGTCGATACCTGGTCGAGGCGGATGCCGTCAAAGAGCAGCCGCATGTCCTCCAGCGAGTCGATGGCCACGCCGACCTTGCCGACCTCTCCCCTGGCCTGCTCCGCGTCGGAATCGAATCCCATCTGCGTGGGCAGGTCGAACGCCACCGACAGGCCGGTGGTTCCGGCTGCAATGAGCTGGTGATACCGGCGGTTCGAGTCCGCCGCGGTAGAAAAGCCGGCATACTGCCGCATCGTCCATGGCCGGGTCAGGTACATGGTCGGGTAGACGCCCCTGGTGAACGGGAAGGCGCCCGGCTCGCCCAGGTCCGTGCCAGGATCGAGGTGCTGGATGTTTTTTGGCCCGTAGACGCCCTCGATCGGGGTTCCTGACTCCGATGTGCGACTCATTCCACCAGCGTACGGCGCGAGGCTTCGGCCCATCGCTGTGACGTGCCCCACGAGCAGCGCACGCGAGGCCGGTCAAAGCTTTCGCAAAGCAACCCCGGCTTGTCATACCTGAACCCGATAGGCCGCCAATCTGTCACGCATCAATCATCATTGGTGTGGGGAACGTCACACGGCGTGATTACTGGACTTCGGGTGCTACCGGGGCGCTTCAGCCTACGTCACCACGGCATAGCCGCTTCAGGTCGCCGGGCCACATCTCCGCCAGCGTCGCGCCACCGGCTGCGGCCCGGCGGGCGCCCGGCAGCAGCCATTGCTCTCGGCGCCGCACTGGCCGCCGTCGCCTGCCCGACGGCCAGCGCGCTGCCGGCCTCCCGCGCGGCCGTGGCTGCCCGCTGATGGCCAGCCGGGGGCTCGTAGTGCATCAGCCAGCGGCTGACCCGATGCCGCTGCCGGTTCGGGCCGGCGAGCACGCTCAAGGTTCTCACCGCGATCACGCTGATCCCGCTGCTCAACCCCGATGGCATGGTCGTCGCGAGCAGCCTGGCGACCTCGCAGCAGCCCGGCGATGCCCCGCTGATCACCGGTCGCGCCTACCGGGTCGCCGACCTGTTCCGCGCCCTGCTGCTGATCTCAGCCAACGACGCCGCGGTCGCGCTCACCGAGGCCACCGGCTCGTTCGGGAAGGGCATGGCGCTGATCAACGCCGAGGCCCGCCATCTGCAGGCGTACGACGTGGTCGCGAAGCTGCCGAACGGGCTGCCGGCGGCCGGCCAGGTCACGTCTGCGTATGACGAGGCGCTGATCGCCAGGCAGGCACTGGCAATGCCGGCCTTCATGAAGTACGACTCAACGCTCTCGGCCCGGTTCGAGATCAGGCGCCACGACTGGGAGACGCTTGTCAACCAGGATGCCCTGCTCACGCAGTACCGCGGCGGTCTCGGTGGAAAGCCCGGCTGGACCGTCAGCTCCGAGGCCACCTACGTCGGGCTGGCCAGGCGTCATGGCGTCACGCTGATCGTCAGCGTGCTGCACTGCAGGCCGCTGCACGAGATCACCTCCGCCGAGAGGCTGCTGAACTGGGGATTCGCGATGAACGGCAAAGCCGCGCCGGTCGGCGAACTGGTGCCGCCGCTGTCGACGCCGAACCCAGGTACCGCGCTCGACGCTCGCGGCGCCACGACGCCCGCACCCAGGCCAAAGCCCACGCCGGCCGAACTGGCTGCGTCGCAGCCGTCTGCTGGCGCCAGCACCGGAAGCTACGCCCTAATGGCAGGCGGCGCGCTGGCGGCAGCGCTCGGGCTCATTGCTCTCATGCGAGCGCGCCGCAGGCGGGTAGCCAGGCAGCGCCGGCCGCAGTAACCGCGGCCGGCGCAACCCTGGCCCGCTGGAGCGCTGCTCGTTGCTGACCTGGCCTGGCTTGGCCTGGCCTACCGAGCGCCGGCCCCCTCGGGGCTAGCTCCCTCGGTCACCGGCTCCGCTTCGGCTGCGTCCGCACTGCGGGAGCGGCCGCGAAAGACCGGTACCGCCTTGACCCGCGGCGCACCGCCGACACGCGTCCGCACCGGTCCGGCCGGGCTGTCGGCCCCCGCGTCAGTGGCCGCGCTCGTGGCCGTACCCGGAACCACGCGGGCTGCCGCGGCGTCGGCGACCGCCACAATCGTGAACCTGCCGAGCGCAAGCGCCGCCAGGAAAACGATGACCAGCCCAAGCCCGGTGAAGAAGCCGAGCTGCTCGAAGGCCGACCGGGCGGGGCCGCCCACCGGGACGCCAGCGGCCGGGAGTCCCGCCCAGCGAGCGGCGACCAGGCGGCCGACAGCGAACCAGGCGCCGGCCAGCGCGGCGAGCCAGGACGCTAGTACGGCCGCCGGCCGGAAGCGGCTGAGTAGCACGACCAGGCCAGCTGCCAACGTGACGACGCCAGGCAGGACCTCGAGCCACATCCGGCCGGAGGTCGCGGTCCAGGCCCGGTCAGGCGTGTACGCATAGTTGAAGTACGGACCGACGAACGGAATCAGAGCGCCCCAGATACCGAGCAGCGCTAGCAGCGATCCGCTGAGCGCACCCCGGCTGCGCCGGACGCGAAGCGTCCCAGCCATCGTGATCACTCCCTGCGCAGGCTGTGGAGGGAGGAAGCCTGCCGGCCCGAACTACCCCCGGACCGCTCGCCTACTCATTCGTCCCGGCTCACTCGTCCCGGCTCACTCGTCCGGGAACGCGCAGTCCTCAGTTGAGCACTGTCGCGGCGCCGACGTCGCAGCCGGAAAGCAGCCTGAGGCCGGCGGCAGGAAGCCCATCCTGTCCCGCACCCGCGCCATCGTGGCGGCGGCAATCCGGTGGGCCTTCTCCGCCCCGGCGGCCAGCAGCCGGTCGAGTTCGGACTCGTTGGCCAGCAGCTTCTCGGTCCGCTCCCTGATCGGTCCGAACGCGTCGACCACCACCTCGGCCAGGTCTTTCTTCAGCTTGCCGTAGCCGGCTCCGGCGTACTGCCGCTCCAGGCTCGCGACCGGCTCGCCGGCCAGCGCTGCGTAGATGCGCAGCAGGTTCGTCACGCCGGGCTTGGCCGCCTCGTCGGCCCGCACCTCCCCGTCGGTGTCGGTAACGGCGCGCATGATCTTGCGGCGGATCGAGTCGGGATCCTCGAGTATGTCGATGATGCCCTGCGGCGACGATGCCGACTTGCTCATCTTGATGGCGGGATCCTGCAGGTCGGCAATCTTGGCGACATCGGGCAGGATATAGGGACCGGGGACGACGAACGTCGGGCCGAACCGGTAGTTGAAGCGCTGGGCCAGGTCCCTGGTCAGTTCCAGGTGCTGGCGCTGGTCCTCGCCGACGGGTACCTGGTCGGCGTCATAGAGCAGGATGTCGGCCGCCTGCAGGATCGGGTAGGTGAAAAGCCCGACGCTGGCAGCGTCGGCACCGCCCTTCGCCGACTTGTCCTTGAACTGGATCATCCGGCTGGCCTCGCCAAAACCGGTAATGCAGGCCAGCACCCACTCCAGCGCCGGGTGCTCGGGCACGTGACTTTGCACGAAGACCGTCGAGGAGTCCGGGTCAAGGCCGGCCGCGAATAGCTGGGCAGCAGCAACCCTGGTCCGGGCGCGGAGTTCGGCCGGCTCTTGCGGCAGCGTGATCGCGTGCAGGTCGACAACGCAATAGAAGGTGTCGTGGGTCTCCTGCAGGGCCACCCACTGGCGCAACGCACCCAGGTAGTTGCCGATGTGAAACGAGTCAGCGGTCGGCTGGATGCCGGACAGCACGCGTGGTCGGGACATAGGCCGCAGTCTAGTTGCGTCGCCGGGTGGACCAGCGGCCCAACCGGGTCTCACGAGCCCGCCGCTCTGGGCGGGCGCGGGGTCCGCTCCCGTTACCGGGGTCGGCCATGATCGATGTGACTTTACTGTCGCTATCACGACAGTAAAGTCACATTCATGCGGAGTGGCGCGGTGGCGATCAGCCGATGGCTCGCTCCAGGCTCGTGTAACCGGCCGGCAGCTGCCCGATGAGGTGCTGGTAGCCGTCCTCGCTGAGCGCCTCCCGCAGGGCGGCCAGGACTGCCCCGGCGCCCTCCCGTGCGTCCGCCTCGGTGAGCCCGGCACGCTCGCTGAGCCGGAGGATGAACTCGTCGACTCCGACCGGATGCGCCCCTTTCCTGCGGCGCCGCTGCAGCTGAGCCTGCCCCGCCAGCGCGCCGGGCAGATCCGCGGCGAGGCGCCTGGCCTCGCCGTCACTGAGCTGCTCTGCCAGTCCCTCCAGCACCGCCCTGGTGACATCCGCGGATTCCTCGCGCGACAGCTTGGTCCGCTCCGCTACCGCGCGAACGAGCACCTTCTGCTCCATAGTTCCCCCCTAGCCGGCTTAACCGCAAATGTCGCTCAGGCGGTGACGCTGTCCCCCTGCAGCACCGGCACGATATCCGGCGCGCCGAGCCGGATGGCGTCGGCGTCCTGATCGGAATCGGCTTCCTGGGACGCGCGCTCGGCCGCTACCCTGGCCCGGTAGTTCTCCAGTTCCCGCGCGATCTGCCGGGTCTTCCACTTCATCGGCCCTGCCATCAGGCTGACCGCTTCCTCAGCCGCCGACAGGCCGCGATCCCAGGTCTCGATCGACGCGTGCGTGCGCCGCGACAGCACGTCGTCCAGGTGGCGAGCGCCCTCGTGCGATGCCGCGTAGACAACCTCAGCGCGCAGGTAGTCGTCAGCGCCGGCCAGCGGCTTGCCGAGGCTGGGATCGGCCGAGATGAGCGCCAGCACCTCGCCGATCATCGATCCGTATCGCTGCAGCAAGTGCTCGATCCTCGCGACATGCAGGCCTGAGGACCGGGCCAGGGCGTGCCGGGAGTTCCATAGCGCGATGAAACCATCGGCGCCAGCCAGCGGGATGCTGTCAGTGCAGGATGGCGCGACCTTGCCGTCCAGGCCGTGCGCGACCGCGTCGACGGCGTCGCGGGCCATGATCCGGTAGGTGGTGTACTTCCCGCCTGCGATCATGACCAGGCCGGGTACCGGGTGCACCACGGTGTGCTCGCGCGACAGCTTGGACGTGGACTCAGACTCACCTGCCAGCAGCGGCCGCAGGCCGGCGTACACTCCCTCGACATCGTCCTGGCTGAGCGGCACGGCGAGGATCTTGTTCAGCTGCCCCAGCACGTAGTCGATGTCGGCCCGGCTCGCCGCCGGGTGCGCCTTGTCCAGCGACCAGTCGGTGTCGGTCGTGCCGATGATCCAGTGCCGTCCCCATGGGATCACGAACAGCACGCTCACCGGCGTGCGCAGGATGATCCCGGTGGTGGAGTGGATGCGATCACGCGGCACGACCAGGTGGACGCCCTTAGACGCCCGGACGTTGATCGTGCCGCGGCCGCCGACCATCTCCTGGATCTCGTCGGTCCAGACTCCGGTGGCATTGACGACTTGCTGGGCGCGGATCTCTAGCTCGGCCCCGGTCTCCAGGTCGGTGGCCCGCACGCCGGTCACCCGCTCGCCCTCGCGCAGGAAGCCCGTCACCTGCGTGCGGGATGCCGCGTGCGCGCCGAAGCTCGCCGCGGTGCGCACCAAAGTCATCACGTAACGCGCGTCGTCGACCTGCGCGTCCCAGTAGACAAGTGCCCCGGTTAGTGCCCCGCGATTCAGGGCGGGCGCGAGCCGGAGCGCGCCGCGCCTGGTCAGCTGGCGGTGGCCGGGCAGGCCGCGGGTCTGGCCCAGGGAGAAGCCCAGCGAGTCGTAGGCGGTGACGCCGGCTCCCACGTAGGCCCGTTCCCAGCCATGGTGAGTGAACGGGAACAGGAATGACACCGGACGGACCAGATGCGGCGCGAGCCGCTGCAGCAGCAGCGACCGCTCGCTGAGCGCCTCCCGCACGAGGCCCACATTGAGCTGCTCAAGGTAGCGCAAGCCGCCGTGGATCAGCTTGCTCGACCGCGAGGAGGTGCCCGAGCCGAAGTCCCTGGCCTCCACCAGTCCGGTAGTCAGCCCGCGGGTGACGGCGTCGAGTGCCACGCCGGCCCCTACCACGCCACCGCCGACTACCAGCACTTGCAGTTCAAGGCTGGCCAGCGCGTCGAGGGAGGCGGCACGCTCGGCCGGGCCGAGCCGTGTCGTAGCCAGCGCGGGGCCGCCGCTCACCACATGCCCGTTCGCGGACTGCTGGCCACCGGTACGGGCGGTGGGCCAGACCCGGATGTCAGCGCGGCGTGGCACTGCGAGTCACCACGACTTCCACCCGCTGGAACTCCTTGAGATCCGAATATCCCGATGTGGCCATGGTCCGGCGCAACGCGCCTATCAGGTTCATCGAGCCATCGGGGACCGTGGAGGGCCCGTGCAGGATCTGCTCCAGGGTGCCGATCGTGCCCACTTTCAGCCGGGCGCCACGGGGCAGTTCCGGGTGGTGGGCCTCGCTGCCCCAGTGATAGCCGCGGCCGGGCGCCTGGCTAGCCCGAGCAAACGGCGAGCCGACCATGACAGCGTCGGCGCCAAGCGCCAGCGCCTTGGCGATGTCGCCACTGCGGGTCATCCCGCCGTCGGCGATGACGTGCACGTAGCGGCCGCCGGACTCATCCAGGTAATCGCGGCGGGCTGCGGCCACATCAGCGATCGCGGTGGCCATCGGCACCGCGACGCCGAGCACTGCCGCCGTCGTGTGCCCGGACCCGCCGCCGAAGCCCGCCAGCACGCCGGCCGCGCCGGTGCGCATCAGGTGCAGGGCGGCGGTATAGGTCGCGCACCCGCCGACGATGACCGGCACGTCGAGTTCGTAGATGAATTGCTTGAGGTTCAGCGGCTCAGCCTGGCCGGACACGTGCTCGGCCGACACGGTCGTGCCGCGGATCACGAAGATGTCCGCGCCGGCGTCGATGACGGCCTTGTAGAGGCGCGCGGTGCGCTGCGGCGACAGCCGGGCCGCAGTGGTGATGCCCGCTGCCCTGATCTCCTCGATCCGCCTGCCGATCAGGTCTTCCTTGATCGGCTCTGCGTAGATCTCCTGGAGCCGTTTCGTGGCCGCCTCGTCGTCCAGTTCGGCGGCCTCGGCCAGCAAGGGCTCCGGGTCGTCGAACCTGGTCCACAGTCCCTCCAGGTCCAATGCGGCCAGGCCACCGAGCTTCCCGATCGCGATCGCCGTCGCCGGTGACACAACGCTGTCCATCGGCGCCACGACCAGCGGCATCTCGAACCGGTAGGCATCGATCTGCCAGGCGATCGAGACTTCCTCCGGGTGCCGGGTCCGCCGGGACGGCACGATGCCGATCTCGTCTAGGGCGTATGCTCGCCGGCCGCTCTTCCCGCGCCCGATCTCTACCACGCTCACGTTTCTCTCCCGCCCGCTGCGTGTGCGCACGCGCCTGGCCGCCCGGATTGGCGTGCCAGGTCTAGCTTCGCCGGCCTCCGTAGTTCGGCGCCTCGGCCACCATCTGGATGTCATGGGGGTGGCTCTCCACCAGGCCGGCGCCGGTGATCTGGGTGAACTGCGCCTGCTGCAGTTCGGCGATCGTCCTGGCGCCGCAGAATCCCATGGCCGCCCGCAGACCGCCGGTGAGCTGATGCGCCACCGCCTCCAGCGGACCGCGGTAGGGCACCTGTGCCTCGACGCCCTGCGGCACTAGCTTGTCCTCGCGCAGCACGTCGTCCTGGAAATAGCGGTCCTTGGAGTAGGACCCGCCGCGCTTGGCGTTGCGCATGGCGCCGAGCGATCCCATCCCCCGGAACAGCTTGAACTGCTTGCCGTTGACGAAGACCATCTCGCCGGGACCTTCCTCACAGCCCGCTAGCAGCTTGCCGAGCATGACCGTGTCGGCGCCGGCCGCGATGGCCTTGGCAATGTCACCCGAGTACTGGATGCCGCCGTCGCCGATCACCGGCACGCCGGCCGGCCTGGCCGCGAGCGAGGCCTGGTAGATCGCGGTGATCTGCGGAACCCCGACCCCGGTGACCACCCGGGTCGTGCAGATCGCGCCGGGCCCGACCCCTACCTTCACCGCGTCGGCGCCTGCGTCGATCAGCGCCTGCGCGCCCGCCCTGGTGGCCACATTGCCGCCGACGACCTCGACCCGTGAGTTGGCCTTGACCTGAGCCACCATGTCGATGACGCCCTGGGCGTGGCCGTGTGAGCTGTCCACGACCAGGAAATCCACGCCCGACTCGATCAGCGCCTGCGCGCGCCGCTTGGCGTCCTCGCCCACCCCGACCGCCGCGCCCACGACAAGGCGGCCCTCGCTATCCTTCGTCGCCTGGGGGAACTTCTCGCTCTTGGTGAAGTCCTTGACGGTGATCAGGCCGCGCAGCCGGCCCGCCTGGTCCACCAGCGGCAGCTTCTCCACCTTGTTGGTGCTCAGCAGCCGCAGTGCCTCCGCCCGCCCGACGCCGACCGGAGCGGTCACCAGCGGCATCGGCGTCATGATCTCGGCGACCCGGCGCTGGTGGTCCGACTCGAACCGGATGTCACGGTTAGTCACGATACCGACCAGGATGCCCTGGGTGTCGGTGACCGGCACGCCCGAGATCCGGAAGCGCGCGCACAGTTCCTCGACATCGGCCAGCGTCGCATCCGGGCCGCACGTCACCGGGTTGGTGATCATCCCGGCCTCGGACCGCTTGACCATGTCGACTTGCTGGGCCTGCTCCTCGATCGACATATTCCTGTGCAGGACGCCAGCGCCGCCGTGGCGGGCCATCGCGATGGCCATCCTCGCCTCGGTGACGGTGTCCATGGCGGCTGACACGAGTGGGATGCGCAGCGAGAGCCGATGCGTCAGCCGGGCCGTGGTGTCCGCTTCATTCGGCATTATGGTTGAATGCGACGGCAGCAGCAGAACGTCATCGAAGGTTAGGGCGGGCGGACCGAACTTCTCGTCGCTCATCTCACGTTCCGTGTCCGGGGTTCTGGGATCCCTTCATCCTAGTGACCGGTCAGGCTGGCCAGATCCGGTGCCGGCGCGGCCGGACCCTGCTATCCCCGGATGCAGCGGACCTCGGCGATTCGGCGCCAGGGCCCGCGGTCGCCGGCTTAGGCGATGAACTCCTCCACGTCCGACTCCGCCATGGCGATGGCGCGCAGCCTGGCCAGCGCGCGGTGCTGCGCGACCCGGACGGCGCCCGCTGACATGCCAAGGGCGTGGCCGGTCTCCTCCGCCGACAACCCCGACAACAGGCGCAGGACGAGCAGCTCGCGCTGATTCACCGGGAGCCGGGCGAGCAGCGCACGGGCCCGCTCGGCCTCCAGGCAGGCGACTGCGGTCTCCTCCGGCCCCGGCCGCAGGTCAGGCCCGTCGGGCAGGTCCGCGGTCGGGATCGCCGACCGGGCCGCGCTGCGCATGGCGTCAGCCACCTTGTGGGCGGCGATGCCGAATACGAAAGAGGCGAACGGCCGGCCCATCTCGCGGTAGCGCGGTAGGGCCGTCATAACGGCGATACATACTTCCTGCGCCACATCATCAGCAGCATGATAATGCCCGGAAATGCTGCCGAGGTGAGCACGGCAATAGCGCAGGACCATTGGCCTGATCTGCTGGAGCAATGTCTCGATTGCGGCGGGTTGGCCGCGCGCGGCCAGCTCGGTCAAGATGACCATGTTGCGATGACTAGCCCTATCTAGCTGCGATTCCACCTGATCCCCCTGGCTTGGCGGCGGTCTCACGCGTCCGTCTGCACAAGACCGTGATTCCCCATGCCGGGAGTAAAGGCAACATCAAGATAGGCAACGGAAAGGTTACTTTTAGTCATCCACCTGATCGTCGGGTAAAATCAATTACTAGAAGTAAGCACACGACTACGCTTAGTTATTGACGCATTTTAGAATGGTACAGGCCGGTTGAGAAATGGTAATCTGGCCAGCAATGGCAGAACATTTATTTACAAGGTAAGCCATAGCGTGATACGGCAGCGGAGTTTACGGCCACGGAGCACGCGCAGGGCACGCACTGGCCGGCACGCACTGGCCGGCACGCACTGGCCCCGCCACCAATGCCTGCTGGCGCTGGTGGCGGGGCCTAGTTCAGCTGGCGGCGGTGCCGCGGCCTAGTGCTGGTGACCGTGACCGTGGCCGTTTGCGGGCGCGGCCTCGGGCTCGGGCTTCTCGCTGACCAGCACTTCGGTCGTCAGCAGCATGCCGGCGATCGAAGCGGCGTTCTGCACTGCCGACCGGGTGACCTTGACCGGGTCGATCACGCCCTGCGCCATCAGGTCACCGAACTCGCCGGTCGCCGCGTTGTAGCCGTGCCCGGCCGGCATATCGGCGATGCGGCCGATCACCACACCGCCCTCGGCACCGGCGTTCTCCGCGATCCACCGGGCGGGCGCGGACAGTGCCCGCCGGACGACCTGCACCCCGGTCGCCTCGTCCCCGGTCTTGCCCAGGTCACCGAGCTTGGTGGCGACGTGGACAAGCGCGCTGCCGCCACCAGCGATGATGCCTTCCTCGATGGCGGCCCTGGTCGCCGAGATCGCGTCCTCGAGCCGGTGCTTCTTCTCCTTGAGCTCGACCTCGGTAGCGGCGCCGGCGCGCAGGACCGCCACGCCACCGGCGAGCTTGGCCACGCGCTCCTGCAGCTTCTCGCGGTCCCAGTCCGAGTCGGTGTTCTCGATCTCGGTCCGAAGCTGGCGGATCCGGTCGTCGACGGCCGACTGCTCGCCAGCGCCGTCGATGATCGTCGTGTTGTCCTTGGTGACCACCAGGCGGCGGGCCCGGCCCAGCACGTCGAGGCCGGCCTGGTCGAGCTTCAGGCCGACTTCCTCGCTCACCACCTGAGCGCCGGTCAGCACGGCCATGTCCTCGAGCATCGCCTTGCGGCGGTCCCCGAACCCTGGCGCCTTGACCGCGACGACATTCAGCAGACCGCGGATCTTGTTGACCACCAGGGTGGACAGTGCTTCCCCGTCCACGTCCTCCGCGATGACCAGCAGCGGCTTCTTGGTCTGCGCCACCTTCTCCAACAGCGGCAGGAACTCGGCCATCGAGGAGATCTTGCCGGACGTCAGCAGAATGTAACCGTCCTCCTGGACGGCCTCCATCCGCTCGGGGTCGGTGACGAAGTACGCCGAGATGTAGCCCTTGTCGAACTGCATGCCCTCGGTGAATTCCAGCTCGATGCCCATGGTCGGGGCTTCCTCGACGGTTATGACGCCGTCCTTGCCGACCTTGTCGAACGCCTCGGCGATGACCTCGCCGATCTTGGCGTCCTGCGCGGAAATCGTGGCCACGTTGGCGACCTCGCTCCGCTCCTCGACATCACGGGCCGAGTTCACCAGCGCATCGGCCACGGCGGCCGCCGCGGCATCGATGCCGCGCTTGAGCGCCATCGGGTTAGCGCCGGCGGCGACGCTGCGCAGCCCCTCAGCGACCATCGCCTGGGCCAGCACCGTGGCGGTCGTCGTGCCGTCTCCGGCCACGTCATTCGTCTTAGTGGCGACCTCCTTGGCCAGTTGCGCGCCAAGGTTCTCGGTCGGGTCCTCCAGCTCGATCTCGCGCGCGACGGTCACTCCGTCATTGGTGATGGTGGGCGCGCCCCACTTCTTGTCGATCACGACGTTGCGGCCCTTCGGGCCGAGCGTCACCTTCACGGCGTCCGCCAGGCGGTTGACACCGCGCTCGAGGGCACGCCGTGCGTCCTCGTTAAACTCCAGGCTCTTGGCCATCTGGTACCCCAGTGTCTTTGATAAGTGGTCTGTCCGGTCTATCGGATTCGCGGTGGCGGACACCGCTGCGGCCCCGCACAGGCAGCCGTCACGCCACCGCCCCGGACCGGGCCGCGGGCCGTGCGGAAATTTACTCCGCGAGCCGCGAGCCGAGCCGGGGCGGTGCCAGGCGGGCAAAACCCAGCCCGGCGCGGGCCAGGCCCGCGCGCGATTACTGCTCGCTACTTCTCGATGATGGCGAGTACGTCACGGGCGGAGAGCACCAGGTACTCCTCGCCGTGGTACTTCACTTCGGTGCCGCCGTACTTGCTGTACAGCACGACGTCGCCGACCTTGACATCCATCGGGACGCGCTTGCTGCCGGACTCGTCGAACCGGCCAGGACCGACGGCCAGGACCTCGCCCTCCTGGGGCTTCTCCTTGGCGGTGTCGGGAATCACCAGGCCGGACGCGGTCGTCTGCTCAGCCTCAAGCGGGCGTACCACAATCCTGTCTTCGAGCGGCTTCAGAACAACCTTGGTGGCGGTCGTCACGATCTGACCTCCCCCTCCGGAAAGGGCTAGCTGTATTAGAGAGTCGACCATGTCGGCCTGCCGTCGCGGGTGCCAGACCAACCTTGTCGCTTAGCACTCTACCGCAGCGAGTGCCAGTCCCGTAGGGTAGCCCCCCTGTATCGAGTCGTCAACCAGCGGCCAGCGGCACGCCCCAGGTCAGCCCGGCCGCGTGTAGTCCGGGGGCGGCCCGGAATGACGCCCCGGCCGGCGAGGCAGGCGGGCGAAAAGGCGAGGTTATATGCATTGCCCGGTAAGGCTAAGGCTGACCACCCGGAAGTTCGCCGCACCGGTGATGACTTGCAGCGAGCCTGTGAAACCCCCCGGCAAAGACGGCGTGAAGGACACCCGCACCCGCAGCCTGGCGCCGGCCCGGAGCACGGCCGGGAACCTGACCGTGCGAAGGTCAAGTCTCACGGACCGGAGGGCGAACGGCGCGTGCTGCCGGATGGCTCGGCTATCCAGATGCGACGCACCATGACAGGGTGCTCAGCCGTGATGACCATCGTCAGGGGGCCGGACTTGCCCACCGAGACCTGGCCGAAGTTGACCGGAACCGCTGCGAGCCGGGCCGGGTTCGGGCTGCCGAACGCCAGGACGTTGCCAGACGGCACCTTCGATCTCCCCGGCTTGCACACTTAGAGTGATGCCGGGACTACAGAGAGCACGCTCTCAGGGTGAGACTTTAGAGCCAGGACAGCGAACGCGGCTCGCGCGACACGGTCATGCCGCGGTGACGGTCGTCACCGGGAGTGAGGAGTCTGCCGCGAAGTCCAGCCCGGAGGCAACCGCACCCCTGGCCACAAGCTCGGCTCCGAGTGCTGCCACCATCGCACCGTTGTCGGTGCACAAGCCCGGCCGCGGCACCCGCAGCTGCAATCCGGCCGCCGCGCACCGTTCCTGCGCCAGCGCGCGCAACCGCGAGTTAGCGGCCACGCCACCGCCGATGACTAGGTGCTCGATGCCGTGCGCTCGGCACGCGGCCACGGCCTTGCGGGTCAGCACGTCCGCGACGGCTTCCTGGAAGCAGGCCGCGACGTCGGCGACCGGCACCGGCTCGCCTGCCGCCTCGCGCGCTTCCACGAAGCGCGCGACCGCGGTCTTCAGTCCGGAGAACGAGAAGTCGTAACTGCCGTCCCGGTACTTGCCTCGCGGGAACGCGATGAGATCTCGATCTCCTGCCGCCGCGGCACGGTCGATATGCGGGCCACCCGGGAAGGGCAGCCCGAGCACCCTGGCCACCTTGTCGAAGGCCTCGCCGGCCGCATCGTCGATGGTCGCGCCGAGCGGCACGACCTCAGCCGCCACATCCGGCACGAGGAGCAGGGACGAATGACCGCCGGATACCAGCAGAGCGACCGCGGGGGCTGGCAGCGCGCCGTGCTCAAGCTGGTCCACCGCCACGTGCGCGGCCAGATGGTTGACGCCGTACAGCGGCTTGCCGGTAGCGATCGCGTAGGCCTTCGCGGCGCTGACACCGACCAGCAGCGCCCCGGCTAGTCCGGGACCGGCCGTGACCGCGATCGCGTCCACGTCGGCCAGGCGCACGCCAGCGGCGTCCAGCGCGCGGCCGACGGTCGGCACCATGGCTTCCAGGTGCGCCCGGCTCGCCACTTCGGGCACTACTCCGCCGAACCTGGCGTGCTCCTCGACGCTGGAAGCCACTGCGTCTGCCAGCAACTCGTGTCCGCGCACCAGGCCGACGCCGGTCTCGTCACACGAGGTCTCGATGCCCAGAACCAGCGGACCGGTCATGTTGCTTCACCCCCGTCCGTCTCGACCGGGCCATCGGCAGATTCCGGCCTCCCGCCGCCGCCACCGGCCGCCTGCCCGGCGTGGTTGCCAGGCCCGGCGGCCGGGCCGGGCTGGAGCACACCGTCCAGGTCGCGCCGCATCACGATCGCGTCCGTGCCGGACGGCTGGTAGTAGCCGGGCCGGATGCCGACATCGTCGAAGCCCCACCAGCGGTAAAGGCGCTGTGCGCGGGCATTGTCAGCCCTCACTTCGAGGAATATCTCGGTGCAACCCCGCCGGACGGCCTCCTCGAGCAGGTCGGCGAGCAGCCGGGAGCCGATGCCCTGGCCCCAGTGGGGCGCAGCGACGGCGATCGTCAGCACGTCCGCCTGGCGTTCGGCGGCGAGCAGGCCCGCATAGCCGACGACCGCGCCGTCCGCCTCGGCGATGAGGTAGTACCGGCTGGCCGGCTGCTGGCCAAGCTCGCCGGCCAGCATCTGCCGCGACCATGCCTCCTCGCCGAACAAGGCAACTTCGAGCCCGAGCACGTAGTCGAGGTCAGCATCGGTCATCGGGCGCAGCCGCGTGCTCATGGCGTGACCCGCTTCGGCTTGCCTGGCTCCCTCGCGTCCGGCCTGCGCAGGTACAGCGGCACGGCAGGGTGGGCCGGCTCGCCCCGGCTCAGTCGGGCTGCCGAGATTGCTGCGAGCTGCGCAGCGGCAGGGAACGCCGGATTCAGCGGCCGGTCGCTGAGTTCGGGGTACATCAGCGCGGCATGCCCGGCTACGGGCAGCCCGCGCGGCAGATCGGCTGGCCGGCTCACCTGCGGTCCGTCAGTTCGCTGGCCGGCCGCGCAGTAGCGAGCCCAGTACACTTCCCGGCGCCGCGCGTCGGTGGCAACCAGGAAGTCAGTGCCGCCATGCCCGGTCGGTGGCGCCTCGGTCGGTGCCGCCTCGGTCCGTGCCGCCTCGGTCCGTGCCGCCTCGGTCGGTGCCGCCTCGGTCCGTGCCGCCTCAGCACAGGCGGCCGCCGCGATCACATCGAGTGAGCACACGCCGTCGATCCTGATCGCAAGAGCGCTGGCCAGCACGCGGGCGGTGACCAGCCCGGCGCGCAGCCCGGTGTAGGGGCCCGGCCCGGTACCGACCGCGATGGCTGTCAGGTCCTCGCGCCCGGCCCCGGCGCTACGCAGCACCTTGTCGATGAACACGGCGAGGATCTCGCCATGCCTGCGCCCGTCGACGGCGGACTCCTCGGCCACGACGGCATCGCCGTCGTGCAGAGCCACCGTCACCGACGGCGTCGCCGTGTCAAAGGCCAGCAGCAGCACGGTTGACCAGCCTAGTGAGGCGCAGCCAGTGCTTCGACCGTAAGGCTTGCTCCGACGGTCAGGCGGTGGGCTCGGTAACCGACTTCGCCAGCATTCCCCTGGCCGCGGCCTCGGCCCCGGCCCGCAGCGTGGCGACGGACACCGGCCCGAATCCCTGCCCGGACTCCTGGCCGGATTCCGACACCACAATGAGCACGTTGCGCTCGCGGATCACGACCGTTACCACCTCGGTGGTGATCCGCCTGACATCCTCCGCCTGGACCGCGACGAGCGCCTGCTGGCCGGTCTTGAGCAGCGGGCTGAGCTGGGCTGCCGACAGCGGGGAGCCCTTCGGCGGCTTCGCCAGGGTCCGCTGCGTGAGCGAGTAATTGTCCTGCGCGTTGGCCGATGCGCTGCCGGCCGCGCTGCCCGCAGCGGTTGCCGCCGCGAACGGCTGATACGCCTGCGCGGTCACTTCCAGCACGAGGAAATCGGGTTTGCGGTCCAGGGTGAAAGTGCACTGGCTCTGCGTGGTCTCCGAGATCTCGCTGGCTACCGTCCGGCCAGGACCCGGCAGGTACTGGTTCAGCACGGTGCTGCTGAGGCTGCCGCAGGCATTGGGAACCGACTTGAACTCACCCGGCAGCAGCGACGTCACGTACAGGGAAGGCTTGGGGGTGTGATGAGTCAAGATCGCGGTGAGCCCGGCGGCGATGACGCAGACCGCGATGGCGATCCCGCACAACCGGTAGACGCGGCGTCGCGACTTGCGCAGCCGGGTCGCGGCAGCCCGGCCGCGCCGGGTCGGCAGCTCGGCGCGAGCTGGCGGGTCGGCCTGGCCGTTGGCCGACGGCCAGCCGGGATCATCAGCCGACGGCCAGCCGGGATCATCAGCCGACGGCCAGCCGGGATCATCAGCGGACGACCGGCCAGAGCCGGGGCGGTCGTCGTACTCTTCGCCGACCCGCCCGGCGGCATGGCTGCCGCGTTCTGCGCCGTGCCGCTGGGCTGTGCCTAGCGGATAGGCATTCGGGCCGGCCCAGGGCGGCAGCTCGTCATCGTGGTCGGGCCCGAACCCGTCAAACTGTCGCCACTGCGGCTCGTCCCGGCGCGGCCGCTCCGGCGACCGGGCGCGCCGCCCGCGATACTCGGGCTGGGGCGGTCGGGCGGAGCGACGGGGCGGGGTGCCCTGCTGGGCCACGGCACGCCTCCTGGTGGCTGATCGGAGCCGCGGGCGCTCTCGGCAAGGACCCGCTGGACTCACCGGCAGTGTAATAGCGCGAACACCGCCTCGCAGGACGATTCGGCACGCGCCGCGGCCCGCGCGCGGACAGCCAGAGCTGAGCTCAGCTCAGGTCAGCCAGTGCCAGCCGGGTCGCCTCGGCCACATCCGGGTCCCGCCACCGCTCACCAAAGCCGCGGATCAGCACGGTCCGCGGGATGCCGGCCTCCCCGGCATCGCCCACGTCCTGGCCGGCCGGTGGTTCGTCGGCCCAGATGCGGACTGACAGGAAGCTCGGCGCCAAGTCCTCTACCAGCCCTTCGCCCCATTCGACCACCGTGACGGCGGTCCCCAGATCCGCATCGAGATCCAGGTCATCCACCTCGGCACGGCTGCCGAGCCGGTAAGCGTCGGCATGCACCAGGTCGGGTCCTGCTGCCAAGCTCGGATGCACCCTCGCGATGACGAATGTCGGGGAGGTAACCGAGCCGCGAACGCCGAGGCCAGCCCCGATGCCCTGAGCCAGGGTCGTCTTGCCAGCCCCCAGCGGGCCGGACAGCAGCATGAGGTCGCCGGCCCGCAGCAGGCTGGCCAGGCGGCGGCCGAGTCCGCGCATCCGGTCGGCCGTCGGCACCCGGATCAGCTCGTCGACGGCCGGCGCCTCCGCCTCCCTGCCGTCGGTGTCCGCGTCGGGCCGCTGCGCGGCTGCGGACTGCGCTGGCTGTCCTGGCTGTCCTGGTTGTTTTGGCTGTTCTGGCTGGCCCATCAAGCCGGCCGCCTGGTCGCCGACTCGCCCAGTGCCAGCGCCACCAGGCCGGATATCTCCTCCGTCACGATCCCAGGCCGTTCCAAGATCACCATGTGCCCGGCCGCAGGTATCTCCACCAGGCTCGCTCCCGGAATCCCGGCAGCGAGGTCAGCAGCCTGCGCAGTGGCGACCAGCCGGTCCTCCAGGCCGGTCAGCACGACCGTGGGGACCCTGCCGATCGTTGCCAGGGAGCCGCGTTCATCATGCTTGGTCAGCGCGAGATAAAAGTCGGCGACGACATCGATGGGCGTCGCCCTGATCGTGCGCTCGAGGAATTCGACAACGGCAGGGCTGACGTCCGGGTCACCGAACGCGATGAAGCGAGTGGACAGGAAGGCCAGGTCGCCGGCCGCGTCGCGGATTCGCTCGGTCAGCTCCGCCCGTCGGCCGCGAGATGACCCGCGCAGCAGCGCCGGGGCCGCCCAGCGGCCGACCGGACGCAGCGGCCCCGGCAGCCAGCCGGTCGGGTCGACCAGCGCGGTGGTGGAAATCAGCGTTACGCCGATCACCTTGCTGCCGAACAACTCCGGATGCTGGTCGGCGAGCGCCATGATCGCCATGCCGCCCATCGAGTGCCCGACGAGCACGACAGGGGCGCCCGCCCGTGTCGTCGCGGCCAGCACGGCTGCCAGGTCACGGCCGAGCTGGCCGATACTGATGCGGGCCGGATCACTGCGCCCTGACCTGCCGTGACTGCGCTGATCCCAGAACACCAGGCGGTAGTCCGCTTGCAGAGCCTGGCGCTGGTAGTGCCAGACGTCCTGGCTGAGCGTGTAGCCGTGACAGAACACGATCGTTACCGGCGAGTCTTCCGGCCCGCAGACCTCGGTGTGCAGGCCCACCCCATCCTCGGCGATGACCGTCACCGGCCGTCCGCGTAGCTGACCGAACGGCTCGGTCCCGGCCGGATCAGGGCGCAGCCGGATCCGGCCCACCGCGGCCTTCTCCACGGCGATGACCGCGCCGGCTGAGGCCGCCGCGACCCCGGTAGCCAGCCCTGCGACGCTAGAAAGCCGCCGCCACCTGACCATCGGTTCTCCCGTCTGCGGCCTGCGCCGCCGTGTAGCCGGTCCGGCTGCCGGTCCCGGCCGCTGCGCTGCCTGGCGCCGGCCCGCTGGTCCCGGCTGCAGCTACCCCAGAGTAGGTTCTCGGCACCTTTCCGGTAAACCGGGTGACGATCTCGTAGGAAATCGTGCCGAGCGCTTCTGCCCATTCCTGAGCCGTGGGCTCGCCGTGATCGCCGGGTCCGAAGACGACGACCTCATCGCCAGCCTCCGACGGGCCGTCACCGAGGTCAAGGATGGTGTGGTTCAGGTTGACGGTCCCGGCGATCGAAACCCGCCTGCCCCGGCTGGCGAGCAACCGGGCGGCGTTCGTCGCAAGCCTGGGTATCCCCTCGTTGTAGCCAAGCGGCAGGACGCCGAGCAGGGTTTCGCCCTCGGTCGTGTACCGGTGCGCATAGGACACCGGCGTGCCCGCCGGCACCCGCTTCACCTGGATCAGCCTCGCCCGCAGGGTCATGGCAGGACGCAGCCAGTCCGGCGCGCCGCCGGGAAGGGTGGACAGGCCGAAGACGGCACCGCCGGGGCGAACCAGGTCGAAGTGGGAGCCGGGCAGGGTCAGGGTTGCGGGGCCGTTGGCGAGGTGCCGTACCTCGGGCCTCGCACCCGCTCGCTCCGCCGCCGCGACCGCGGCGCGGAAGGCATCCAGTTGGCGGCCGATCGCCGGGTGACCGGGAGTGTCGGCGCAGGCGAAGTGCGACCACAAGCCAACGATCTTCACCCGCCCGGCGGCTTGAGCCGACAGCGCCGCGTCAACCAGGGCGGGCCAGTCGGCCGCGATGGCACCCCCGCGGCCCATGCCGGTGTCGGCCTCCAGGTGCAGCCGGGCCGGCTTGCCCGCGGCCGCTGCGGCTAGCGCCACCTGATCCAGCAGCGCGGCGGAGCCCACCGTCAGATCGATCTCATGCTTGATGGCCTGCTCGTGCGGCGAGTCCGGGCTGCCGTGCAGGCTCAGCACTGGCACGCAGATCCCTGCCGTGCGCAGCGCGATCGCGTCCGCGACCTGGACAACGCCCAGCCAGGTCGCGCCGCCGGCCAGCGCGGCCCTGGCCGATGCCAGCATTCCGTGGCCGTACCCGTCAGATTTGACGACTGCCATGACCTGAGCGGCACCGACGTGCCGCTTCAGGGCAGCCACGTTCGCCTGGATCGCATCCAGGTCGACGGTTGCTTCCGGGTGGCCGTCCATGACAACTCAGTGTGCCAGCCAGCGCGGGGCGGTTGAGCCCGGCGGCGGTGTCCGGACCGGCTGCGGCCGGCTGGCGCAGCCTCGTTCCGGCGTTAGTCAGTGCCGTTCGTCACAGCGCGGATCGCGGCCGGGATCGCGCCGATCAGATCGCTGGCGCCGATCGGGGCTTCGCGCGCGGCGAGCCGGCCGGCCAGGCCGTGCAGATAGGCGGCGGCCGCCGCCGCCTTCGCGGCGGGGACGCCCTGCGCGAGCAGCGAGCCCGCGAGGCCGGACAGCACGTCACCCGAGCCGGCCGTGGCAAGCCAGCTCGAGCCGGTCGAGTTCACCAGCACCGGCTGGCTCTCGTCCGGGCTGGCGATGAGTGTCGTCGAGCCCTTGAGCAGTACGGTGACGCCAAGTTCGGCGGCTGCCGTGCGGGCGTAGTGCAGCCGGCGCGCCTCGACGTCGTCGCGATCCGCCGACAGCAAGCGAGCCAGTTCGCCGGCATGCGGCGTTATCAGCACGGGCGCTTCGCGGCGCAGCGGATCGCGGCGGCCGGCCAGCAGGGTGAGGCCATCGGCGTCGACCAGCACCGGCACGTCGCTGGCTAGCACCGCGTCAAGCAGGGCGGCCGCCTCCGGCCCGGTACCGATCCCAGGGCCGGCCGCCCAGGCCTGCACCCGGCCGGCTGTCGTGATCGCCTCAGCCGGGCGCTCCGGGGCGTAGGCGGTGAGCACCACCTCGGGCCAGCGCTGGCGCACGACCCCGACCGCGATCTCGGCCGACACGAACCGGACCATGCCTGCCCCGCCATGGATGGCGCCACCGCAGCACAGCACTGCCGCGCCGGTGTACTGATCGCTGCCGGCCAGCAGGCCGAGCACGCCGCGGCGGTACTTGTCGGACTCGGTCGTCGGGCGTGGCAGTACTTCCGTCACGTCGGCGGCCTGGAGGGAGACGACATCGGGGTCGGGCAGGTAGTCGGCCAGGCCGATGTCGATCAGCTCGGTGAGGCCGGCGAAGCTCGCGCCCGGGTCGATCAGCAGGCCGGGCTTGATCGTGCCGAACGTCACAGTGACGTCGGCCTGGACTGCGGCGCCATGGACCTCGCCGGTGTCGGCGTCGATCCCGCTGGGCAGGTCGACCGCGACGACGACTGCGCCGTCTGCACGGGCCAAGGCGATCAGCCGCGCCAGCGACGCACCGGGCTCGCGCAGGCCGCCGTGGCCGCCGATTCCGGTGATGCCGTCCATGATCAGGTCCGCGGCCGCGATCGCGTGTGCGGCGGCGGGCGCGATCGGTGCGCTGCCCGCGGACCCCTGATCGCGGCCGGCACTGGCCGGGGTAATCCGGCCGCCGCGGGCCAGGAGTTCCGCTGCGGCCGCTTCGTGCAGCTTCGGCCCGGACGAGATCGCGGTGACGTCAGCGCCGCGGCCGGCCAGCCGGGCGCCCGCGTAAAGCGCGTCACCGCCGTTGTCGCCACTGCCCGCGATGACTGCCACCGATGAGCCGTAGACGTGGTCGAGCAGGCTCGCGCACACCGACGCCAGGCCCGCCGCGGCGCGCTGCATCGCCGCTCCTTTCGGCAGCCCGGCCATCAGCGCGTGCTCGGCGGCGCGCACCGCCGCCACCTGGTGCGCGTTCCTCATCGTCTCATCGCCCCGTCCTCACGCGCCGTCCGCACGCCCCGCGACGCAGCACAGCACGAGCCTGCCCTGATCATCGCTCAGCAACCACCACGGCCACGCACAGGCCGGCATCGTGGCTGATCGAGACGTGCCAGCTCGTCACTCCGAGCCTGGCCGCGGCAGCCGCGACGGTTCCGCTGATCTGGAGCACGGGCGCGCCGCTGGCGTCGTGACCGATGACGGCATCAGTCCAGCGCAGCCCTGGCGGTGCGCCGAGCGCCTTGGCCACGGCTTCCTTGGCAGCGAAGCAGCCGGCCAGCGATCGCGCCGGCAACCCCTGTTCACTGTCGGCGAACAAGCGCGCTGCCAGTCCCGGTGATCGCGCGAGCGCCTGCTCAAGCCGGGAGATCTCGGCGACGTCGACGCCGATGCCAACGATCATGCGCTAAGCCTGCCACGCGGCAGCGGCCGGCTAACCCAGCCCGCTGACGACATCGGCCAGGCGGCGGGCTAGCCGGTCGGCCTGGCCGGCGTCCTCGGCTTCCACCATGACCCGGACGGCAGGCTCGGTACCGCTCGGCCGGACGAGCACGCGGCCGGCCTCGCCGAGTTCCGCCGCGGCGGTCGTCACCGCATCACTCAGCGCGGGCGACGATGCTACCAGCGTCTTGTCCACGCCCGGCACGTTGATCAGGACCTGCGGGTACCTCGTCATCACGCTGGCCAGCGCGGCTAGCGGCCGGCCTTGCCTGGCTGTCTGCGCGAGCAGGTGGAGGCTCGTCAGCATGCCATCGCCAGTCGTCGCGTGGTCGAGCATGATGATGTGACCCGACTGCTCGCCACCGAGCACGAACTTGCCATCCAGCATCGCCGCGATCAGGTACCGGTCACCGACCGGTGTCTCGACGATGTCGATGCCGGCCGCGCGCATCGCCCGCCGGAACCCGAGGTTCGCCATAACGGTTGCGACCACGGTGTCGCCCGCCAGCCTGCCCTCGGCCCGCAGCGCAATCGCCAGCACGGCAAGGATCTGGTCGCCGTCCACGATCTGGCCTGCCGCATCGACCGCCAGGCACCGGTCCGCGTCGCCGTCGTACGCGATGCCGGCATCCGCTTGCGCCTCCCGCACCGCCGCAGACAGCGTCCCGAGGCACGTCGAGCCGTAGCCCGCATTGATGTTCAGCCCGTCCGGGTCGGCTCCGATCGTGATGACGTCGGCCCCGGCCCGGCGCAGCAGGTCCGGGGCGTACCTGGAGGCGGCGCCGTGGGCGCAGTCAACCACGACCCGCAGCCCCGACAGCGGGGATCCGTCACAGCCAGGCTGACGCTGCACGGTACTCAGCAGGTGCGCAAGGTACTGCTCGCCCTGATCCTCGGCGTCGCGAATCCGGCCGAAGCCGGCCGGCGGCACCCCGGACGGGCCGCGGCTCAGCCCGCCACGACCAGGCGGAGAACCGGCGGCCCGGCCGCTCAGCATGGCGGCTATCTCGTCCTCTATCTGGTCTTCGACCGCGTCCGGCAGTTTCAGGCCGCCGCGGGCGAAGAACTTGATTCCGTTGTCCGCGGCCGGGTTGTGACTTGCCGAGAGGACGACGCCGAAATCGGCTCCCACAGCAGCCGTGAGATAAGCGACACCCGGTGTCGGGATCACTCCGAGCCGCACCACGTCGATCCCGCCTGCTGCCAGGCCGGCGACGACGGCCGCCTCGAGGAACTCGCCGGACACTCGCGGGTCCCGGCCGACAACGGCGAACGGGCGCTGCCCAGGACGCCGCGAGCGAGCGCCGGTGAGCACGCTGGCCGCCGCAGCGGCGATGTTCATCGCCAGCCCGGCCGTCAGCTCATGCCCAGCGACACCCCTGACGCCGTCAGTACCGAAAAGCTGGCCCATCGCCCGCCAGGATCCTCCGTGCCTTGCCGTGCCGTGCCCTGCTGGCCGGCGCGGTCAGCGCTTGGAGTACTGCGGAGCCTTGCGGGCCTTCTTCAGGCCAGCCTTCTTGCGCTCGGTGACCCGGGCGTCCCTGGTCAGGAATCCGGCTCGCTTCAGGGTGGGGCGGCTGTCCGGGTCAACCAGAGTCAGCGCCCTGGCGATGCCCAGGCGCAGCGCACCTGCCTGGCCGCTGACGCCGCCGCCGACGATACGCGCCACAACGTCGAACTGGTCCTCAGCGCCCAGCGCCACAAACGGCTCGCTGATCAACTGCTGATGCACCTTATTCGGGAAGTAGACCTCGATCGACCGGTCGTTAATCTTCCACTGACCGCTGCCCGGCTGGATCCGGACCCGCGCGATGGCCTCCTTGCGGCGGCCCGTTCCCTGTGCCTTACCGGTCACCACCGGCTTCCGGGCAGCCTGCCTGGGCTGGGCGTTGTCGCCGGTCGATGTGGTGTACTCCGACAGGTGCTCCTCGGGCGCGTTAGCGCCCGCTCCGGCATCCAGCGTCTCGGTGGACTCGGCCACGTTGTCTTCCTCGTACTTCCCGGTTGAATCTCTAGCCTGGCTCTGACGTTACTTGGCGCTGGCCCGCTGCTCGATCTGGGTGATCTCGAACGGCACTGGCTGCTGGGCCTTGTGCGGGTGCTCCGGACCTGCGTAGACCTTGAGCTTGCGCAGCATCTGACGGCCCAGGGCATTCTTGGGCAGCATGCCCTTGACTGCCTTCTCGATGACGCGCTCAGGGCTGGTTGCCATCAGCTGGGCGTAGGAAACCGAGTGGAGCCCGCCCGGATAGCCGCTGTGCCGGTAGGCCATCTTGTCACGCAGCTTGTTTCCGCTGATGGCAACCTTGGCGGCGTTGACGATGACGACGAAGTCGCCGGTGTCGGCATGCGGCGCGAAGACGGGCTTGTGCTTGCCGCGCAGCAGCACGGCTGCCTGGCTCGCCAGCCGGCCGAGCACGACATCCGACGCGTCGATCACATGCCATTGGCGCTGAATGTCAGCGGCCTTCGGGCTGAAAGTGCGCACAGTCATAAGCCTTCGCGTGTGAGTCCTGAATCTCTGGCCCGCGCCGGGACATGTCGCCCGGTCGCGAGAATCCGCAGGTACTGGCCGCAGCTCACCTGCCGCTGGGGCACGACGGGCATGCCGGTACGCATGGATGCCCAAGCAGGATACCGGCCCTAAGCCGCAGAGGTCAAAGCAAGGCGGTTTTACCACCGCGGTCATCCCGTCCTGCCGCCCCGCAGGCGTCCGCGGATGACCGCGGATGACCGCGCCAGCCAGCCTGGCCGGCCGCTCAGGGCCGCATGAAGCGCGCACCGGATCCCGTGAGACGTGCGTGGACCAGAAACGCGTGACCAGGCGAACTTCGCGGCCCAGGGCGATACGCTCAACCGCATGCGAATCCCTGCTAGCGACGGCGCCGACCAGCGGAGCAGCCGTCGCCTGGGCCGGGGAGCGGGCCATGGCGATCGGGATGCCGCCCGCGATCGGGATACCGCCGACGGTTCCCCGGTATTCGCTCCGGGCTACGGCGACAGCCGCCCAGGCCCCGGCGACATTAGGCCCGGCGACATTAGGCCCGGCGACATTAGGCCAGGCGGCGGCCGGGCTCCGGCGCGGCCGGGGGTTGCCGGCTCGTCATCGTGGTCCGCTGGCGGTTCCGCTGGCAAGGGCCCGGTCCGCGGTTACCCGCCAGCGCCCGGTCAGCCGCCTCCGATGTATCCGCCAGGCCAGTTCGCTGCCTGGAACCGCGGCTTTGAAAGCCAGGGCAGGCCGCCGTCGCAGGCTGGCCCGCCAGGCCGCGAGCAGGCGAGCCGCGGGTTCCAGGTCGCGTCAGCTGGCCAGGACAGCCAGCCCGCCCAGGCGGGCCGTCGGGTGGCACAGCAGGCCGAGTACGGCTCGCGGTATGACGACGATCCCGGCGCCGAACCGGCTTACTCGGTGCTCGCGGTCAGCGACCCGGCGGCCGACGTGACTTCGACGCAGACCTGGCAAGCGGTCAGCGATGGCCGGTCGACGGGGACGTGGACGGCCCCGCCCCGGACTGGCCCGGCGCCTGATGGCCGCCCCGCCCCGCCTCGCCCCGGACCTGGGTCAGTTACGCCTGGCCCGGAGAGAACCGAGCGCACCAGCCGCGTCGGCGACGGCCCGGAGCGCGAGGAGCGGCCCAGCCGCAGCCACAGCGCCCCGTTGGCAGCCGCCGGATCGCAGCCGGACCAGCACGCCGAACGGGAATCCACCGCCGACGTCACGCCTTCGCGCGACAAGCGCCGCCCGGCCAGCGGGAGCCGAACGCAGAGCGCACGCCGACCCGCTCGCCGCAAGCGACCGGCCAGCGTCAAGCTCGCGATCTCGGTTGCCCTGCTGCTCGTCCTCACCGCCGCGGCCACGCTCGCCTATACCGTGCTGCGTACCGGGGGCAAGCCGACTCCAGCTGCGGCGGCCACCGGCCAGCCCAAGGTAACGTCCAGCGCGTCGCAGAGCCCGTCGCTGGGCCCGTACGGCCACATCGGCTCCCGCCAGTCCGACCCGCAGCCGCTGACGATCGCGCAACTGTTCCCGGCGAGCTTCACGGTCGGCGGGCAAGTCGTCACTCGCACGGCGAGCACGATCAGCAGGCACTGCAACGGGGCAGTTACCGGATCGAACATTCAGTCAGCCGTCAGCGCCGGGCGCTGCGATCAGGCCGTCCGCGCCACCTACCTGGCAAGATCGCTGGGCCTGATGGGCACCGTCGGCGTGCTCAACCTCAGCACCGCAGCTCGCGCCGCTAGGGGCGTGAGGGCCGCCGACGCCAGCGATTACATCACCCAGTTGACAGGCAAGCGCGGCCCCACGCGCCGGATCGGCAACGGGACCGGCATCGAAGAGGCCCTGGCCAAGGGCCATTACCTCATCCTCGTCTGGGCCGAGTTCACCAGCTTGCGTCGGCCAAGGACGGCGGGCCAGCGGACCCGTATCGTGACCTTCATGACGGAACTGGTACAGGGCACCGCTAACGTCAGCCTGGCAAACAGGATGCTCGACGGCACTCCTTGATGGTTCGGACGAAAGAATGATCAAAGTCACAATCCGACCGGGAACGCCGCTGCCTGACTTCGGGTACCGCCAGGCCAGCCCGTTCCGGGCAACTCAGCCCAGGGTTCGGAGGCGCCGCGCCGCTGCCGCCTGGCCTGCCATGGCTGACGGTTCGGGATAGCCGACCTCCTCCAGGCACAGCGGGTGCGGCGGCGCCACCCTGGCAGCCGGATCACGCCGCCGGGCCGCCAGCAGCTGGCCTAGCCACTCGACCGGCTTGCCGCCGTCGCCGACCTGCAGCAGCGCGCCGGCCAGCGCACGGACCATGTTGTGGCAGAAAGCATCAGCGATCACGGTTGCAACGGCCACCCCGGGTTCGGCCCTGGCCCAGACGAGCCGCCGGAGCTCGCGGATGGTGGTTGCCCCCGGCCGGCTACGGCAGAACGCGGCAAAGTCGTGCTCGCCGAGGCAGGCCTTGGCCGCCTCGTTCATCCGGTCGATGTCAAGCCGACTGGGATACCAGAGGGTGTCGTGGCGGCGCAGCGGGTCCGCCATCGCGGGGTCATCGCACACCCGGTAGGAGTAGCGCCGCCAGAGGGCGGAGTACCGGGCGTCGAAGCCAGCGGGCGCCGCGCTGATCGCGGTGACCCGGACCGACGGCGGCAGCAGCCGGGCCAGCCTGCGCTCCGCCGATCCGGCGGCGGCCGTCCAGTTCTCGGTGGGGACGTCGGCATGCGCGACCTGACCGCGCGCGTGCACGCCGGCGTCGGTCCGGCCCGCTACCGTCAGGGACGGACCGCGGCTGAGCCGCAGAACCCGGTTGAGCGCTTCCTCGACAGTTTGCTGGACGGTGGGCTGACCGGGCTGGGTCGCCCAGCCGCGGAAGGCCGAGCCGTCGTAGCGCAGGTCGAGCCGGAGCCTGATCGAGTCAGGCCCGGTGGGGTTGTCCGGCGCACGCTCGCTCCCGCCGCTGTGCCCAGCGCAGTCGAGCCCGGCCAGGGCTTCCTGGCCGGGCTCGCTCTTTGCTGCCTCGTTATTCGTCGGCCGCCTGCTCGTCTCCGGCGCCCGGTTCCTGATCAGCGGGCTCCGCGCCCGCCGCCTCAGCCTCCGCTTCGGCGCTGACCTCGGCATCAGCGGCTGAGTCTGCCCAGGCCACGCCAACCTGATCGGCCCCGGCCTGGTCCGGACCGGGTCGCGCCACTGTGGTGGCGGCCGGCGCCCGGCGCGCGCGACGGCGGCGGGTTCGCTGCTCCGCCTCCTCGCGTACCAGCTCGATAACCGCCAGCGCGGCGTTATCGCCCTTACGCGGCCCCACCTTGGTGATCCGGGTGTAGCCGCCGTCACGGCTGGCGAAGCTCGGCCCGATCTCGGCGAACAACGTGTGCACCACGCTCTTGTCCGTCACGACCGTGAGCACCTGGCGCCGCGCGTGCAGGTCACCCCGCTTGGCGAAGGTGATCAGCCGTTCTGCCAGCGGCCGCAGCCTGCGCGCCCTGGCCTCGGTCGTTGTGATCTTGCCATGCTCGAACAGCGCGGTGGCCAGGTTGGCCATCATGTGCCGCTGATGGGCAGGGCTGCCGCCGAGTCGGTGGCCCTTAGTGGGCGTGGGCATCGAAGGATTCTCCCGGTTCAGTACGGTGCATCACTGCTGGCTTGCGTAAGTGCTGGCTTACGGCAGGGTACTGGCAGGCGGTTGCCTGTCAGTATTGCTCTGTCTCGACGTAATCGTCCTCGTCGTCAGCCCCGTAGCTGTCGGCCGCCGAGCCCGGGTCGAATCCAGGCGGGGAGTCCTTCAGGGCGAGGCCCATATCGGTCAGCTTCTGCTTGACTTCCTCGATCGACTTGGCGCCGAAGTTGCGGATGTCCAGCAGGTCCTGCTCGCTGCGGGCGACGAGCTCGCCGACCGTGTGAATGCCCTCGCGCTTGAGGCAGTTGTACGAGCGGACCGTGAGGTTGAGCTCCTCGATCAGCAGCGCCAGATCGGCAGCGAGCGCAGCGTCCGTCGGCGACGGGCCGATGTCGATGCCCTCCGCGTCCAGGTTCAGTTCCCTGGCGAGACCGAACAGCTCGACGAGCGTCTTGCCGGCGCTCGCGACCGCGTCCCGCGGCCGCAGGCACTGCTTGGTCTCGATATCCAGGATCAGCTTGTCGAAGTCCGTGCGCTGCTCGACGCGGGTCGCCTCGACCTTGTAAGTAACGCGCAGCACCGGGGAGTAGATGGAGTCGATCGGGATGCGGCCGATCTCCTGACCCGGCTGCTTGTTCTGCGCCGCGGAAACGTAGCCGCGGCCGCGCTCGACCGTCAGCTCCATCTCGAGCTTGCCCTTGCTGTTGAGGGTGGCGATGTGCAGCTCGGGATTGTGCACCTCGAGGCCGGCCGGCGGGGCGATGTCCGCTGCGGTCACCGGGCCAGGGCCCTGCTTGCGAAGGTACATGTGCATCGGCTCGTCATGCTCGGACGAGACGACCAGGTTCTTCAGATTCAGGATGATGTCGGTGACGTCCTCGGTCACGCCCGGAATCGTGGAGAACTCGTGTAGCACGCCCTCGATCCGGATGCTGGTGACAGCGGCTCCGGGGATCGACGACAGCAGGGTACGGCGCAGTGAGTTCCCGATCGTGTAGCCGAAACCCGGCTCAAGCGGCTCGATGACGAACCGGGAGCGGAAGTCGTTTACCTGTTCCTCGGCAAGGCCGGGGCGCTGTGCGATGAGCATTGCTAGTCCTTTCCACGCTGCCCGCTATATGACAGTCGCGCCAGCCGCCGGCGGATGGCCGCCGACGGGTCTTCCTCCGCAGGTCATGCCTGCGCATCACCGTCAGGCCGTGGCTTCGGCCCGGCGGTCGGTTACTTCGAGTAGTACTCGACGATCAGCTGTTCCTGGACCGTGGTGTCGATCTGGGCGCGCACCGGAAGAGTGTGCACCAGGATCCGCATCTTGTCCGGTATCACCTCAATCCAGGCGGGCGGCGTGCGGTCGCCCGCCTCGGCCTTCGCCACCAGGAAGGGCGTCAGGTTCTGGGACTTCGGCGTGATCTCGACGATGTCGCTCTCGCTGACCCGGTAGGACGGGATATCCACCTTCTTGCCGTTCACCACGACGTGCCCATGACTCACCAGCTGGCGGGCCATGTCCCGGCTCTTGGCGAAGCCAGCCCGGTAGACGATGTTGTCCAGCCTAGTCTCGAGGATCTGCAGCAGCGTTTCGCCGGTCATGCCGCGCCTGCGGGCGGCCTCCTCGTAGTAGTTGGCGAACTGCTTCTCCAGCACGCCGTAAATGCGGCGGGCCTTCTGCTTCTCCCGGACCTGGAGCAGGTACTCGCTTTCCTTGGGCCGGTTGCGACCGTGCTCGCCCGGCGGGTATGGCCGGATCTCGATCGGGCACTTCGGCCCGTCGCATTTCGCGCCCTTCAGGAACAGCTTGGTCTTCTCGCGGCGGCAGCGCTTGCAGTCCGCACCGGTGTATCGAGCCATCTGTGCTTACTCCTCAGACCCTGCGCCGCTTAGGCGGACGGCAGCCGTTATGCGGAACCGGGGTGACGTCCTGAATCGACCCGACTTCGAGACCGGTCGCCTGCAGCGACCTGATCGCGGTCTCTCGCCCCGAGCCAGGGCCCTTCACGAACACGTCCACCTTGCGCATGCCATGCTCCATAGCCCGGCGGGCGGCGGCCTCGGCGGCCATCTGGGCCGCAAAGGGCGTCGACTTCCGCGAGCCCTTGAAGCCGACCTGGCCTGACGACGCCCAGGAGATCACGCTGCCGCCGGGGTCGGTGATCGACACGATCGTGTTGTTGAAAGTGCTCTTGATGTGCGCATGGCCATGCGCGATGTTCTTGCGTTCCTTCCGGCGAACCTTCTTGACGCCGGTACGGCTCTTGGGAGGCATTCTGCTCCTCTAGCATGCGGAGGTAATCGGACCAGCCGCACCGGGCCCGGCCTGCGGCTCTGCGTGGCACAGGCCCGTCGCGACGGACTACTTCTTGCCGGCCTTCTTCTTGCCGGCCACTGTCTTCTTCTTGCCCTTACGAGTCCGGGCGTTGGTCTGCGTGCGCTGACCATGGACCGGGAGGCCGCGGCGATGCCGGATGCCCTGATAGCAGCCGATCTCGATCTTGCGGCGGATGTCGGCCTGCACCTCGCGGCGCAGGTCGCCTTCGACCTTGTAGTTGGCTTCGATCCAGTCGCGAAGCCTGATGATGTCCTCGTCACCCAGCTGGTGCACTCTGGTGTCGCCGCTGACGCCGGTCCCGGCCAGCGTCTCGAAAGCCCTGGTGCGGCCGATGCCGTAGATATAGGTAAGTGCGACCTCAAGGCGCTTGTCACGCGGGAGGTCGACGCCGACAAGGCGTGCCATCGCGGGCAGTTCTCCTTCTCATTCAGCGGAGGTCCTGCGCACCGCCCCGCGTCCCTGCCCGGACGCGGCCCCGGCCTCCCCCGGGGGCGCTCCGCAGCCGGCCCGGCCGACCGCGGATTGCGGTGCGTGCTTGGTTCAGTTGTCTGGGCTCGCATGCAGCCTCGCCCAGCCACAGGTGCCCGGGCGCTGTCTCAGCCCTGACGCTGCTTGTGCCGCGGATCAGAGCAGATGACCATAACCCGGCCATGCCTGCGGATGATCCTGCACTTGCTGCAGATCTTCTTCACACTGGGCTTGACCTTCATTTGCCTGGTCTCTCCTGGCGGCGCCGCCGACCCATGGACGGTGTGCGCCTCGCTAGTTCTTACTTGTACCGGTAGACAATCCGCCCACGACTGAGGTCGTAAGGACTCAGCTCGACGACGACCCGGTCATCGGGCAGGATCCGGATGTAGTGCATCCGCATCTTCCCGCTGATGTGGGCCAGGACCTTATGCCCGTTGTCCAGCTCCACCCTGAAAAAGGCGTTCGGGAGCGACTCCACGACCGTTCCCTCTATCTCGATGGCGCCGTCTTTCTTGGCCATGCCCTCCGCGCTTCGCTGCTTGCCGCGGCCAGCGTGCTTGCAGGCTGGCCGCTATGGTCTGGACGGATCCGCGTCCGCATGCCCTGGGTCCGGTACTACCGGGCCCAGCCCTCCGCTCCCGGCCGGGTTCGGATGGCTGCGGCGTCCCGCGCAGGAGCTTACGCACACTGCGTCAGCGTATGCACCGTGTGGGCGTATGCACCGCGCAGCATAAGTACTGTGCCATAAGTACTGTGCCAGGTACGGACGGCCCAGCTGGCTGGCGTCAGGAAAGCGACCGTGGGTCGACGCGCCGACAACAGCAGCTAATGGGCCGTCGGCCAGTCTACTTCAGCTCCGCGCCCAACGCGAACCCAGGCCTGCGACTGCAGCCTGGCGGGCTTAACCACCAGGCAAACCGGGTCACTCCGTGCGGCGAAAGCGGCTTGCGATAGCGGCCAGGGCTAGCGGCCCGGGCGGCCCGGCAAGTCGTCGTCCCCGCGCGGCAGCCGACCCTGACGGGGCCTGCCCTCGGTGAGGGCACCGCGGCTGGACCCGCGGAAGGCGCTGGCAGTGACCCAGCTCCCGGCCAGTACCGCGCCCCACGGCCCGGCTACCCACAGCGGCCACGGGTAGCCACCGCCAGCCAGTCCCCAGACCACGAAGCAGATCAGCACGACCGCAAACCAGGTCCCCCACGCCGCCCGCCAGGCGGCGTGGTGACTGCGGCGGCCCGGCCGGTTGTCCCGCGGCTGGCGGGTCAGCGCGGCGTCCGGCAGCCGGTACAGGTCGATGGCGGGCAAGTCCTGGAGCAGCATGTCGATCTCGCCGACAGTCTTAGCGGCCAGCGCCCGGTCCAGTCGCTCATTGAACTCCTCCGGCGATAGCCGGCCAGCGGTCACATGCTCTCGGAGCAAGGCTGCGGCCCGGTCCCGGTCGGCGTCCGACGCCCGGATATTAGGGTCATATGCCATCGGTCGCCTCCAGGGCATCGGACACATGCTGCCGCGTCGCAGCCGCTTCCAGGCCAGCCAGCACAGGCTCGCCAGCCAGCACGGGCTCGCCAGCCAGCACGGGCTCGCCAGCCAGCACGGGCTCGCCGGCCGGCTCGGGCTTTCCTGCCCGGCTGCCGGGCCGCAGCGCCGCGAACCCGCCCGCGCCGCCATCGTCGGCGGTCAGCACGACGGGTCCGTCGTCGGTGATCGCGACGGTGTGCTCGAAATGCGCGGCCCAGCTGCCATCCGCGGTGACCACGGTCCAGCCATCGTCAAGCCTGCGGGTCGACGGCTCACCGAGCACCAGCATCGGCTCGATCGCCAGCGCCATCCCGGCCACCAGCACCGGGCCGCGGCCCGCCCGGCCGTGGTTAGGCACCGCCGGCTCCATGTGCATCTGGCTGCCGATGCCGTGACCGGTGTACTCGCGGACGATCCCGTACCGGCCCGCCGCCCGGACGGCCCGCTCCACGGCGTGCGAGATGTCGGTCAGACGCCGGCCTGGCACTGCCTGCGCCAGGCCCTGCCATAGCGCCCGCTCGCAGGCACGCAGCAGGGAGTCCAGTTCGTCGGGCCGGTACCGGCCGCCGGCGGCCGGTACCGGCCCGACGCTGACCGTCAGCGCCGCGTCGCCGTGCCAGCCGCCCACGATCGCGCCGCAGTCGATGGAGATGATGTCGCCGGCCGCCAGCACCTGGGCCGCGTCCGGGATGCCGTGCACGATCTGGTCGTTCACCGAGGCGCAGATGGTCGCGGGATAGCCGTGGTAGCCCTTGAACGAGGGCAGGGCGCCGGCCGAGGAGATTTCCCGCGCCGCGATCGCGTCGAGTTCGGCCGTGCTGATGCCGGGCTCGACCGCGGCGGCAGCCGCGCGCAGGGCGGCCGCGGTCACCAGTCCCGCTTCGCGCATGATGGCGAGCTGGGCCGGTGACTTCACCTCGATCGGGTCGTCCCGCCTTAGCCGCATAACGCCTCCCCTGCCCTGAGTCTCACGTTACCCGGTCGGCCCAGTCGGCCCGCTCGCTCAGGGGCCCCGTCAGGTGATGAACCTGCGCAGTGCTGCCATCGCCCGGGCGGTGATCTCCTCGACCGGGCCGGTCGCGTCGATGCCGAGCAGGATGCCGTCGTCAGCGTAGAACGCGATCAGCGGCCTGGTCTGCTCGGCGTAGACGTCAAGGCGGTGCCTGATCGTCAGCTCGCGGTCGTCGTCACGCTGGAAGAGCTCGCCGCCGCAGTCGTCGCACCGGCCAGGCCGGGCGGGCGGTTCGAACAGCACGTGCCAGATCCGTCCGCAGACCCGGCAGGTCCGGCGGCCGGACAGGCGGCGCACCACCTCGTCGTCGTCGACTACCAGCTCCAGCACGATGTCCAGCCTGGTGTCGGAGTCAGCAAGCAGCTTGCGGAGGGTCTCGGCCTGCGGGACGTTGCGCGGGAAGCCGTCGAGGAGGAAGCCGTTCTGCGCGTCGTCCTCGGCTAGCCTGGCCTCCACCATCGCGATCGTCACCTCGTCCGGCACCAGGTCACCGCGGTCCATGAAGGCCTTCGCCTGACGGCCAAGGTCGGTCCCGGCGCTGACGTTGTAGCGGAAGATGTCACCTGTCGAGATCTTCGGAATCGACAGGTGCGAGGCGATGAATTGGGCCTGTGTCCCCTTGCCCGCACCGGGGGGCCCGACGAGGACGACTCGCACTACCGCAGGAAGCCCTCATAGTTGCGCTGCTGCAGCTGGCTCTCGATCTGCTTCACGGTGTCCAGGCCAACGCCCACCATGATCAGGATGCTGGTGCCGCCGAGCGGGAACTGCGCGGTCGCGGCAAGGAGCCCGATGGCGACCACCGGGATCAGCGCGACCACGCCCAGGTACAGCGAGCCTGCCGCGGTCAGCCGGCTGAGCACGTGGCTCAGGTATCCGGCTGTCGGCCCGCCCGGCCTGATGCCGGGGATGAACCCGCCGCTCTTCTTCATGCCGTCCGCCACCTCAGTCGGGTTGAAGGTGATCGACACGTAGAAGTACGTAAAGAAGACGATGAGCACGAAGAACGAGATCCCGTACGCGGGCCTGTCGCTGAGCACCAGGTTGGCGTTGACCCACGCCGCCCACCCGGTCGTGGCGTTGTGCCCGAAGAGCTGCGCCGCGAGCTGCGGGATGTACAGCAGCGACGAGGCGAAGATCACCGGGATGACCCCGGCCTGATTGATCTTCAGCGGGATGTATGTGGATGTGCCGCCATACATCCGGCGGCCGATCATCCGCTTGGCGTACTGAATCGGGATCCGCCGCTGAGCCTGCTCCATCAGCGCGACGAACGCGATGACCGCGACGCCCATGATCAGCACGAGGGCGAAGACGAACGCGTGCTTGGTCTCGTAGATCAGCTGCATCTGGCCGGGCACGACCGCGATGATCTGCGTGAAGATGACCACCGACATGCCGTTGCCGACGCCTCGGTCGGTGATCAGCTCGCCGAGCCACATGATCACGGACGTGCCGGCCGTCATGATGATCACCATCGTGACGATCGTGAACACCGACGGGTTCGGGATCAGGTTGGCGGGGCAGCCGGGGATCAGGTTGTGCGAGCGCGCCAGCGCGATGATCCCGGTCGACTGCAGGATCGCCAGGCCCACGGTGAGATACCGGGTGTACTGGGTGATCTTGGCCTGGCCGGTCTGGCCCTCCTGGCGCAGCGTCTCCAGCCGCGGGATGACCACGGCCAGCAACTGCAAGATGATGCTGGCCGTGATGTACGGCATGATGCCCAGCGCGAAGACGGTCAGCTTCGAGATGGCGCCGCCGCTGAACAGGTTCAGCAACTGGAAGACGTTGCTGCTCTTGCCGACGTTCAGACAGGCCTGGACCGCGGTCTGGGACACGCCGGGGGTCGGCAGCTGCTGGCCAAGCCGGAACACGGCGATGATGAAGATCGTGAAGAGCAGCTTCTTGCGCAAGTCGGGCGTCCGGAACGCCCGTATGAACGCGGTTAGCATGCGCCGTCCCCTACTCGATAGTCCACCATCAACTGCCGGTCCCGCCGCGGACGACGCCGCCAGCCGGCGCGACCGCGCGGCTGGTCACCAGCTGCGCCAGCCCGGCCAGCATTGTGCTCGCCGAAGTCTAACGTGCCGGTAGGAGTCCGAAGGCCAGCCAGCGTGCCGATGCGCCCGGTGCCACGCGCAAGCTGGTCCGGGCCAGCGGAGTCTACGCTGGCCCGGACCTGCCTTGGGGCGGCGGTCATCTCACAGTTCAGTAACAGTTCCGCCTGCTGCCGCGATCTTCGCGCGCGCCGTGGCCGAGAACCGGTGCGCGCTGACCTGCAGCGCCGTGCTGACTTCGCCCTGGCCGAGCACTTTGACAAGCTCGCCCGGCCGCACCGCGCCCTTGGCAGCCAGGTCCTGCGGGCTGACCTGCCCGCCGTCTGGGTACAGAGCGGCCAGCCTGTCGATGTTGACGACCTGGTAGGTGGTCTTGAACTGCGCATTCGAGAAGCCCTTGAGCTTCGGCAGCCGCCGGGTGAGCGGCATCTGGCCGCCCTCGAAGGCCTCCGGCACCTGGGTACGCGCCTTGCTGCCCTTGGTGCCACGGCCAGCCGTCTTGCCCTTCGACGCCTCGCCGCGACCCACCCTGGTGCGCGGCTTGTGCGCGCCGGGAGCCGGGCGCAGGTGGTGGAGCTTCAGCCCGGCCCGCCCGCCGGCGGTCCCGGCAGCTGCAGGGGCCGCGGATGCATCCGGCTGCCCGGTATTCGTGCCGCCCTCTGCCATCGTTAGTCAACCTCCTCGACGGTGACCAGGTGGCGCACCGATTTGATCATGCCGCGGATCTCGGGCCGGTCTTGCTTGAGTACCACGCCGCCGATGCGGTGCAAGCCGAGTGAGCGCAGCGAGTCACGGTGCTCCTTCTTGCCGCCGATCTTCGACTTGACCTGGGTGACTTTCAGCTGTGCCATCGCCTAGCTCCGATGTCTCGACCTGCGTTAGCTGTTCTCGGTGTTAGCTGTTCTCGGGCGCGCTGGTTGCACCGCCGGGCGCGCCCGCGCCGACGGCCGCGGCGGCCGCCCTGGCCCGGAGCATCGCCGCAGGCGCCACGTGCTCGATCGGCAGGCCTCGCCGCGCCGCGATCTCTTCCGGCCGGTTCAGGCTCTTCAGCGCCGTGACCGTGGCATGCACGACATTGATCGGGTTAGACGAGCCGAGCGAGCGGGACAGCACGTCGTGAATGCCGGCGCACTCCAGCACGGCCCGCACCGGGCCGCCGGCGATAACGCCGGTGCCGGGGCTGGCGGGCTTCAGCAGCACGACGCCTGCTGACTCCTCGCCCTGCACCGTGTGCGGGATCGTGCCGGCAATGCGCGGCACCCGGAAGAATGCCTTCTTCGCTGCCTCGACGCCCTTGGCTATCGCGGCCGGCACCTCCTTGGCCTTGCCGTAGCCGACGCCGACCATCCCGTTGCCGTCGCCCACCACGACCAGCGCGGTGAAGCTGAACCGGCGGCCACCCTGGACGACCTTGGCCACCCGGTTGATGGTGACCACGCGCTCCAGGTAAGCAGTGCCCTTTTCCGGCCCGGCCCCGCGGCGGTCGTCGCGGCGCTCACGCCGTTCGCCGCCGCCACCGGCGCCGCGCCGCGGTGTTGCTGCCATCAGATCTTCCTCTTCCGTCGTTGGGTGCGAAGTTCCGCGTCCACTGCTGCCGCGGGAGCCATCTAGAGAGTCAGCCCGCCGTCACGGGCCCCGTCGGCCAGCGCGGCCACCCGGCCGTGATAGGCATACCCGCCGCGGTCGAACACCGCGGCGCTGATCCCGGCCTGCACCGCTCGCTGCGCCAGCAATGCCCCGACCTGCTTGGCCTTGGCCGTCTTGTCGCCCGCTGCGGTGCGGATGGACTCGTCCAGGGTAGACGCAGACGCCACCGTATTGCCCGCGGCGTCATCGATGAGCTGGGCGAAGGTGTTCTTCGCCGATCGCGTCACCACCAGGCGGGGCCGGTCGGCGCTGCCCTCGACTTTCTTCCTGACCCGCAGGTGCCGTCGCTGCCGCGAGGCGATGCGCGGCGCAGTCCGCCCGGTGATTCGGGTATGCGCCCTGGTCTTGGTGCCAGACATGTCTTACTTACCAGCCTTCCCGACCTTGCGGCGGATCTGCTCACCCTGGTAGCGCACGCCCTTGCCCTTGTACGGGTCGGGCTTGCGCAGCTTGCGGATGTTCGCGGCAACCTCGCCCACCTGCTGCTTGTCGATGCCCTCGACCACGAACCTGGTGGGCGTCTCGACCCTGAAGGTGATCCCGGCCGGAGCCTGCACGGGCACGGGGTGGCTGTAACCGAGCGCGAACTCCAGGTCCGGGCCCTTGGCCTGGACGCGATAGCCCACTCCGACGATCTCCATCGTCTTGCGGTAGCCCTCGGTGACGCCGGTCACCATGTTGGCGATCAGCGACCGGGACAGGCCGTGCAGCGCGCGGATCTCGCCCTCGTCGCTTGGCCTGGTCACGGTGATGACGCCGTTCTCCTGCTGGATCTCGATTGGCGAGGTCACCTCGAGGCTGAGCTCACCCTTGGGACCCTTCACCTGGACCTGGCGACCGCTGATCGTGACGTCGACGCCGCTCGGGATCACCACCGGCATCCGTCCGATTCTCGACATGGCTGGCTCCTTACCAGACGTAGGCGAGGACTTCCCCGCCCACGCCCTTCTTCTTCGCCTGTTTGTCGGTCATCAGGCCGGCGGACGTCGAGATGATCGCCACGCCCAGGCCGCCGAGCACTCGCGGCAGGTTGTCCTTGCGCGCATAGACTCGCAGGCCGGGCTTGGACACCCGCTTGAGGCCAGCGATGGAGCGCTCCCTGGTCGGCCCGAACTTCAGCGCGATCACCAGGTTCTTACCTACCTCGGCGTCCTCCACCTTCCAGCTGGCGATGTAACCCTCCTGCTGGAGAATCTCCGCGATGTGCACCTTGATCTTCGAGTGCGGCATGCTCACGGAGTCGTGGTAGGCCGAATTAGCGTTGCGCAGACGGGTCAGCATGTCTGCGACCGGGTCGGTCATGGTCATGGCCTGATGGCCCTCCTCGCCGCGGTTTCCGCTGTGTTCCTCAACATCGGGGACCTTCGGCGTGGTCGGCGGGCGCTCGTCGCGCCCGGGACTGTCTTTCCCGCGGGAGCTGACGCTCCCGATCGGGCTTGTTGATTTACCAGCTCGACTTGGTGATGCCAGGCAGCTCGCCGCGGTGCGCCATGGACCGGAAGCAGATCCGGCACAGGCCGAACCGCTTGTAAACGGCCCGCGGCCGACCACACCGGGAGCACCGGGTGTAGGCGCGCACGTCAAACTTCGGCTTGCGCTTGGCCTTGGCGATGAGGCTCTTCTTCGCCACTGCTCAGCTCTCCTTGAACGGGAAGCCGAGTCGCCGCAGCAACGAGCGGCCCTCGGCATCGGTGGTAGCGGACGTGACGACCGTGACGTCCATGCCGCGCTGCCTGTCCACCTGATCGGGATTGATCTCGTGGAACATCAGCTGCTCGGTCAGGCCGAAGGTGTAGTTACCGCGACCGTCGAACTGCCGGTCGCTCAGCCCCCGGAAGTCGCGGATGCGGGGCAGCGCGGTCGACAGCAGCCGGTCCAGGAACTCCCACATCCGGTCACCGCGCAGGGTGACGTGCGCCCCGATCGGCATGCCTTCCCGCAGCTTGAACTGCGCGATCGACTTGCGCGCCCTGGCTACGGCCGGCTTCTGGCCGGTGATGACCGTCAGGTCCCTGACCGCGCCGTCGATGAGCTTGGCGTCCCTGGCCGCCTCGCCAACGCCCATGTTCACCACGACCTTGGTGACCGTGGGCACCTGCATGACGTTCGGGTAGCCGAACTCGGCCAGCATCGCGCCGTGGATCTCGTCCCGGTAGCGCTGCTTCAGCCGGGGCGGAATGCGCTCCGCGCCCTCGGCCAGCTCAGCGCCGCCGGTCTTGGTGGCAGTGTCGGTCTTGGTGGCAGGCATCAGATGTCCTTACCGCTGGTCCGGGACACCCGGACTTTCTTGCCGCCGTCGGTCCGGAAGCCGGCCCTGGTCGCGGCCTTGGAGTCGGGATCGATAAGGGCTACGTTGCTGACGTGGATCAGGGCCTCCTGGGTCACGATGCCGCCCTCCTTGGCGCCGCGCTGGCCCTGGTAGTTGACCTTGGTGTTCTTCCTGATGAGGTTCACGCCCTGGACGAGCACCTGGTCGCGATCCGGCCGGACGGCGATGACGGTGCCCTCGCGACCGCGGTCCTTGCCCGCGATCACGATCACCTTGTCGCCCTTCCTGATCTTCATCCGCCGTGCCCTGCCCGGCTCGCTCTTCTTCGTCCCGGCCATCACAGCACCTCCGGTGCGAGCGAGATGATCCGCATGAACCGCTTCTCCCGCAGCTCCCGGCCGACCGGGCCGAAGATGCGGGTGCCACGCGGGTCGCCGCCGTCCCTGATCAGGACGGCCGCGTTCTCGTCGAAGCGGATGTAGGAGCCGTCGCCGCGGCGCCGCTCCTTGCGCGTGCGCACAACGACGGCCTTGACGACGTCGCCCTTCTTCACCCCGGCACCGGGGAGGGCATCCTTGACGGTGGCGACGATGATGTCGCCGATGCCCGCGTATCGCCTGCTCGAACCGCCGAGCACGCGGATGCACAAGATCTCCTTGGCTCCGGTGTTGTCGGCGACCTTGAGCCGCGACTCCTGCTGGATCACGTCAACTCCTGCTTCTTCACGCGCCTGCCCGACAGTTCGTCAGGATCGGCGTCCCGGCGGGAACGCGGACTTGCAACTCCGCGTTCCCGTGCTACTTGGCCTTTTCCAGGATCTCCGCGACGCGCCAGCGCTTAGTCGCTGACAGCGGGCGGGTCTCCATCAGCAGCACCCGGTCGCCGACGCCGCAGGCGTTCTGGCCGTCGTGCGCCTTGTACTTCTTAGTCCGGCGGATGACCTTGGCGTACTTGGGGTGCTTGACCCGGTCCTCAACCTCGACCACCACGGTCTTGTCCATCTTGTCGCTGACCACCAGGCCCTCGCGAACCTTGCGGTAGCCGCGCGTCTCGGTTCCCTGGCCGCCCGCGCTTGCCTCACTCATCGCCGGTCTCCTCGTCCTCGATAACGACGATGCCGAGCTCGCGCTCGCGCTTCACCGTGTAGATGCGCGCGATCTCCTTGCGGACGGCGCGTAGTCGGCCGTGGCTCTCCAGCTGGCCGGTGGCCGCCTGGAAACGCAGGTTGAAGAGCTCTATCTTCGCCTCGGTCAGTTTGAGGTTGAGCTCATCCTCAGTTGACGTCCGCAGGTCAGCGGCTGCCAGTCCCTTGGCCATCACGCCTCCCCCAGCTCTCTCTTGACGAACTTGCACTTCATCGGAAGCTTGTGCATCGCTCGCCTGAGGGCTTCCCTGGCCACTGGCTCGGGCACGCCGGACAGCTCGAACATCACCCGGCCCGGCTTGACGTTCGCGATCCACCACTCCGGCGCGCCCTTGCCTGACCCCATCCGGGTCTCGGCCGGCTTCTTCGTCAGCGGGCGGTCCGGGTAGATCGTGATCCACACCTTTCCGCCACGGCGGATGTGCCGGGTCATGGCGATACGGGCGGCCTCGATCTGCCTGTTGGTGACGTAGGAGTGCTCAACGGCCTGGATGCCGTACTCGCCGAAGGTCACCTTCGTCCCGCCCTTGGCCGCGCCCGAGCGGTCCGGCCGGTGCTGCTTGCGGTGCTTGGTCCGCCGCGGAATCAGCATGACTCAGCTCTCCTCGCTTGTCGCTGGCTCGGCGGTGACGGCCTGCGCGCTGGCCGGCGCGGCGGGCGCGGCGGCCGGCGCGGCGGCTGGCCGGTCGGTCCCGTCCGGTGAACCCGGCCGGCGACGCT
>JAJYUU010000164.1 GCA_021792405.1 Actinomycetes bacterium
CCAGCAGCGCCTGCTGGCTGCTGAGCGGCTGCCGGGAGAGCAGCGCGCCGATCAGGTCCAGCAGCGCGTTCAGGCCGCTGGCACCGAGCGACACGGCGAAGACCGCGAAGATCTCCCACCGCAGGTATTGTGGCGGCGGCAGGCTCAGGGTGGGGTGCTGGCTTTCGGGGTCACCCGGCGCGTCATAGCCACTGGCAGTATCACCGGCAGTCACCACAGGACTGTAGCTGGTGCGCGCGCATGTCCCGGCAACGCCGCCGCCAGGGTGACCGGGATCCGGCCGCGCGAGCGCGTGCTGCTGAGGTTCGAGTGGCAGCCAGTTGCCTTAAGTGGCGGCTGGTTACCCGGCGAAGGGGTTGCGCCAGCGAATGTCGCCGAAGCGGGCGAAGTCGCTGTCGTTGGAGCACACGGTGGCGTTGTTTTCTGCTGCAATCGCGGCGAGCTGGGCATCAGTGGTGAGGTTGCCGGCCGTACCAACTGCCCGGAGCGAGGCAAAGGCACGGGCATGGTGACCGGGTCCGGGCTGAGCCCAGCGGACATTCGGCAGCTCGAGCCAGGTCCCGAGGGCACCCGGGCGGCGTCGAGTCACGTCGCCGGCGCCAGCAAGGCGGTAGGCTACGGCAGCAGCGCGGTAAGCCGCTGCCAGGCCAGCTCGGCACCGGAGACCAGGCAGCCGTCGACGATCGCCTCAGAGCCGAGTGCGCTGACCCGGACCTCAGGTACCACCGGGGCCAGCGCTCGCAGCTCTGTCTCGACCGCGGCAGCGAAGCCCGGCGCCTGACCGATGCCGCCGCCCAGCACGATCAGGGCGGGATCGACCACCGTGATGATCGCGCAGACCGCTTTCGCGACGAGTTCGGCTTCGCCCGCGACCACCGCGGCCGCGCGCTCGTCACCCGACTGCGCGGCCGCGAACACCCGGCGGGCTGATACCGGCCCGCGCATTCCCGCGCGGCGGGCGGCGCGCACCACCGCGGCGGCCGAGCCGGCGGCCTCCAGGGTGCCGCGGCGCCTGGCATCCCGCGGGTCAGATCCCTGCCCGGCCGAGATCGGCATGTACGCGATCTCCCCGGCCACGCCGTGGACGCCGCGATGCAGGTGACCGTCGATCATCAGGCCCATGCCGATGCCCGTGCCGATCTGCACGAACGCGAACGTGCCGACGTCGCGCCCGTGCCCCTGCTCGCGCTCAGCCAGCGTTGCCGCGTCGGCGTCGTTCTCCACCACGAGCTGCTGGCCGAAAGCCGCCCGCAGCCCTTCCAGCACGGCCGGCCTGCCCCACCCGGCCAGCTCACCGGCCAGCGAGATCGCGTTGCGGCGCGGATCGTAGACGCCGGGAGCGCCGATCACGGTCTGGGTAACAGCCGACCGGTCGGTCCCTGCTTCCGCGCACAGCTCGTCCGCCAGCCTGGTCAGCTCGGCGACCCGGCCGGTCGCGCTTGACGCCCTGGCGCGCAGCTGCGACCTTGCGACCGCCGCGCCGGTCAGGTCGGCCAGCGCACCGCGCAGGTACTGGCGGCCGACGTCCAGCCCGAGCACGTAGCCAGCCTCGGGACGCACCTCGTACAGTACCGCGGACCGGCCCGGCATCCCAGTCCGCTGGCCCGCCTCGCGCACCAGGCCCGATCGCTCCACGTTGGCTAGCGCGAGCGAGACGGTCGGCTTGGACAGCCCGGAAACGCGGGCTAGCTCAGCCCGCGAGCACCGGCCGAGCTGGCGGATGTGTCGCAGCAGGAGCTGCTCGTTCAGCGCGCGCAGCAGCTGCGGCCGGGCCGCCTGGCCAGTCTGCAGCGGCCCCGCGGCTGGCCCGCCCTGCTGCCCGGCCGCCCAGGCTGGCAGCGGGCCAGCGGCGTCGGCGCTTTCGGCCGCCCGCGTCGATGTCGTCGTCGTCACGCCCTGATCCTTTCGCACCGCAAGTCAGCGGGCGAGCGCCGTCGGATCGCGTCGCGCCCGGGGGCTGATCCGGGCTGATACCGAACCGTGCTTGTGAGGGTCACATAGTTAGGATACTGTCCTAACTATCTTGCCGGACTGACCGCCCCGACAGCGAGAGGCTCCGCATGACCCAGCCCCCCGTCCTGCTCGGCATCGACTTCGGCGGCTCGAAGATCGCGGCGGCGGTCTGCGGCCTGTCGGGCGACAGGCTTGCCTCAGCCGCAGTCGACAGCCTCGGCGCGCGCGGCGCGCGGGCCAGCTTCGAACACGGCGTCGCCACCGCTGCGGGCTTGCTCGCCGCGCATGCCGCCGGGGCAGCCGTGGTGGCCGTCGGTGTCTCGACGTTCGGCATCCCCTTCGATGACCGCGTTGAGCTGGCGCCGGCCATCGACGGCTGGGAGCGCCTGGCGCTCGGCCACGAACTGCGGCGGGCGTTTCCCGGCGCGGCCATCAGGATGGGCACCGACACCAAGGCCGCAGCGCAGGCCGAGGCGCGATGGGGTGCCCTGGCCGACTGCGACCCAGCCGTCTACCTGAACCTCGGCACTGGCCTCGCGGCCGCGATCGTGACCGGCGGCCGGGTGCTGTCCGGCAGGCATGGCGCGGCCGGCGAGATTGGCTACAGCCTGCGCGAGCCCGGCGACGTCGGGCTCGCGCCGGGACAGCGGATCCTGCTCGAGGACATGGTGAGCGGCCAAGCACTACAACGCCGGGCCAGCCTGCGGCAGGCCAGCCTAGCCGGTACCCGTGTGCAGCGGCACCGGGCAACCGCGGCGGAGGTATTCGCCGCTGCGGCTTCCGACGCCGACCTCGACGGCCTGATCACCGAGTTCGTGGACGAGCTCGCCTTCCATGTGGTGAACCTGGCCATCGTCGTCAACCCGGCACGGATCGCGGTCGGCGGCGGAATCACCGGGTCCTGGGACCGGATCCGGCCGCGGCTTGAGCAGGCTCTGCTCAGCGCGGTGCCTTATCCGCCCGAGCTGGTCCTGGCGCGCTTTCCGCACGAAGCGCCGCTGCTCGGCGCGGTCGCGCTCGCCGTCGACGCGGCCGGCGAGGCGAACTCGCACACCGGCAATCAGCCAATCCAGCCGATCGATTCACCCACCGAAGGGTCAACCGGGCACTACGGTACTAATTGGTCTATTAGTACTAATAGTGTCTCCATTCCTGCACCGATTAACTGAGCTAGGAAGGGTTAGGGCACATGAGACGATTCAAGTCAGTCGCGGCCCTCATCGGCGCGGCCAGCCTGCTGACGGCAATCGCCGCCTGCGGTAGCAGCACGTCCCCGGGGTCCGGTTCGGGTTCTGGCCCCAGCGGCGTGCTGACTCTTTCCGACGAGAGCGGCGCGCTGTGGACCTGCGGATTCAACCCGTTCAACTCCTCGGTCAGCTACCTCGACTTCGGCCCGGTATACGAGCCGCTGATGTTCGTCGACACCCTGGAGAACGCCAAGGTGACGCCGTGGCTGGCGACCAGCTACAGCTGGAGTAACGGGAACAAGACCGTCACCTTCACCATCCGCAAGGGCGTGACGTGGTCGGACGGCAAGCCGTTCAGCGCCGCCGACGTTGTGTACACGTTCAACCTGCTGAAGAAGTACCCGGCGCTCGACGTCAACGCCATCTGGTCGGTGCTGTCCAGCGTCACCCAGCAGGGCTCCGACCAGGTCGTGGTGAACTTCAAGAACGCGGCCGTGCCGTACTTCTACTACGTCGCCGACCAGGTGCCGATCGTGCCCGAGCACATCTGGTCGAAGCTGACGAACCCGGTCACTTACAACGACCCGAACCCGGTCGGCACCGGTGCCTACACGGTGAAGTGCAAGCCCGAGCAGATCACCTTCCTGGCCAACAAGCATTACTGGCAGCCAGGCGAGCCTAAGCTCGCGCAGGTCAACGAGCCGGCGTTCACCAGCAACGACCCGGCGAACACCGAGCTGGCGACCGGCCAGGCCCAGTGGGGTGCCCAGTACATCCCGTCGATCAAGACGTTCTACGCCAGCAAGAGCCCGGCCTACCACTACTGGTTCCCGCCGATCTCCAACGTCTCCATCTTCATCAACCTCAAGAACCCGGTACTGTCGAACGTCGCCGTGCGCCAGGCCATGGCCTACGCCATCAACAGGACCAAGGTCTCGCAGATTGGCGAGTCCGGTTACGAGCCGGCCGCGAACCAGACCGGAGTAGTGACCCCGACCTTCTCCTCCTGGGAGGACACGGCCGCGGCGGCCCAGTACAACTACACCTATAACCCGGCCAAAGCCGAGCAGATCCTGACCAACGCGGGGTTCAAGAAGAACTCCAGCGGGATCTTCGTATCGCCGTCCGGCAAGCCACTGTCGTTCACCGTCATCAACGAGGGCGGCTATTCGGACTGGGTCGCCTCGATGCAGGTCATTCAGTCAGAGCTGAGGGCAGTCGGCATCCAGATCACGCCGGAGAACCTGGCCGGCACCGACTACGACACGAGGCTGTTCGACGGCTCCTTCGACCTCGCCTACTACGACGAGACCGGCGGCCCGAGCCCGTACTACGAGTTCCGTCAGTGGCTGTACTCGGCGAACTCGGCACCGATCGGCAAGCAAGCGTCGACCAATTTCGAGCGGTACAGCAACCCGGCTACCGACCAGCTGATCAACGAGTACGCCACCACCACCTCGGTGGCGACGCAGCACAACATCATGGACCAGCTTGAGCAGGTCATGCTCAAAGACGTGCCGCTGATCCCGGTGACCGAGGAGGTCGACTGGTACCAGTACGACACCGCGGCCTTCACCGGCTGGGCCACTCCGACGAACGCCTACGCTCAGCCGGCCGCCTACCAGACGCCAGACCTCGGCATCATGCTGCTGCACCTGGCGCCCAAGAAGTAACTGCATCTTGACCCCGCACCGCTGAGCGCACAGGGTGAGCGCGAGGAGCCGATGACACCAAGGAGCAGAGCGTGAGATTCGTACTGCGCCGAGCCGGATTCTTCGTGCTCACCCTGTGGGCCTGCGTGACGCTTAACTTCCTGCTGCCCCGGCTGATGCCGGGCAACCCGGCGATCGCGCTGATGGCCAAGTTTCACGGCCGGCTGAATCCGGTCGCGCTCAAGGCGATCGAGGTCGCCTTCGGCGTCAACACCAATGAGAGCCTGGCCGCACAGTACGTCAGCTACCTGCACGACCTGGCGACCGGTAATCTCGGCATCTCGCTGACCTTCTTCCCGACCCCGGTCAGCGTCGTCATCCGCGGTGCCATTCTTTACACGCTCGGCCTGGTCGGCGTCACCACCATCCTTGCCTTCATCATCGGCACGCTGATCGGGATCGTGGGGGCCTGGCGACGGGGCGGATGGCTGGACAGCATTCTGCCGCCGGTGTTCGTCATCACCTCGGCGATCCCCTACTTCTGGGTCGGCATGCTGCTGATCCTGGTGTTCGGGATAAAGCTGAACTGGTTCCCCTATGACTTCGCCTACGATCCGTCCCTGTCGCCGAGCCTGACCTTGCCCTTCATCGGCAACGTGATCGTCCATTCGATATTGCCGGCCATCGCGATCCTGATCACCTCGATCGGCGGCTGGATCCTGACGATGCGCAACACCATGATCACCACGCTGGCCGAGGACTACGTCAAGATGGCCAGGGCCAAGGGCCTGTCCAGTCGCCGGATCATGTTCGACTACGCGGCGCGTAACGCGATACTGCCAAACCTGTCAGGCTTCGCGATGTCAGTTGGCTTCATTGTCAGCGGCGCCGTGCTCGTCGAGTACGTCTTCAACTACAACGGCCTCGGCTACCTGCTGGTGCAGGCGCTGGATTCGGAGGACTACCCGCTGATGCAAGCGCTGTTCCTGCTGATCACCATCGCGGTGCTGATAGCGATCCTGCTCGCCGACATCGTCACCGCGATCTTGGATCCGCGTACCAGGTCGGCGAGGTGACGTCGCGATGGCCATCCTCACAGGCGCGGCAATCGGCGAGCCAGCCCCCGGCATCACCCGGCAGGGCGGTCAGCCCCATCCCGGCCAGGCCCTCGGCCGCATCTGGCGGGCGATCCGGTCGAACAAGAAGGCGTTCGCCGGCGCGAGCCTGCTGGCGATCTTCACCCTGCTCGCCATCTTCCCGTGGGCGATCGCTCGCGACAATCCTCAGGCCGAGATCTACGGGCGCAGCCTCGGGCCATCCGCCGCGCATTGGTTCGGCACCACCTACTACGGCCAGGACCTGTTTGCCCAGGCGGTGTGGGGTACCAGGGAGACTCTCCTGATCGCCGTCGTTTCCGGCGCGCTGTCGACCTTCCTGTCGGTGATCATGGGCCTCGCCGCCGGGTACCTGGGCGGCCTGTGGGACGCGGTGCTCAACTTCATCACCGACGTGCTGCTGGTGATCCCCACCTTCCCGCTGCTGATCATCATCGTGGCCTATTTGCCGGGCATCGGCATCCCCGGCCTCATCACCGTGCTGGTGATCACCGGCTACTCCTACGGCGCAAGGCAACTGAGAGCGCAGACCCTGTCGATCCGCGGCCGTGACTACCTGGAGGCGGCCAGGGTCCGCGGCGAGCGCAGCAGCTACGTGATCCTGGTGGAGATCATCCCGTCGATGACTTCGCTGATCGTCGCGACCTTCCTCGGGACCGCGGTCTACAACGTGCTCGCCGCGGCCGGCCTGCAGTTCCTCGGCCTCGGCAACCCGGACTCGGTGAGCTGGGGCACGATGCTCTACTGGGCGCAGAACAACGAGGCGCTGCAGACCGACCAGTACCTGTGGGCCATCATCCCCGGCGCCCTGATCGGCTTGCTCGGTGCTGCCTTCGCGCTCATCAACTATGCCTTCGACGAGATCAGCAACCCCGCGCTGGCACGCGTCCCGCTGACCCGCACCCGTCAGCTGAACCCCGTGCTGAGGAGGCTCAGTGCGAACCGGGCAAACTGAGCGGCTGGGCGCCGGCCCGGCCGGGACCGCTGTCGGCCCGGCGCTGGAGGTCAGGGACGTGTCCGTCAGCTACCTGACCAAGCGCGGTGAGGTCCGCGCCGTCGAGGATGTCAGCTTCGACCTGGGCCGCGGTGAGTTTCTCGGCATCGTCGGCGAGTCTGGCTGCGGCAAGTCCACGCTGCTGTTCGCGATCGCCCAGCTGCTGTCGGCTCCTGCGGTGCTCAACGGCGGCAGTGTGGTGTTCCAGGGAGTCAACCTCGTCGACCTGTCCGACGAACAGCTCGCCAGCTTCCGCTGGAAGAAGCTCTCGCTTGTGATGCAGAGCGCGATGAACGCGCTGAACCCGGTCAAGACGATCGCTGCCCAGTTCTACGACACGATGCGCGCGCACGGCGTCCGGTCGAAAGCAGAAATTACCGAGCGCTCGGTCGAGGTGCTGCGCATGGTCGGCATCGATCCGGTGCACCTGAGGAGCTACCCTCATCAGCTGTCGGGCGGCATGCGGCAGCGGTCCATGATCGCCATGGCGCTGCTGTTCACCCCGGACCTGGTCATCATGGACGAGCCGACCTCGGCGCTTGACGTGGTCGCGCAGCGCTCGCTGATGGTCCAGATCAAGGAACTGCAGCAGCGGCTAGGTTTCGCGATCATCTTCGTGACCCACGACATGTCGCTGGTCAGCCACTTCTCCGACCGGCTCATGGTGATGTACGCGGGGCAGATCGCCGAGCTCGGCGCCACTCGCAGCGTGTTCGACGCCCCCCGCCATCCCTACAGCGCCGGCCTGCTCGAGGCGTTCCCGTCGATCCGCGGGCCGAAGGTGCCGCTGACCGGGATCCCCGGCAGCCCGCCCGACCTGGCCCGGCCGCCCGAAGGCTGCCGGTTCGCGCCGCGCTGCCCGCAGGTGCAGGACCGGTGCACGCAGGGCCAGGTGCCGATCTATTACGTAGAGGACGTCCTGGTCCGGTGCCTTCGCGCAGGGAACGGGGTGGGTTCGGGTGACTGACGCGACACCGCTGTTGCATACCGAGGGACTGACCAAGCACTTCCGGATCGGCGGCGGCCTGCGTCGCGAGACGCTGCATGCCGTCGACGACGTCAGTCTCGAGATCGGCGACCGGGCGATCGTCGCGCTGGCCGGCGAGAGCGGCAGCGGGAAGAGCACGATCGCCCGGCTGCTGGCCAGGATCTACCGGCCGACCGCCGGCGAGATCTACTTCCAGGGCACGCCGCTGTCGAAACTGCGGTCGCGATCGGATGTGCTGCGATACCGCAGCGATGTGCCGATGGTGTTCCAGGACCCGTTCGGCTCGATTAACCCGGTCTTCCGGGTGTCGCACGCAGTGCAGCGCAGCATCAAGTTGCACCGGCCGGAGCTATCGGCTGCCGAGCGCGCCAGGGAAGCGCGGCGGGTCTTCGACATCGTCGGACTCAGTCCGGCCGCCGAGGTGCTGAACCGGTACCCGCACGAGCTGAGCGGCGGCCAGCGCCAGCGGGTCGGCTTCGCCCAGGCACTGGCCATGCACCCCAGGTTGATCCTCGCCGATGAGCCGGTGTCGATGCTGGATGTGTCCATCAGGATCGGGCTGCTCAACCTGATGCAGCAGCTTCGCGACGAACAGGGCGTTTCCATCCTCTACATCACCCACGACATCGCCAGCGCGCGGTATGTCGCGGACCGCCTGATCGTGATGTACGCGGGCCAGGTCGCCGAGCAAGGGCCAGTTGAGGACGTGCTCGCCGCACCACGACATCCCTATACCCAGCTGCTGCTGTCCGCGGTGCCCGACCCGAAGGCCGAGCTCACCCTGAGCTCCGGCACCGACCGGGGCGAGCCGCCGCGGGTGATCGACCCGACCCCGGGCTGCCGCTTCAGGTTCCGGTGCCCGCTCGCGGTGACCGACTGTCAGAGCCAGACCCCGAAGCTGCTGCAACTCTCCCCCGGTCACGATGTCGCGTGCCTGGTCGCGCAGTCCGGTGCCGAAATGAAGGCGTTCTAACGCAGAAGTGCAAGCCAAGCCTGCTCACCCAGATGAAGGCGGTTGAGATGAAACTCGCGGTTGTCGGCGGCGGCTCCACCTACACCCCGGAGCTTGTCGACGGGATCGCCCGGCTGACCGGGGACATCAAGGTCACCGAGCTCGTGCTCGTCGATCCGGACGCCGAGCGGCTGTCGGTCGTCGGGCCGTTCTCCGCGCGGATCATGGCCAGGTACGGCCATCCGGCTACCGTCTGGTGGACCTGCGACCTGGACGCCGCGGCCGACGGGGCCGGTGCGGCCCTCCTGCAATTGCGGGTCGGCGGGCAGGCCACCAGGCACCGGGACGAGACCTGGCCGCTGGAATGCGGCTGCGTCGGCCAGGAGACGACGGGGGCGGGCGGATTCGCCAAGGCGCTGCGCACGGTGCCGGTCGTGCTAGACGTGGCAGAGCGAGTGCGCCAGCGTGCTGCCAGCAATGCCTGGATCATCGACTTCACCAATCCCGTCGGCATCGTCACCAGGGCGCTGCTGGACGCCGGCCACCGGGCCATCGGCCTGTGCAACGTAGCGATCGGGTACCAGCGGACATTCGCCAGCCTGCTCGGCGTGCCGCCCGAGGCTGTCGCGCTTGACCACGTCGGCCTGAACCATCTGACCTGGGAACGCGCCGCCATGGTTGACGGCAGCGACCGGCTGCCGGAACTGCTCGACTGCCACGGCGAGGAGATTGCCGCGCACACCGGGCTACCGCTTGCCGTGACCCGCGCCGTAGGGGCCGTTCCCTCCTACTACCTGCGGTACTTCTGGGCACACGACGCGGTGGTCGAGGAAGAGCGCGGCCGGCCGACCCGGGCGCAGGCGGTCGCCGAGATCGAGCGCCAGCTACTGGCGATGTACGCCGACCCGGCTCTGGACACCAAGCCGGAACTGCTGCAGCATCGCGGCGGCGCGTATTACTCCGAGGCGGCGGTCGCACTGCTGGCCTCACTCGTCACCGACGCGGGCGACCGCCAGGTGGTGAATGTGCGGAACAACGGGACGCTGCCGTTCCTCGCCGACGAAGCCGTCATCGAGGTACCGGCGACCATCGGCGCGGGCGGCGCGGCCCCGGTGCCGGTGGCGCCGGTGAGCCCGCTGATGAGCGGCCTGATCGCGCACGTCTCGGCATATGAGGAACTCGCCGTGGCAGCCGCGCTGCGCGGGGGCCGGGACCGGGTCACCCGCGCGCTACTGGCCCATCCGCTGGTCGGGCAGTACGACCTGGCCGAGAAGCTGACCGACCGGCTGCTGGCCGAGAACGCGCAGTTCCTGTCGTGGACCGCTAGCCAGTGAGCACGGATCGAGTGAGTACCGATCGAGTGAGCACCGATCGATCGGGCACCGCGGCTCCCCGGCGTGCGGCAGTCCTGGCCATCGACGGGGGTAACAGCAAGACCGACGTGGCGCTGATCGGCGCTGACGGCGCCATCCTCGGGGTAGCCCACGGCGGCAACTCCAACCACCAGGGCATCGGCATCGACGGCACGGTCGCCGTGCTGTCCGGGCTGGTGCGGTCGGCCGCCGCTGAGGCCGGGCTGCCGGCCGACGAGCCGGTCGCGCAGCACACCTCGGCCTGCCTGGCAGGCGCCGACCTGCCGTCTGAGGAAGCGGACCTGAACCGACTGGTCGCCTCGCTCGGCTGGTCGCAGACCAGCCGCGTGCAGAACGACACCTTCGCCGTCCTGCGGGCAGGGCTAGATGACGGCGCCGGCCCGCACTGGGGCATCGGTGTGGTCTGCGGCGCGGGCATCAACTGCGCCGGGGTTGCCGCAGACGGCCGGACGACCAGGTTCCTGTCGCTGGGCCAGCTGTCCGGGGACTGGGGCGGCGGCGGTGAGCTGGGGCCGCAGGCACTCTGGTGGGCGGTACGGGCCGAGGACGGCCGGGGGCCGGAGACCGGGCTGCGCCGCGCCGTGCCCGCGCACTTTGGTCTCGAGCGGGTCGAGGACGTGGTGACCGGCATTTACCTGGGCAAGATTCCCTACCAGGACCTGCACGGCCTGGTGCCGGTGCTGT
>JAJYUU010000165.1 GCA_021792405.1 Actinomycetes bacterium
GCGTGGCCGGGTGCACGCTCGGCGCGCACGCACAGCGGCCGCAGCGCGGCCCACCTGTCGAGTTGCCTAGCGGCTCCGGCGGCGGTCAGCGTGCAGGCAACCGGGACGGGCTGCGGGGGATGGCTGCTCATGAGCCCCTACGCTAGAACCTCAAGCCGACTGCAGGTCAACCCCAGCGGATGGCTAGCCGGGAAGCATGCCGTACCGGGCCATCAGCGCGCGCTCGGCCTCGGCGGCGGGCGGCTCGGAGCCCGACCACAGCAGCTCCAGCTCGGTGAAATAGCCGTCCATCGCCGGGGCGTGCACAACGAGCAACCGCGCCGTCTGCTCGCCGCGGTTGCCGAAAGTGTGCGAGGCGCCGTCCGGCACCAGCACGAAACAGCCCGTTCCCCGGACGTGATCCATGCCGTCAAGGACGAACGTGACATCGCCGTCCAGCACGAAGAACGCCTCCGTGCACCCGGCGTGCCGGTGCGGGGGCGGCATCCGGCCGCCCGGTGGCAGTGCGCGCTCCATCAGCGAGAAACGCCCGCTGGTGGTGGCAGCCACTGCCTTGAAGTCCATGATGCTGCCGCGGGCCTGCCTGCGCTCGCCTTCGCCGGGGCCCAGCAGCACCGGGTCAGCCATGCCATCTCCTCTCGGCCGGGTCCAGCGCACCGGCGAGAGGCAAATACTATTTCCGCCGCGTGCGGTGCGAGACGGCTTTCTGCTTGGGGTGGCCAACCCGAAGGATGACGAGTTGCCCGGTCGCGCGGGTCATCGCGACATAACGGTCCACCGCTCCTTCGATGACCGTGCCGAAGGCCTCCGGGTCCCTCCAGCGCCCCCGGACCGGGAACGCGGCGCGCAGGCGCCGGTCCCGCCGCCCGCGCGCGGTTGATTGGGCAATGCCGGACGCCGGTTAACCAGGTCTTTACGGCCGCGGTGATAGAACTGCACGGTGACCGCTCTGCATTCGCGGCGAACTGCCGTAATCGCGGCGTGCCTGGCTCCCTGGATCCTGGCCTCGTGCACCTCCGCAGGCTCGGCGCCGCATGCCGCCCAGAGCAGGGACCCCAGCAGGCAGGTGACCGCGCCGCGATGGCACCTGCCCGCCCCTTCGCCGCTAGCGCCGTTCAACTCGGCTAGGCCGGGACAGGGCGTCTGGCGCGGCGCCGGCCGACTTGTCCGGGGCCTTCGCGCGGTGTACGTGACCTCGCTCGTCCCGCCGGGCGGCAGGCGGCCCGCCGGGATCGCATGGATGGACTCGCTATTGCTGTCGGCCCGGCTGTACTCAGGGTCGATCAGCCCCGGCCGGGGGCCCTTCCGGTATACCGCCCCGATCGAGCCAGCTCAGGCCGCCTCGCTGGTTGCGGCGTTCAACGGCGGATTCAAGATGCGCGACGCACATGGCGGCTATTACACCGAGGGCCGGACCGTCTATGCGCTGCGGCCGGGCGCCGCCTCACTGGTGATCTATGCCAACGGGAGCGTCAATATCGGCGCATGGGGCTCCGACGTGAGCATGACCAGTCAGGTGGTCGCCGTGCGCCAGAATCTGGTCCCGCTGGTCGCGGCCGGCCGCCCTACCGCGGCCGCCGAAGGCAGGTGGCAGGCATGGGGCGCGACCTGCGGCGCGACCTCCTGTGCCAGCTCGGTTCCCGGCATCGAGCACCAATGGCGATCTGGCCTGGGGATCACCGCGGACGGTGCCCTGGTGTATGTGGTCGGCCCGGCTCTCGATCCGCTCCAGCTTGCCGAGCTTCTCGTGCGAGCCGGAGTCGTGCGCGGCATGCAACTCGATATCAACCCGTACTGGCCCGTATTCGTGAGCTACGCCCCAGGGCGGCGTGGCCTCGCTGCGCCCGCCAACGGCAGCAAGCTGCTGGCGGGGACGGAGCAGGGCCCGGCGACATTCTTCGAGCCTTCCTGGGCTCGTGACTTCATCACGATGTCCGCGCGGCCCGCTCGCTGAACCACGCGGCCTGCCCGGCCAGATCCGGCCGTAGCCGGGCGTACCGATCCGGCCGTAGCCGGGCGTACCGATCCGGCCGTAGCCGGGCGTACCGATCCCGCCATGGCCGGGGGAGTACCGGTGCGACTTCGTCGCGGCGGGAGATAATCGACCGTGCCCACTCCGGCCCTCGACGCCCTTGACTCGTCCGGAATCGCCTACCGGATCATCCGGCATGACCCCGTGCGCAGCCTCGCTGAGGCCGCGAAGGCGCGCGGCGTCGCGCCGGCCGACGTGGTGAAGACGATGGTGGTACGGCGCGGCGCCGGCGACTACGTCTTCGTCCTCGTGCCCGGTGACCGGGCGATCTCCTGGCCGAAGCTGCGGGCACACCTCGGCGTTAGCCGCCTTTCCCTGCCTGACGCCTCGGTGGCCAGGCAGGTCACCGGGTATGAGCGGGGCACTATCACGCCACTCGGCGCCACGACGGCCTGGCCGGTCATCGCCGACGAGCGCGTGCTCGCCCGCGAGATCACCCTCGGCGCCGGAGAGCATGGCGTTGCGGTCGCGGTCCTGGCCGCGGATGTGCTGGCCGTCCTCAGCGCCACGGTGGCCGATGTGACCGACCCCGAAGACGAGGCCTAACAACTACCACGTCCGGGCGACGCCTTAACCCGCGCCGGCGCCTCAGGTCTGGCTGCGACTTTGACACTTCTGTTCGTCATGCGCAGCGCTTACGAGGACGCGAGCGATCTCGACGGCAAGCCGCAGAAGGCTGCCGGACCAGCGCCGAGCGATCCGTCACAGGTCCGCAGGCAGGATGCGGAAAGAATCGAAGCGCCTGGTCAGGGGAACAATCGCACGGAAGTGCCGCTGGTCGGTGGTGAGTATCTCGTTAGTGTCGTAGCGCTTGGCCAGGACGGCGTTCACCGCGTCGGCCATCCCGATCTTCAGGTCGTGGTGCCGGGCGGCTAGCCGCCTGGCCGAGCGGAGGTCATCGATGTCCAGATCGGCGAGTTCGTACGCGCCGCTGGTCAGGTCATCGACCACGGCGAGTTCCCTGGCAACTCCGGCCTTGTCCAGCACCATGTAGTCGATCTCCGCTATCACCAGCGGCGAGATGACCGGCGGCTGGCGAGCGCTGACCAGTATCTTGAGCACCGCGTCATGCAGGGGGTGCTTGGCGGCAGTCCCGGCGAGATAGCCGGAGGTGCCGATGATCAGCCGTGCCACGAGGCGCCCTCGAGACCGTCTGCCCCGAACCCACGCGATGCTCACCTCCCGGCGCTGCCCGGCGGTGACGGCATCACCCCTGCGGCATCTGCTCGGGCATACCGCCCGGACCGGGGTGCCGTTCCTGCCCGGCTACCGGGCCGGGCGCGCACGCACTTCTTTGCGCCAGGGGCTCATTCTGGTGCCGGATCTGGCCGGCTCAGGGTGGCGCGCTGGGCGTCGAGGAAAGCCTGTTCGACCGGGTTGGTGGTCAGAGAGCGGGCGGCGGCGTAGGCGGCCGCGGCCTCGGCAGTACGGCGGAGACGGCGTAGCAGATCGGCGCGTGCCGCGTGGAACAAGTAATAGCCGTCCAGGCCCTGGGAACGCAGGTCGTCCACCGCGGCGAGGCCAGTTGCGGGGCCGCGGACTTCGGCGAGCGCGACGGCCCGGTTGAGCGCGACGACCGGAGTCGGCGTGAGCGCGTAGAGCTGGTCATAAAGCGTCAGGATGGCGTGCCAGTCGGTGCTGTCGAAGGCGGGCGCGACGGAATGGACAGCGTTGATGGCGGCCTGTATCTGGTATGGGCCGGGGCGGTCACGCCGCACGCACGCGCGCACCAGGGCCTGTCCTTCGGCAATCAGGTCCCGGTCCCACAGTTGCCGGTCCTGATAGGCCAGGCGGATCAGTGACCCGCCGGCGGTGACGCGGGCGGCGCTGCGGGCGTGCAGCAGCAACAGCAGCGCCAACAGCCCCTGCGCCTCAGGCTCGTCGGGCATCAGCCCGGCGAGGATGCGGGCGAGCCGGATCGCCTCGGCGCATAGGTCAAGGCGCACCAGCGGGCCGGCAGTCGCCGCGTAACCCTCGTTGAAGATCAGGTAGATGACTGCCAGTACGGGCGTGAGGCGGCCGGGAAGGTCGGCTTCACCAGGCACGCGGTAGGGGATGCGGGCGTCGCGGATCTTGCGCTTAGCCCGGACGATGCGCTGGGCCATAGTCGCATCGGGAACGAGGAACGCCCGCGCGATCTGCGGCGTTTCAAGCCCGCCGAGCAGTCGCAGGGTCAGCGCGACCTGGGCGGCCTGGTTCAGCGCCGGATGACAGCAAGTGAAGATCAGCCGGAGCCGGTCATCGGGCACGGTCTCCTCCTGCGGCGGAGTATGGTCTGCCGCGGCGGCGGCGTACAGGTGATGCGCTTGCGCGTGCCGCTCCGCACGGACCGACTCGCGGCGCAGCCGGTCGATTGCCCGGTTGCGGGCGGTCGTGACGATCCACGCGCCGGGATTGGGCGGCTGGCCGTCCAGCGGCCACCTGGCGGCCGCTACGGTGAAGGCGTCCTGGACCGCTTCCTCGGCCGCGTCGATATCACCAAGGAAGCGGATCAGGGTCGCGACGCAGCGCCCGTACTCACGGCGAAAGACAGCCTCGACAGTCACTGCGCCAGGTACGGCCGCCGCACGGATACGGTCACTGCCCCTCGGACGCGTTAACCCTGATCGCGTCATCGAGGTCCCCGCCAAAGAGCGGGCGGACCTCGATCGGCCGCAGTTCCGCGGCCGCGGCGCGCTTGGCCCATTCCAGGGCCTCATCGAGGTCGGCGGCGTTGATGATCCAGAATCCGGCGAGGTGCTCCTTGGTCTCGGTGTACGGCCCGTCGGTGATCAGGAACTCATCACCGGACTGGCGCACCACGGTTGCCGACTCCGGGCCCCCTCGCAGGCCGCCCTTGAACACGAACGCGCCGGCGTCCGTCACCTTGTCGCCGAGGGCGTTGACGCCGGCCCACACCTGCCTGCTTCTTTCCGGGGCCGCGGGAACGGCATAGTCGCGGTAGAGCGCGAGCAGGTACTGCGTCATGATGATCGCTCCTGGTTGTCGTACGGGGCCGGTCTCCGGCCGGCCCTCACTCTCCCTACGAAATCGCCGTCGCCGGATCGACACCCGCTTGCCACGATGCCAGAAAGCCTTCCGGCACACCGGTTCCGGACGCACAAGAATAGGGGCCAGAACAAGGAGTTGAGAGACGTGAAGCTGCGAACGCTGGTGATCACCGGATCGGCCGTAGCGGTTCTCGGGGTCACCCTGGGACTTGTCGTCACCCAGATCCCGTTCGGGACTCCGCCGCTCGGCACCGCGAGGAACTGGTCAGTTGGCGTGCAGTGCTCCCCGGGCAAGACCCTTGCCAACGGCTTCTACGAATTGCAGAACTATTCCGCCGAGACCGTCAGGGTGACAGGCGTGCGCCTGGTCGGCGGCATCGGCGAGACGATGACGGTGCCTTTCCGCTCCGTCGTAGCCGCCAAGTGCTTCTAACCCGCGCGCCCGTGAAGGGACATGAGGAAGCCGGAAGCCACTGCTGGCGCAGCGCGACTTCCGCGTCCACGGTGTCACCCTGGCCGCTGGCAGGTCAGCACCTCCGATGGCGAGGCATGCTCGACGGCGAGCGCCGGAAGTCGTCCGGACGGGCGGAGAGCCTCGTTCCTGGCATTTCTCGGGATTGCGCGATCCGCCGGGCGCTTTGGTTGGGCGCAGGGTCGTCAGCGCGGCGCCGGCTGCTGCGGCAAGCGCCGCAGAATCTCCCGTATCCCCAGCTTCATCTCCGCGACATCCGTCTTCAGGCCCGCGACATCCGTCTTCAGGCCCGCGACATCCGCCTTGAGGACCGCGACATCCGTCTTCAGGACCGCGACATCCGTCTTCAGGACCGCGACATCCGTCTTCAGGACCGCGACATCCGTCTTCAGGCCCGCGACATCGGTCTTGAGGCCCGCGACATCGGTCTTGAGGCCCGCGACGTCGGACTTCAGCACCGCGACATCGGTCTTGAGGCCCGCGACATCGGTCTTGAGGCCCGCGACATCGGTCTTGAGGCCCGCGACATCGGACTTCAGCACCGCGACATCGCCGGTTAGCCGGCTGAGCTGAGCCGTATGCCGATCCTGTACGCGGCGCATCATGGTGATGTCGGCGCGGATGCCCCGCAGGCCTGTCGCGAGGACCTCAATCTGGCCCGGCCCGGCCCAAGTCTCGAGCTGCCTTACTCGCGTCTCCACGGCGGTGATCCGTTCGTCTGTCCCTGCCATGCCTGGACGCTACGCAGAGGCGCGCCCAGGTTGCTCTCAGCCTTCCACAGCCTCGCGGGAACCGGCGGCACTATCTACAACCTGGCGAAATGACCTGACGCCGCGCGCATGCACGTGCCGACCGACTGCGAGGCGACTGCGCTCAGCTCCGGCAGCGCCCGCAGCAGGGTAATGACCGGCCCGGACAGCTGACTTAACATAATGTGCATTATCGGCGCGCAACCAGCGGCGTTGCAGCGCCAGCGCAGCCTCGGCTCGGCACACCCCGCGGCCCGGCCGAGCTCGCCCCGTCCGCGGCTCTGAAGCGCTAGGCGTCCCGGCGCCGGTCCCGTACCTCAGGGAGCGGCTGGAAACCGGCCGACTTGTAGGTGGCGACGGCGCCGGCATTGGAGCTCGAGGTGCAGACGATCGCGCTGGACGAGCCAAGTTCCTGGAGTGCGGCCGCCGCGGCGACACAGATTGCCTTGCCGTAGCCGTGACCGCGATGGTCGCGGTGCACGCCCATGGGCTCCAGCAGCCCTGGCTTTCCTGGACCGGCCGACCACACGGTCACTGCCGCCACCGCGTTGCCCTGGTCGTCGTAGGCGACCAGGCACCGGGCGTCAGCATACGGCGATGCGGCCGCCATCGTATGCCAGCGATCGTCGGTGAACGTCGACCGGTCGAACGCCGACCGCTGGACAGCGGCCCGCACGTGCGCCTGCTCCGGCCCGGTTACCTCGATCCGCACTCCCAGATCCTTTACCGGCTGCCCGAGATCGCGGCGCAGCGGCGTCCGGGGCTCGTCGGTATCCCAGCCTTCCCCGGCCAGCAGGCCCTGGATAAGCGCGCTCGCCGGCGCCTCGATGTAGACCGTCCCCTGCGCCAGCACGCCATGCTCCGGCTGAGTCACGTCGGCAACCAGCCGTCGCGCCAGTTCCTCGTCCCGCTGAGCCTCTGGCGCGATCGTCATCCGCAGCAGATCGTGACCATCCAGCAGCCCGACGGCGAGAATCTGCCCGTCCCGGCTCCAGGTCCGGACCGCCGCGGCCGTCGCCTCTGCACCGAACCGCCAGAACCAGCCCACGTCCCCCGGATGCAGCTGCATCGGCGCCCCTTCGTGCTGCCAGTCCCGCAGCGCGTCGACAGCCTCACTCAGCCCGCCGACTCCCGGCTCGCCCAGCGCAATCGTCATGCCCCGATCACACACCACCTCGCCGTCAGACCGCACCCGGATTTTGCGGGCGCCACCGCGGGCGGGTCCGGGATCGCGGCGCGCAGCGTGGCCACAGCAGGTATCTTCACGGGCCCGCCAGTGTCCGGCTTGCCGGGATCCGGATCAGGGCGGGCTCGCACCACCGAGACCCCGGCCAGCGGGGACGCCACGTTATTGCGATACGGCATGAGTGACGAGTCCGGCAGGCCGCCGCAGAAGCCGCTCCGTGACGGCAAGTACGCAAGAGCGGAGCGCGAACGACGCTTCCTGCCGGCCGCGCGGCCGGCGACCTCGGCGGTCATCGCCCGTCGCCGCATCACCGACCCCTGGCTCGCGGAGTATGGCATCGAACCCAGCGCGTCGGGTGTCGTCAGCCTGCCCGTAACAACCGACAGCTACCCGACCTGACTCGCACCCTGCTAAAGGCCGAGCCGGCCGGCGAGTTCGATCGCTCGCCGGGCCCACTGGGCGTTGAACAGCAGCACGCGGCTGCGCTCGCGGAACTTGACGGCGGCATCGATCTCACCGGCTCCGCCGTACCGGTACTGCCGCTCCTGGCGGACCTGCTCGAGGGTCAGCGGGGCGAGCCAGTCGTACTTCACCGCCGACGACCACATCCCGAGCTGGACCAGCCGGGGATCGTCACGCCAGCCTGCCGCCCGCAGTCCGCGCAGGTAGCCCTCGTACACCGCCTGCTCGAGGCGAGGCAGCTGGTCAGCGGCAACGAAGTGGTCCAGCGCCGAATCGGGCACCAGGTTCCCGGGATCCTCGCCGATAGCCCCGTTACCAGCGAAACTCCAGTCAATGAGGACGATCTCGCCGCCGGGGCGGCGGAACAGGTTCTTGGGCCAGAAGTCAAGGTGACAGAACGTGCGCGGGAGTGCCGCGCTGATCTGGTACAGCCGTTCCCGGTGCGCGTGGACGAAGAGCACACCATCCCGCAGCCCGGCCGGGAAGGTCTCGGCGACGACAGGATGCGCCCACGCCTCGTCGTCGTCGTCCAGGAGCTCCCAGTCGGCCGGCTTCTCTGCGCTGTACTCACGCAGAAAGCGCTCGCTGAGCCAGGGGAACGGCGGCATCGGCCGCCCAAGCAGGAACGGAGCCTGGGCGCGTCCCAGCGCTTCCGCCGCCGGGCCGTAGCCCGGCATTGGCCACGCCTCGCCCGGCTGATCGGTGACCCAGTCCAGCAGCAGCACCGCGTCGCTGCCGCTCACGTCCACTCCCAGGCAACCCGGTGACTCAATGCCGCTCCCGGCATATGCACCGGCCAGATCGTGCTGGTAGGCCAGGGGCTCCCGGCACCAGTACGTCCACCGCCGCGGGTCGCGATCACGGGCTGTCCAGTGCGCGTCCCACGCCGTGCTGCCCTGGCTGCGATCCGAGCTTGTGTACTTCAGCACGGCCAGCCGCCCGGCACGGGTACGGATCCGCCACACGCCGGGACTCAGCCACCGGTTATGGGGCAGTTCGTCGGCAACAACATCGGCCGAGCCGACTCCGACGCGGTCCAGCAACTCCCCGACTGCCGCAGGCACCCCGCAAGCGTGCCCCGCTCCGGGTCCGGCCGCAACTTCCGCCCGCGGCCATACGTTCTCCCCCGCTCCTCCCCCGCTATGTTGATCTTGGTCAGCCTCGCGCCGAACCACTGCACCTGGCCTAGCGCGGTCGCTAGAGCGACGGCTCCAGTACCACTGCTGTGGTTCCGCTGACCGTGCGGGCCCGCCGCGAGAAGACCGATTAAGTTCGGGAACGGGGCTCGGCCGCCACTCGGTTCCGCTCGGCACGCAGTTGCCCGGTGAATGCGCGCGACGCACCAGGATCGACGGCCTGAAAGAGGACATCCGGGAGATCGGTTACTCGGTCCCGGATCTTCAGGCCAAGGCGCAGGCGCATGACGCCAAGCTGTTCAGCTCAGGCAACCTCCGCCATGGCCTGGGCGAACTGGGCCTGGTACAACCGCGCGTACGCGCCGCCGGAGGCGAGCAGGCCAGCGTGCGTTCCCTGCTCGACAATGCGGCCGTCCTCCATCACCAGGATCACGTCGGCGTCGCGGATCGTGGACAGCCGGTGAGCGATCACGAAGCTGGTCCTCCCCTGCCGCAAAGACGCCATGGCGCGCTGGATCAGCACCTCGGTCCGGGTGTCCACCGAACTGGTCGCCTCATCCAGGATGAGCACCGCGGGCCTGGCCAGGAACGCGCGGGCGATCGTGATGAGCTGCCGCTCCCCCGCGCTGACGTTGGTGCCCTCGTCGTCCAGGACTGTCTGGTAGCCGTCCGGCAGCGTCCGGACGAACCGGTCCACGTAGGTCGCCTTGGCCGCCGCCACGACCTGCTCGTGGCTGGCCCCGTGGGAGCCGTAAGCGATGTTGTCCTCGATCGTGCCGCCGAACAGCCACGCGTCCTGCAGCACCATCCCGGTGAGCCCGCGCAGTTCGGCGCGGCTCATGGCGGCGGTGTCGACGCCGTCGAGCAGGATCTTGCCCGAGTCGACCTCGTAGAAGCGCATCAGCAGGTTGACCAGGGTGGTCTTGCCTGCCCCGGTGGGGCCGACGATGGCGACGGTCTGGCCTGGCTCGACGGTCAGCGAGACGTGCTCGATCAGCGGCCGGTCCGGCAAGTACCGGAACGACACGTCGTCGAATTCCACCTTGCCGCGCACCACGGCCGACGGCCCGGCTGCTGCTCCGGCCGGGCGAGCCGGCTCAGCAGCATCGGGTGCCTGCTCGGTCGCGTCCAGCAGCGCGAACACCCGCTCCGCCGACGCGACGCTGGACTGCAGCAGGTTGGCCATGCTGGCCACCTGCGTGAGCGGCTGGCTGAACTGGCGGGAGTACTGGATGAACGCGGTGACCGCGCCGAGCGTCAGCGAGCCGCCGGCGATCAGCAGCCCGCCGACGACTGCCACCAGCACGTAGTTGAGGTTGGACATGAACATCATCACCGGCTGGATGGCGCCGGAGATGAACTGCGCCCGGTAACTGGCGTTGAACAGGGCCTCGTTCTGCTCGGTGAAGGCCCGCATCGCCTCGTCCCGCTGCCCGAAAGCGGTCACCAGGGCGTGCCCGGTGTACATCTCCTCGATGTGCGCGTTCAGCTGCCCGGTGTACTTCCACTGCTTGATGAACTGCGGCTGCGCCCGCTGCGCGATCTTCCGCATCGTGACCGCCGACGCCGGGATGGTGACCAGGGCGATCAGCGCCAGTTCCCAGGACACGATGAACATCAGCGTGAGCACGCCGACGATGGTGAGCAGCGACGTAACGAGCTGGCTCAGCGCCTGCTGCATCGACTGCTGCAGGTTGTCGATGTCGTTGGTGACCCGGCTGAGGATCTCGCCGCGCGGCTGCCG